>CBFIBI010000001.1:0-99075 GCA_965660725.1 Opitutales bacterium
TCAGCACCACATGCCCAGGATCAATCTCTTGAGCTTCATATTCAAAAGAATTTTTCTCTATCCATGATAAAATTGTGGAAATTTCATGATTATGCGGTTGAGGAATATTTGCAGGGGGCATATTTCGGTTGTAAATATTCTTCCAAATTTTATCCCAATTTTCCTTATGATCACTGAAACTCCCAAGTGATATTAACTCGTCAATGGCAAAACCACCTTTTTGTGCACCGTCTCCATGACAATCATAGCAGTATTCCTCCAAAAGGGGCAGGACTTTTTGATACGCCATTTCCTGCTTTCCTTCTTGTGCAAAACTTAACTTTAAGAGAGCGGCAGAGAGAATTCCCCATAAAGAAAATTGTTTTGAAATTAGCCGGATTCGCATCGAATTCTTTTTCAAATGAATTAATAAAATTCTCTTTTTAAAAAAAGTAGTTTTATATTTCAGATTAAATTAATTGGAAAGAATACTTATGTCGTCAAAAAAAATTGGTGTGCTGGCATATGGAAAACCCCAAATTGCGCACTTGCCACCTTTATATTCAATATCAAATTTCTCCTTAAACAGCCAAGAACTCGGCTCAGGTTTTTGCTTCTGCCATAATTTGTAGCGAACAAATGTTGATTTATTCAAATCTTCGGGAGACATCTGTAAACGCATAGACCACCACTGACCTGCAACCCAATTAAAAGGTATTTCTTTAAGAACTTCATCATCATAAAATAAGATTAACTTCTTCGCAGCTGGATTAAGTCTCAATCGTAAACCACGGACGCCGCCAATACCAGCGGCTATTGAAGGTAGCCTCCTACCTTTTTTTGTAGAGAAAAAAGAAAATCGTAGCTCTATAGCCTTTTCTCTGATCCTAGGACCGAAAAGCACACCAAAATCTCCCATAGGAGAACCAGGCAGTGTAAGACTTTTCTCATTACTAGGACTCAGTTGAACGGTGTATGCACCATCCAAAATGAACAATTCTTCAGGTTCTTCTCCAACATTAATATTGGAAAAATCTTCACTGAACTCAACAACCCAATTTGTATTGGTCTTGCTTGATAATTTTTCAGGAACAGATTTACCGCTTGAAATCTCAACGGGTGAAACATTTTCCTGGGTATGTTGAAAACAGCCTACAATCATAAAAGTAGACAAAAAAGCAGATGTTTTCAGCATGGCGGAAACGCTTATTCTTAAAGAGTGGAATCTATTCATTTTTTAACAATTGAAGCTGACTTTTATTCAAGGTCAAGAAAACGGCAGCCACAATCCAGAAAAAAGCAAGTAAAGTTAGTGCAATAAAAAACCACATAAAGCCCAAGCTTGGGGAATCCAAGATATCTCCAAATAAAGCAGGTGAAATTCCTAATATTGCAGAGAATGATCCAAGAAGAATTCCCCAGAGTGCAAGCTGTGTATGCTCCAAAAAGACATTCCTTCGCAGATCATTGAATTGAAATCCAATTGCCTCTAGCAAGGCAAATTCATGGCCTCGCTCCACTAAATTTCGGGCTACAACCAAACCCAATCCACATGTACCAATTAACATTCCAAGGCCACCTAGCCCCTGAAATATAGATAGGTATGTGTTTTCTACTTTTTGTAATTCTGAAAGCTTTATTAGAGAATCACGAAAGTTCATTCCATATTGAAACAAACGATCCTCCAAATGAACTGATAACTTTAAAGCATCCTCTCTATTACCCGAAAGCAGAAAACTTCGATACCCTCCCTGTTGTTTGAATTTATCTAAAAAATCTTCTTCTTTTATAAAAAGTGCACCCTGCAACATAGATCCCTTGAAGGCACCTACTAACTCAATCTCAAATAACCTTCCTTCACCATCCAAATAAGGCAATCTTTCACCAATTCCCATTTTTAAAGCCCACATTAAAGTATTTTGATCAACTAGTGCAGGAATTACTCCATTCTCTCGTTTTTTTTGTAAGCTAGACCAATTGCCCTCACTAAAATTAAAACGTCCAAAAAAATCGCTGGGTTTAATCCCATAAATCCTAGGGCGTAGTGCTTTATTAAGATTGAGGCAACTTGCATCGTCGCCTTCCCTTAAACGCATTGGAATTATCTTTGCGTCACCTAAAAGGCTTTTGTTTAAATCGAATAAATTTGCCGATCCCTCCTGATTCAAATCATCGTATATAGGAGTAGCAGATTCTCCCCAAAAAGAAAAACCTCCTGTACCAGATCGAAAAGCATCTGAAGATGAATTGGGTGCTTTTCGAAAAGCTCCTGTGCTAACTACAAGAAAAGCTCCTGCAGCCATAGAACCCACCGTTACAAGACTTCTTCCTGCCCGTCTGCCTAGGTTTCTTCGATTTAGCTCAGACAGTCGAGACAAACTTTTTTCTGTAATGTATCGATTTCCCAGTTTTACGCGGAATATAAAAAGCCCCCCCACTAACAAGAATCCGCCTGCGCTGAAAAATGCCATGGATGCATGGTTACTTTTAAACCCGACTAAGAAAGCTAAAGCTAGAGATACTACCAAACAAAATACACCCACCCATAATCGCCAATCTCTTTGCCAGCCAGATGAATTACCAGCAATTTCTCCTGAACTGGAAGAAACTAGAAGCTCTCTTGGTTCTTTTTTTACTAGTTTTCGTGTTGAAAAAATCATAGCTAGTAAAGAAATTAAAGCCGAAGAGATTCCGCCAAGCATCATGGAACTTAAAGATGCATCATAATGAAAGTTCGCACCAGAAACTGCACCACTCCACTGCCCGCTCAACAAATCAAGAATCGCTTTCCCATAAATGGAGGCAAGAAAAACGCCAACAATTGCTCCGATGGTTGCAGTAATTAAACCCTCTCCCCAATAGACTATTTTGATCTTTATAGTTTTCCAGCCAATTGCTCGTAATAAGCCAATTTGTTGACTTCTTTGTTCAAGAGAAAAGCTAAATAGCATACCAGCAATGGCTAGAGCAGATAGAATCACAAAGAAACTAAAGGCCATAAAAAGCTGGCCAAAATCGACGGGAGATTCCACTGATTTTTGGGCATCGGCACGAAGGCTTCTAAGAACAAGGCCAGCATCTTCAGCCCGCAAATTATTACGCAACTTTTCTTTTATCTCTTTTTTTGAGATAATTTCTCTTCCAATTCTTAATCCAGTCAATGAGCCCCACCGATTACCCCACATCTCCTGCCCTGCTTTTAAAGAAACAAATCCTTTTGGCGTTCCCCTAAATTTATCCCAATAATCCTCATCTCTCTCTCTTATCTTGTGAACAATTGGAATACCCGTATCCCATTCTCCGCAGGATTCCGCATCGGACAATCCCGGAAACCGTGGGGTCCAATCACTTTCCTGATTATCAGGAATAACCTCTGGCATTGGAAGAATTGTTCGTAAAACAAACTCCTTAGATCGCTCGATTAATTTTCTTCTTTCTCCAACCGTATAATAACTAACAGTTATTAAATCTCCTAAAGATGCATTTAAATCCTCTGCTGCCCATTGATTCAAAGCTATTTCGTTTTCCTCCCAATCACTTGTTAAAAAACTAACACTTTTGGGGGATATGGCACTCATCATGGAATATGGAATCAATAATGTGTGATTCTTATCAGATTTCTTTTCTATAGAATTAACTAAATAAGTTAAAACGCCTGCTGATTTCTCGCTAACACGACTTGCCTGCCTAGCCAAGCTATCTGAGAGGAAGACTTGTCTAGTTCGAACGCTCCATTCATTGGAAGTATGTAACTCTTTGATTTCAATCCCGGCATCATCCAAAGTCCAACACAGGTCTAAAGCATTCTTTGCCAATGCAAGATCAATCTTCGATTTACCCGGATCTCCAATGAGAAGGAAATTAGCAAATTTTGTGCTGCCTGAAATATCATCCATTGATCGAAAAAGTTTCTTTTGTAGGGAATTGAGCGGAACAAAAAGCGTAAGCGGTTCTTGCTGATTTCCCTGCAATCCAAAATTTCCAAACCCCTCTGCCGGTAAAATGCCACCAAACGCGTTGTTCATGGTGACAAATTTATTGTCCCGCTCGCCAGATAATGGTGCGTCTCTTGAAAACATACTTGGTTCTTCCATCCTAAGAATGAGACGAGCACCCCTATCAATATTTAATCGCCTACCCAATCGTTCATTAACAAAAAAACTATTGGTACTCCATTTTGGGAATTTTTTCTTAATCGACCATGTACCAAGTGGCGTATGAGAAAAATCGGGAGCAAGTTTCCAAAACCTATCATCCACACCTAAAACTTGTATATTCGGAACGCTTATCGAACCTTCTGGGTTGGTTAATGTTCCGCGCGATAGTGCTATAGGGGCAATAACAGCACCCCCAGAAATCTTTGCTTTTATTCTAGCCGCAAGGTCCTCCTCGAAAAAACCATCAGGAGACAGCATAGCTATATCACCCTTGCCTATGCGCTTTTCCGCCAAACTACTAAGAGTTGAACGCACCGAATCTCCAACTGTCAAAGCACCCGTAAGAACTATCCCACATAAAGTTGATGCTAATGCAATACCAACATTCTGCCTTAGGAAAAAACACAAATTCCTAAAGATTATTTTCCATAAACTCATTATTTCTGCTGTCTTAAATCTCCGTCTTGAAGATGGTAAATATGCTGCATTTTATTAGCACTTTCAACTGAGTGAGTAACCATTAATAAGGTTACCTTTTTTTGAACATTTAATTTGGAAAGTAAATCGATAAGAAGATTCGAGTTTTTTTGGTCAAGAGCACCTGTTGGCTCATCTGCCAATAATACAGATGGAGTGTTAATTAAGGCACGGGCAACGGCAACCCGTTGTTTTTCACCACCCGAAATTTGACTTGGTAAATGAGATAAACGGTGAGCGAGTCCTACTTCTTTTAAAAGTTCAAGGCCACGATTATGAAGATCTTCTCCATGTAGTTGTCCAAAACCCGCCAATGCAGGAACTAAAACATTTTCCAAAACCGTACAGGAAGGAAGAAGGTGATGAGACTGAAAAACAAATCCAACTGACTGATTTCGATATTCCGCAATAGCCCTATCTGAAAGAGAAGAAAGCTTTATCCGGTTTACCTCAATACTTCCATCCGAGGGCTTATCTAAAAGGCCAATCATATTAAGTAAGGTACTCTTTCCAGAGCCAGAAGGTCCAACAATTGCAATTGAAGACCCTTCCTCAACATCAAGATTAACTTCACTGAAAACATCAACTGCTTCGTTTTCATCAGGCGAGGGATAGGATTTTGAAAGTTTAGAAATTTTAATAATATTTTTCATCTTAAAATATTTTTCGACTAGGGTTTAATCCACCTTCGGGACTTCATTTCATGACGGGGTAATGAACCTGTTGGCAATAATTTAACGGGTATTCGTAAAGAAAATGATTCTTGCAGTGCTTGTTGTAAATTTTTTGTAATATCTGAAATAGATTCAATATTCACTTTCGCTTCTAGCATTGAGTCAATCTTCTCAAAAACAACTTGATACTCGATAATTTCGGGAAAACTCAAGATCACCGCATTTACTGCAGAAGGGTATAAGTTTACTCCACGAACTACTACCATATCATCAGATCGACCTAGAATGCCACCAATTAAATCAAAAGTAGGCAAACCCTCGTCATCATATCCGTACTTAGCTTTAACGAGATCACCTGTTTTATATCGAAAAACAGGGCACCCGGCCCTACCTAAAGTAGAAAGCACTAATTCACCCTTTTGGCCTTCTTTAACAGGTAAACCATTTTTAGGATTAATAACTTCAGGAAAATAACTGTCTAAAATAATTCTTAAGCCACCTGAAACACGAGGAATTTCATAAGCAACAGGCCCAACTTCTGTCATTCCATAATGATCAAAAATCTTTGTTTCTTTTTGCCAAATCGAAGAAATTGTATTTCTAAATGCTGTATCGCTTCCCCCAACCTCACCTGCCACGATTATCGATTTAAGACCATGGGAACTAAAATCAAATCCTCTTTCCTTTGCAAAATTTGTTAATCGACTAGCATAAGTAGGCGTACAGAATAAATGTTCCACTTCATTTTCAACAATTCCATTGAGTCTTTGCTCCGTGCTTTGTCCACCAGTTGGAATGCATAAACAACCCCTCTGCTGAGCGGATTCATAAGCAGACCAAAAGCCTAAAAATGGACCAAAGGAAAACGCAAACATGCAACATGCGCCTTTGTGAACACCAGCAAAGTCTAAAACAATATTCCAGTTTCTTAACATCCAGAGCCAATCTTGCTCAGTATCGAGCCAAGGCATTGGAGTACCAGAGGTACCACTAGTTTGATTAAATTTTAAATATTCTGAAATAGGATATGATAAATTCGTTCCATAAGGTGGATTAAGTTTACGATCTTCAACTAGATCCTCTTTAGTTGTAAAAGGGCAGAGTGATTGAAATTCATCAAAGCTTGATATGTCGCTTGCTTGAACAATTTCACTCCAGTGATTCTTTTGAAAATTGTTTGTACTCCCAACTTTTAAAAGTATCTTTTGAAAATTTTCCCAGCGGTCTGCTTCCCATTCATCAGCAGATATTTTCATCAAAATTATTAAGTTGCTTTCTGAATTACTCGGTCAGGTGCCTTCGGCGGTTTAGGAGCATGTTTAGTAATTAGATATCCACCCAGTGCCGCCATAGCAATTCCCAGAACGAAGGGCCATTTAACATAAGACCAATTACCCTCCTTTGTAGTGCTTACTACAGCATTAACCATGGGGGCACCGGCAAAAATAATCGACATTATCACTGGCACATATGCAGGTGTTGGCATTTTACCAAATGCAAGAAGAACCCCAAGTGCACCAATTGCTCCGAGTGTTCCAGCAATTAACGACCATTGCCAACCCTTTGTAGGAAAAGTCCAAAAAGCAATATTGCCCCCTTTTAATTTTAATATAATCAATGGGGCTACAACTGCAGTTAAAAAATAGGCCAGCCCTACCCATAAAAAGGCCATAATTCGCCCATTTTCCTTATCTCCCATATTTGTGGAACCAATATGCATACAAACACCATAGGTTCCCCAGCACAGAACTGTTAATAAAGCATAATATAAAAATTGCATATTTTTTCTTTCTATTAGTTTATTTGATTTTTTCTAAGACAATATCAGGTATAAGAATAGGTGCCATCGAACCACTCGACTGATCAAAGCGAACACAAGCTGCAACAGTTTCTCCAACAGCAGCCTTAACGCGTTCTCCATCTTCATCTTTCCAAAACTGAAAGGTGTAAGCAATCGAGCGATCCCGAATTTCAGAGATAATCAATTTTACCTCAATCTCCTCCTCAAAACGCAGAGGTCTTTTGAAACGGCAGGATGTTTTTACTCTTGGCCACCCAAACCTTCCATTTTTATCCTCCATATCAACCGAAAGCCCAACGCTTCTAAGAAACTCATGTTCACAAATTTCCATCCATCTGTAAAAGTTTGTGAAGTGCATGATACCAGCCAAGTCTGTTTCACTAAACTCAACACGACGAAAAATAGAAAATTCAGTAACCATGATAAATCTTTATGTTTTAGAACAAATAGGGGCGAGAATATTATCAACCAAACTCTGTGCAAGTTGATCGTTCGAATACTTTTTAACTACAGACTGCCTCCCTTGTAATCCCATTTGAATAGCTTTTTCAGGATTATCGAGCAAATACCCAAGCGCTTTGACCAAACCTTCAGATTGATCCAATGGATAAATCGTACCACCATTCGTTTCATTAATTATCTCTGAAAAGGCTCCGAGATTGGGCAAAGCAACAGGGACACCAGTCGCAAGTGCTTCGATAACATAAAGGCCGAAAGCCTCTGGATACCTTGAAGGCACGGAGAAAATATCCAGCCCCTTGAGGAAATTGATTTTTTGGTCTCTTTTTAAATTAGGCTGAAAAACCGTGAAATCTACCAAGCCAGCCTTTTCAATTTTGCTTTTCTGCTCTTCGACAAAGGGAATGTCTTCCTCAGTCATTCCTCCCGCTATCGCAAGTCTTAATCCAGGATATTTTCCTGATCTGCTTAAGGAAATAAATGCGTCTATTAAAAGATCGAGTCCTTTAATCGGACATAATCGAGCAAGGAAACCAATAGTGGGAGGTCCATTTGAAAGACCGGAGGGAGAAAAACCCTCCATTGTAATTCCATTAGGATGATGAAATAATTTCCCATCTTTAATTTCTAATCTTTCGCTCATAAACTTTCCAAAATATTTGCTAGGTGCAATACAACCGTCTAACTCGAAAACATCATCCTTTAAAAGTTTCCATGCACGATTCTTATATTCTGGAAGCAATGAATCTAAAAAAGAATCTTCCCCCTGTAAGAAGCCTAATACAGGAATATTTAACTCCCGCCTCAAAACCTTTCCTATTCCAGCAAGCATAATCGTTGAAAGAAGAATTACATCAGGGCTTTCATACTCATGAAACCAATCAACAACTTTACGAACTTCCTTAACTAATGGACCATCTTCACCACGAAAAGTTGATAGTGTAATTTCCCCCAAATCTTTACTCGATGTCATTCCACTCTTCGCTGCAGCTTTGCGCAAAAGCCATTTGCTATTTAGAAGCTTGTCCAGCCATGCTGGGGTATGCCGAAAAATTGGTGATTTATGCTGTAAATAAACATTAATTCCGCCAAAAAATATAGGTAACTCTTGCGTTGCAGGATTTTCATCCAAAAAGTGAGGCAAATATGTGGGCAACATTGAAACCTCGTGACCCGACTTAATTAGATACTTTGCCAAAGAATTGTCGCGCATACAAACGCCACAATAATAATTTCCCGTCCCGGGGGTGAGAAATGCCAACTTCACGAAGAAGCAGTTGTCAAACCATGGCCAATGGGTTCAGGTAATTCGGCAAGATCTGACATCGCATCAAAAAGTTCACGAAATTCGTTATCATCAACATTTCCAATAAGGCAATCTGTGAGTGCTGCCCGTAAATGTTCGCCTCTTTTCGCTAAATCTCCAAAACTGAACTCTTTATCATAAAATGCGTAAACTATCTTTCTCATAGTTTCGATCGATGATTGCATCTTCTTACCGTAATTATCAAAACTGCTAGCGGACAAATCACCTTTTTTAAGAGCAGCATCTATTTCATCTGCCAAATGTACGCCACTTTTCAAAGCCAAGAAAACCCCTGAAGAAAATACTGGATCTAAAAAACCAAGTGCATCTCCGGCAAGAACAAGCCCTTCGCTCGCACAGTATTTGTTGCGGTAAGAATACTCTCCAGTTATTCTAAACTCCCCAGTTTGCTCAGAACCAGAAAGGTGATCTTTAATCCATTCATTGTTTAGAATTTCCCGATTAAAAATCTCTTCGTGATCTTTGGTGGAACCGTTAAATAGATAGTCCCTTTCAGCAACAATACCAACGCTTACCATATCATTGCTTAGAGGGATATACCAAAACCACCCTTTGTCAGGCAGGTAAGCAACAGTAGTGGCACCCTCATCCAATCCTGGGTCACGCTTTGCACCTTTAAAGTATGTCCATAAAGCAATCTTTTTGAGTTCGGGGTCACGAATCATCCAATTTTCTTTGTGAGCAGCAAAACAATCTCTGCCAGATGCATCGACAACGATAGGAGCGGTTAATTCTAAATCACCTAATTCGTTTGAGTTTGCTTTAATACCAATTACCCGGTCATTCGATTTGATAAGACTTTTAGCCTTGGTTTCTTGCATAACTGAAGCACCATTCTGTAATGCTTTGTCTAAAATCAATTGGTCAAATTCAGAACGCCAAACTTGCCATGTCGTGGATGAAGGATGGTCAAAATGTTGAAAAAAATAAAATGGTTGGGACAAAAAACCATCCTGCCTAACAAATTGTACACAATACTTTCTAGGATTGGCTGACTTCATTAAAGTTTCTATCAAACCAAGCCTTTCGAGGGGAAAGTAACAAAATGGCATCAATGATTCACCCACATGATAACGGGGAAATTTTTCTTTTTCTACTACGAGAACATCATGACCTTTTTCTGCGAGAAGAGCAGCTGTAGTAGAACCTGCTGGACCAGCACCAACCACAATTGCATCATAACTTTTTTTGATAGATATCATAATATAAAATTCAATTCAGGTTATAATCTTTTTCAAGCTTTGACTTAATTAAATCGAAGGTAATATTTCTACAATACGAGCAATTGTATTTCCATCATAAGAAGAAATTTCGTTCGACCGACCGTATAAATAATCTGCTTCCACTGACTCAAAAACTTCAAGCATTTCGTTATCAGGCACAACCTTTAAAAAAGCACGTGGTGCACTAGAATATGGAATGCGAGCCTCATTCAAAATCGCACCAAGGGGCTTTTTTGCTTGTATAACTAAAGCTCTTAATTCTTCGTCCAAATTTTTTAACATGATCTCAATCGCACCATATTCAATAATTTTATGTGATCGTAAAGTTTCCAGTATGACCTCCCGAAAATAGGCTTTTCCGTCATTTGAAGAACTTAACTTACGGATTTTTATATCATCTTCATAATGAGCTTCCAAACGGGAGGTCATATCTCCTTGATGAACAAGCAAGGAATAAAAAGGCTCAGGAATATCAACTGGATTTACTTCCTGATATGATAACTTAGGTATTCCACGAACTTGTCGAATTAAACTTAGTGGGTAAAGACTACTTGCCAGGATATTGAATGATTTTTCCATAACAAAATATCAAACAAATCGAGTTGCATCCCGATGTTCCGGCAAGAAAAAGCCGTGAAGTAAAGAATCAATTTGCAAAAGAGCCGAACGAGATAACAAATAATCATCACCCTCAATAGTTAAATCTCCTCTTTTCTCCCAATCAAACAAAATTGAAGAAAATCTTTCCGCAATTGATACACCAAACTTCTCAATAAAATATTGTTTTTTTACCCGGCCAAGCTTCCACTGTAAAATAAGTTCACGTATAAACCGTTCATCTTCACTGGTTAGTAATGCCCTCCGAATTGGCGCTTTATCATTTTCAATAGTTTCGCAGTAATTTTCAATATTGGTGGCATTCTGGTAATGAATACCACCCAAATGTCCAAAAGAAGAAACTCCTACCCCTATCATGTCAGCTCCTGTCCATAGACGGTCACGATAAATAAATTTAGTATTATTTGGATTCTTTACGGCAGTGTAAGCACTGGTAACAGTGTAGCCCGCTTTTTCTAACCTTTCATAAGCTTGATTAACCCATTTTCTCTTTGTTGGCCAGTCTGCAACAGGGGCTGTCAGCCTACCCTCCTCTTTCATGGACTTAAAAATTCCAGTGTTAAAAGGTACTTCCATTTGATAAATAGTTACACAGTCCGGAGATAGACTGACCACCTTTTCTACGCAATCCAACCAATTCTCATCAGTCTCTTCCAGCATACCTGATATCAAATCGATATTGATATTATCAAATCCAAGACTTCGTGCGAATTCATAAGCTTTAAAGACCTCCTTTGATCGGTGGGCACGGCCGTTAATTTCGAGGATATGATCACTAAAGTTTTCTACTCCAAGGCTCAAACGAGTTACTCCAAATTTTTTAATTACCTCTAGTTTCTTCTCTGAAAGAGTGCCTGGTTCGCATTCGAAGGTAACTTCTTCTGCTTCATCCCAGGGCAAAATTAATTTCATTTGATCAGTAAGCTCAGTTAACTGTTGGGCAGAAAGATAAGATGGAGTTCCTCCTCCAAAATATATAAACTTAGGCTTTCTTCCATTAATATACGGTGAGTCTGCATAGACTTTTAATTCTTTCATCGTTGATGAAAGATAGTGACGCACATCATTGGAGTTTTTATCCGTGTATACTTTAAAGTAACAAAAGTGACAACGCTTACGACAAAAGGGTATGTGGTAGTAAAGACCTAACGGAGCTTTTCCGGCAGAAGGACTATTAAGCAAACTCGAAACGCATGGCACATCACTTTCATTCCAGAATGAAAAGGGAGGATAATTCGAGACAAAATAATTTCCTGCTTTCGTTTCTTCTTTTGTTTCGTAATCAGGTTGTATGGAATTTGTCTTATTCATTTTTTCGAAGAAGTAATAAAGGAATAAACATTTCCATCTTCACATCCAATTAAAACTTGATCATGCAATATTGCAGGAGTCGATGAAATTGGCTCCCCAACCTCGTAACTTGTAATTTCCTCACCAGTTTTTAATGATGTTATGTAAAGTTTACCATCCATCGAACCAAAGATTACTTTCCCATCAGAAACAACTGGCGAACTGTCGATCCGGCCACGAGCGGAAAATCTCCAAGTTTGCTTCCCGGATACTCTGTTGATGGAATGTAATCCCTTATCTCTTCCTCCAATTAAAACTTGATCAGAAGTTATAGCTGGCGAGGAAAAATAAGGAAAATTCTTATGACGATAGTTCCAGATAACATCTCCAGTATCTAGATTGAAAGCCATAACAGCTCGGTCCATATTTCCGACATACCCAACTCCGTCGGATGCAGATACAGAAGCAGCAATTGGTGCTTCTACTTCAACAGATCGGACGAGCTTACCAGTCTCTAAATCAACAATATAAAGAACTGAATCGCAACCGCCTAAAACAACATATTTCTGATCATAAATTGTAGGCACACCGTTGACATAATTCTGTGTTTCAAAAGTCCAAACTGATTTGCCTGTTTCAGCATTAACACAGTGAACGAAATTGTCATAGCTACCTACCAGAATAACTGAATCATTCGATTTGGGGCGAATTGCTTGATTTGCACCACCCATTATTTCGCCACCTGTTTCATATTTCCAAACGAGTTTCCCAGTTACTTTTTGGATCGCATAGAGGAAGCCGTTTGTTGATCCCACATAAACATTGTCACCGTGAACCAGTGGCGGAGCTTCTATTTCCAAATTAGTATTAAATTTCCATTCTTCTTTTCCATCTTTTAAGGAAATTGCAAATAGATTTCCAGACTCTGAACCGACAAAAACAAGCCCCTCTGAAACAACCGGAGAGGATTTTAGAAACTCCCCGGTTTTGAAAGTCCAATCCAAAATTAAAACATTTCCGATTTTTGATTTTGAAACACCTGTCAATCCAGCATTTCCTCGGTGTCGTGGCCAATCGTATGAAGGATCATTTGGTTTAGCTAAAATAAAATACTGCGGCAAAAGTACGGTCAGTAACATGAATGCAAAAGCCAAACTTTTCATAAGGTTAATTTGAAGCAAACTTACTACTTTCGCAAGAGATGTTCGCAAAAAGAGAAGAATAAAGATCTATAAAATCAGATAATTTGACCGAGCGAGGGTTAAAGCGTGCAGTCCATTGCTCATTTGCATCTTTTGCAAGAGTTGCAATATCTTCTTCCACAAAACCCAAATCTTCAAGGGATGAAGGAATACCAGCAAGTTCTGAAATCCAAATAACACGATCGATGAGTAACTGAGTTGCTTCTGTGTCAGAACTAACAGATTCAGCTATTCCACTTTTACGTGATAAATCAGCATAGATTGAATTAGTCTTTGGTTGATATGAATTAAATTTCATGACTTTAGGCAACGACATACCTACGGCCACCCCATGAATAACGCCTTTCGTGGATGTGAGTGGATTGGCAATTGAGTGTGCTGCACCCAACATACTTTGTTCTATAGCAGCACCCGCATGAGAGGCTCCAAGTAATACTTTTCCGCGGTTCTCTAAATCAGATTGATTAGACAATACTGAAGGCAAGCTAGAATAAATAAGATCAAACGCAATTCGGGCGTGCCTATCGGAAAATTCATTTCTTTTTGTCGTTACTAAAGATTCCAATGCATGAGATAATGCATCAATTCCAGTAGATGCTGCTACTGAATTTGGTTGGGAGAGTGTTAATTCAGGATCCAAAATTGTAATTTTAGGCAAAGCCTTTTTATCTCCGCATGCCATCTTCTTGTGTGATATATCATGAGTGATTAGAGCGAAAGATTGGCACTCACTTCCAGTTCCAGCAGTGGTAGGAATTGCAATAAAAGGAAGCATAGGCTTGTCAGCCTTTCCAACACCCCAATAATCGGACATTCGTCCACCATTCGTAAGAATGAAGTTACATCCCTTTGCAGTATCCATAGAGCTTCCGCCCCCAAGTCCTACTATTAGGTCCACCCCTTTGGCCATTGCCACTTTAGCACAAGCATCTACACTGGATTCGGTGGGATTTTCAATTGACTGATGAAACAAGGTGACACGACAGCCTGACTGCTCCAAAATACTTTTTATTTCTTCAGGGTGACCCACTTTTAATAAGCCGGGATCAGTAACTAGTAAAACATTTGATCCTAAGCCTTTTGCGGCATTCGCAACCTCTATTCTTGAACCATTACCAAATATAACTTTTTGACTTTCAGTCTCATCATCGGCAAAGAAAAAATTATGGTTAATATCATTCACAATTGACTCGTTGCCTGAGAATCAGGATGCATTAAGCAGCAATGCCAATTGAGCGGCGCTTGTATAGAAATTCAAACATATTTCCTTCGTGAGGCTGATCCCACGAAATTTTCATCGTTGATATAGGCCCAATATTTAGACGTTCAACATTGGATGCCCCAAGTAGTTGTCTCTTAAATTTTTCGTCTTTGGTAATTGCCGTAACAACAAGTGTTGGTCCAATCGCGTTTAACATTTCAACCTGAGGAACTTGAACAACGCTCGCGTAGGGACATAAGAATTCACGATTGGATAATGGATGATCCATAGAATCACAATGTACAATCGTGGGACAAAGGAATGTACCCCCATCCGACTGAAGCAATCGTTCACCATTCCTGTGTAAAGATGTGGTGTCAGTAGCTCCAGGAACTTTTAAATCAGAATCTAGAGTTGAATTTATCCACTCTCCCATTTTAGGATTCGCAAAACCTGAAAGTACCGCATTGGGATCAGTCATTGGTAAGGGTTTAAGTGAACCCAACTTCTGACCCAAAGCATCGGCTATCTCTTTAGCATATTTCGGAACTATCACAGCCGATGCATTAACACAACTCCTTCCTCCGTTGTCAGAGATGGAAGCTGCCATTACATCGATAAATTCGGGCCAGTTCTCAATTTCATCATCCCCAACCAAAATTTTACTAAAACCAGGGCCGTGCACTTGTATCCCAGGATTTCCAGCATACAAGTCAGTTGTACTTTTATCACCAAAAATAAGTGCTCGGTCACACAATCGAAGTATATCCCCGGCACCCTCATGATCAGTTGGGTAAAAACCAAAAGCCTCTCTTGGGCAACCAGCGGCAATAAATGCCTGAATCAACCGAAAAGGAGTCCATGGTTCATCCCGGCCCGGCTTCATTATTATCGGTATTTTAAGAGCAATCGAGGGAAGCCATAAAGAATTAACAGCTGGGGAATTACTCGGCATCACCAAACCCAATGCACTAGTTGTTGGGTAAAAACAAACTGGTGAACCCGCTTGCTCACCAAAACCACGATCTAAAACATCTAAATCTATTCCCCGGGTCAAACCATTCAAAATTAATTTTAAATGGGTCAAAGCATAATGAATTTTATCCATATTTCTTTTAACCATGACATGAGGCAAACCACTGGTAGAGGAGAGAGTTTCAAGATAATCTTGTGCAGATTGCATGGCACCCCCTTCGCCAAGAGGTAAATCTGCAGTTAAAAAAAGATCACCTGCCTTGGAGCTAATCTCGATCAATTCTTGGGTACTCAATTTTTGCAAAGCTTCCCTTGCTTTATTAATCTGGAGTAAATCCCTACGAATCACTCCTGCGTTGACTTGACTCATGGTCGCTTTGACAGAGCCATCTAAACAATCTTTAACCTCTGACTCATTAAAACTTCTATACTGTTTACCTAATCGCAAACATGGAATATGCGGTATGCTCATAATATTAATACACTCCCTCTACTATGTTTTTTTCCATTGCACCAAAAGGTCGAACCTCTGCAACACCATCCCACGGAGCTTCTTTCCATGGTCTTCTACGAAGAGCTTCGTCCCGCTCAAGAAAGCGGGGCATGAAGAACTCCTTAGTTAATGTTGTCAGTTCAACACGACCCCAATTATCGTATTCAACTGGTGAGTTTGTATCGGGATTGATAACACGCAAAACAGCTCGTGGTTGTGGTGCATAATATGCGATTGAATAATCGTTTTCAGGCCCAAATGGGTGGTGTCTTGCAAGACCCATCAAAGTGTTACCATAGGTCGGAACAAAACCAATTTTCCCACCTTCACAAACTTCCTCAACTAGGAAACGAGCATACTGTTTATCCATGGTTGTACCCCCACAAAAAACACCTTTAATACCAGCCTTGATCAGATCCTTTCTCTCTGCCAATGCTTCAAGAAGTTTTGGGGTGGTGAATAAAGCACTCACTTTTCGATGTTTCAAAATAGTTAATGCTTGATCTGTGACATGATCCATGTAAGCACGAGCTTGATCATACTGTTTTCCTGCAATTAATCTTTTCACCCAACGCGGATCCAAATCCACAAAATAACACGAGCATCCGCGTTCATTAGCAAGGTGTTCAATTGCTAAACGAAGTCGACGAGGTCCTGTCGGGCCAACCATCATCCAATAATCATTTCTTGGAAAGTGCTCGTCTTGGAGAGTATCTGAAAAAGCAGAGTAATCTATTTTAAAATCCTCCCACCCTATTCTTTGTTTAGGCATTCCGGTGGTGCCTCCAGTTTCAAATATATTGAAAGGTTTTCCTTTGTAAGGTTTAGGAACCCAGACGTCATTTTGAAGGTCTCTCAACCATTCGTCCTGAAAATTAGGAAACTTATCACAAAGATCTTGAAAATTAGTAACTTGCTCAAGTGGATTCCATGATTGTTTTTTAGCCCAATCTAGCCAAAACGGAGAACCAGTTTCTGGCGAAAAATGCCACTTGATTATTTCCGCTACATGAGAATCCAAGTCCTGAGAAGCTTGTTTTATTTGGTCGTCCATGGTCATGATTATTCAATAAAAATAGAATTCGTAAATTTACAATTTTTTCATCTTAGGGAAAAATTTATCAATCGTATCCTGTGATGGTGGTTTTGTTAAAAACGAAACAAGGATCATGGCAATTGCTGCTACCATAAAACAAACAGCAGCAGGTATGATTCCAGGGCCGATTACCATCTCACCACCGTAACCGGAAAGATGGAAAAAATAAAGCCATGAAAGCAAAGCTGCTAAAATACTTGCAATTGCACCTTGCTTGGTTGCTCGCTTCCAATATAGGGCAGCAAATACAACTGGAAAGAGAGCTGAAAAACCACTAAAGCACCAAATCGCAAGATCAAAAACATTCGCATCTTTTGCCCACATCGCTAAGGCATATGTTAAGGCAACAATAAAAACGATAAATACCCGAGCAATTAAAATTATCTTTTTGTCAGAAAATTTGTTGTTACCCATTTTATGCATGACAATATCATTGGTAAACATAGTTCCCAAACATAAGAATTGAGAATCCAAAGAAGACATAATTGCCGCCAGTACACCTGCAGTAAGAAGACCGGTTAGAATAGGATCACCAACCAGTAAATTAAGCATTGCAGATAAAACTGCTGGAGGAGGAATCCCAGGTGGTAATAGCCCAGAAGCCCATGCACCAACCAAGACACATGGGACCCATACAATCATTATGCATATAGGGTGAGCTATTACAGTTAAACGAAAGGCTTTTGCACTTTTAGCGGTAAGCCAATGCTGGAAAAGGTGAGGAAACATACCCACACTTAAGGGAATAAAGAAGTAAGAAAAGAAAGTTATAAATGGTATACCAATCTCTCTTTCGAAAGAAGAAACTTCGCCTGTCCTAGGGTTTTTTTTCTTAAACTCCACAGTGATTGGAGCACGCGCAAGGTGCGGTTGTTTGTCCGTTATGTTGGAATTTTCAAAATCAATTACTTTACCTACAATTTTAGGAGGATCGTTTTCCACAAGAGTTGCAGATTTTTTATCAAATCGATAATCCTGAACAATGGTCGCTGTGTCAGTAATACGGGCGGGGACTTTACTTGCCATTTCCAAACCACCCAAACTCTTATATATAAAAATAAATGCAACCATGCCCATAATCATAAATACAATGGTCTGAAAAGTATTGGCATAAGCAGCTCCTCTAGAACCACCCATGAAAACATATGTTAAGACAACAAATGAGATTACTAATCCAGTTAACCACGGAGGAATTCCGCCAAGCCACTGGGGTGAAGTCGGGTTCGTGAAAATTTCCGTAAAGGCACCTGCAGTTACAGGTTCAATAGTTTTACCGGCACCAATAATTCCAATTAAGAGGTAGGGGACAACAAGCAATACCAAAATAGGAAAAAGTAAATATCCAAGACTGTTTGATTCAAAGCGGGCCCGAAAAAATTGAATTTGTGTTATGTAACCATACTTTTTGCCAAAAGCCCACAATCGAATGCCGACCAGAAAAAAAATGCCTGCATGCACCAAACCGCTTATCGAAGCCATTAACCCGTATGTTCCAATACCTCGCTCGAAAGACTTGCCAGTTGAACCAACTAGTGCAAAAGCGGTCATTGTTGTCCCGAACACACTCATTAATAATAAAAAAGGGCCAATGCTATGACTGGCCACGAAATAATCTTTACTTGTACCTCGAAAAAGACGGTTGCTAAACAAACCAAGACCTAGAAGCAAACAAAGATAGCAAACAATTACAATTAATGTGGTCACAAATTCCCCTCGCGTTCGGGTTGGTCGCCATCGGCAAATTTCTCCAGTTCATGAGGCCAAGCATACTTGATTGCTCCCCACCCCAAAAAAGCACATGCAACCGAAAAAGCTGCATGGTAAGCTAGACCCACAGGTAAAAAACCAAAAATTAACTCACTATTATTCCACCACCAAAAATCTTGGTGACATAAAAATAATAATAAAAATAGAAGCCAAATCAGAGTTTTATTCATTAGATAAAAGTGTCCTTTTTATCATTTGCCAATCGCATACAAATGAGTCTGTGTTCCAATGTACAAAGTTCCATTTGCCACAACCGGGGAACTGTATACTGGAGCACCCATATCCACTGTTTCAACTTTTGGCTTCGACTTTCCGTGATCCATAATAAGCACATCACCATCTTCATTACCTAAAATTAATTTCCCATTTGCTACTAGGGTTGAACCCCAAATCCGGCTAAATGAATCATGGGTCCAAAAAAGTTTTCCCGTATTGGCATCTAAGCAATGAATTATTCCAGCATATTCTGCCAGATAGACCAAATCATCTGCAACCGAAACGGTAGATATAGTCCGTCCAACATCGGTGTATTTCCAAATAACATTTCCACTCTTAGCATCCAAACAAGACAGCCTGCCTACCCCATCTCCATGTTCAGGGTCCTGTCCAATCGCACAGTAAATCTTGTCATTATATAAAACAGGGGTTCCGATTAGCTCACTTGGCCCTGGTGGTGTGGCATATGGAATTTTTTTGCCATCTTTGTCTTTTCTGTAACTAGGATCATTGCAGTCAACTTTCCAAAGAGGCTTGTATAGTTCATACCCATCAGAATCAGAAACCGTTTGATTCAGATAACCATAACAAAAACCATCAGTCCCTCCCCAAAATAACATCTCTTTTTTATCAACCTTTCCGAAGGTTAATGAAGACCAAGCAGCGTGGAGAGAATTTTCGCTTGCTCCAGAGGCGTCTTCACCTATTAACTCACCTGTTTTTTTATTCAAAGAAATCCAACTTGGAGAAAGTGGACTAGGGATATTAGTGTGAGACCAATCTACTCCGTTTGATGTAGCCACATACACATTATCTCCGACAATAATCGGGGATGAACTGGTTACATTATGAGGAAAGACGCCAAGCTCATCTCGCATATCATACATCCATAGTATATCTGCATCCAATTTAGGATTTAATTCATCTTTCATTCCTTTAGGCCTTATGTAGGATGCCTCATCTTTAAAAGGCCCATCATTTCCATCATTTAAACCATTTATATCCAGGCAAACGACTTCACAACGATTGGTCACCACATAAACCTTATCCCCCTCAATCGCAGCAGAAGAGCAAATACCAATATATTCCCAATCGCTCACTTTTCCTGCCCCTAGCTTAGGAATAACTAATTGCCATTTAAGTTCACCTGTTTGCTCATCCAAACACATAACCACACCCCTATCTCCTTTTTTTCCAGGATCACGAGGAGATTCGTTGTTTGTACCAACAAAAACACATCCATTACCTATGGTCACATTTCCATAAGCTTGTGATCCTAGTTTCGCTACCCATTTTATGTTTTGGGTTGTTTTCATATCAACAACCTCATCATCACTCATTTCTCCGGCTTTAAATTTCAAAATGACATTTTTTTCATTAGAAACCATGTTTCTAGAACCGTCTTTTCCCCAGACTGGCCAATCTTCTCCAAAAAGATTAAATGTAAAAATTGATGAAATGAAAAATATAAATGGTTTCATTATGAATATTGTTATTTGTTATTAAAATTAGTTGTTAAAAGTTATGAGAAGGTTATCGAAATAAACCTTTTTTTTACTTTGGGGTGACATTGCATAAATTCCCGGCGCTCCATGTAAATGAGGTTTTTCGTGAGAAACCCTAAGTATCCATTCATCGGGTTCTTGAGTATCCTTGACCCATGCCTTGGCTAAAATGTTACCTGTTCCATCATTAAGAATTTCTACTCGAGTTTTTAAGTTATACCATGTTTTTGTTTTGAAGGAAAACGGCACGGAATGCCTAAATCGATCATAATTGGAAATAACTTCGAGTTTTTGACTATTTCCAATTAAAGCAAAAATGTAACGTTGATTGATAAGTCCAATATTTGACTTTATTCGACGGTCACCATCGGTCATTACTTCAGCTTGTACCGTATAATTACTCATATCTTTATGTCCAACAAAATTAATGGCCCTCTGAAATAAAACGCGATCAAGAGTATTTCCCGCAACCATATTGCCGCCAAAATCCTGCACCTGCCATCTCATTCTAGCACCGAGCCAGGAAAGCGGGGGAAATGAGTATGAAATTCCATCAGAACTTTCGTTAGTCAATAAAAAGCCCTGCTCAAAATTTTCTTTGTAAGGAAGGTCAGGGAGAATTCGTCCTCGGGTCAACCCAGACAATTCACCATAGCTTACACGTAATGCGCCCGCCGAAAGTTGAGCATCTCTGGAGGCTAATAAAACTCCACTTGAAGTTATTTTTGCGTCGACTTTTGATTGAACTTTAGCAGTTGGTGGAATCCATTTTTCCCAACTTAATCCCTCTTTTAATTCTTTCACCCTTTTTCCATTTCTATCCAAACCATAAACTCTAAAGGATAATGAATTTCCTGATTGCAGGGAAAATTCAGCTGGTACCACTTGTAAAGAATGTATTTCTTTAGATGTCGTGGGCGATTCCTCTTTTTGGGAAATAAACGCTGGAGCAACTTCAGATGATCCAAAACAATAAAGCCTTTTTTTAGATTGCACAAATACTCTTCCGTGTGCAACAGAAGGAGACGCCAGGCATGAACCCTCTAGCTGAACTTGACTTAGAAGTTTTGCATTAGAACCCATGTCTTTTACTACTGATATTTTACCATCAAACATGGGTACATACAATTTATCATCTGCCCAAACAGGAGAAGCATGAACCTGATCAGGAGCTAACTTTATGACCCATATCTCCTCACCAGTATCAGCGTCCAGGCAAACCAACTCTCCTCTCTTAATGGTAGAGTACAATCTACCATTTCTATAAACTGGACTACTGGTAAATGCCTCCATTGAATTGTTTCTCCACACTTCCGATTTCTCGTCGAGAATTAAAATTTCTTCGTTTAAATTAGGCAAATTTTGTGGTTTTCGAATTCCAACCATCCTTCCAATGGTAGAGGAATCAATGTTTTCTTTTCCATGTATCGCAATGACTAAATCATCATGCACTACGACTCCTGAATTAACCCCACCATAAGACATTTGAAAACGCCACAGAGATTGCCCCGTACGGGCATCAATACAAACTACATGTCCGCAACCAGTTCCACTGTAAAAAACTCTTTTTCCGCAAGCAAGATTATCAAAAGTTAGGGGAGAAAAAGAACTATCTTTAGGAGTTATGCCAGGAGTGGAGGACCAAACCAATTCCCCTGTGTTTTTATCAAATGCGTAAAACCGATCTCTAGCTGGTCCTTCTTTTCCCCAATTCGCAGTAATGGCATGAATAATAACAAGGTTACCATCAACACAAGGTCCACCGGTCCGACCATTAGGAAAAGTAAGGCGTGCAAATTCTTCCATAAGCGACCTTTCCCATAACTTATTACCATCTGAATCATAACCTATTAAAAGGCCGGGACTAGTCTGAAAATAAACATTTCCACTTGATCGATCTACGCAAGCCGCCCCAACACCATATCTATTGTAAACAATATCACTTATAAAATCACTATGCAATCGCTCCCATAATACATCTCCAGTTGCAGCATCAAAACATACCAACGCCTCTTGCAATTCATCTTCAACTCCATAGTAGCCAAATTGATAAGCCTTGCCTCCAGCAATAACGGGCACTCCGCCTCCCTGAATTTCGTAACTCCATAATAAAGACTCCGATTCCAAGGAAAGTGAGTCAGGAAGATTTGTTTGACTTGAAACTCCTGTTCCATCAGGACCACGCCAAAAGAGCCAGTTACTCTCGGCAACTTTTGGATTATCAGGTTGTACCGTATTGGCAGAACCAGATTTGGAAGTCTTTGAAGTACAACCGACTATTAAGGCAAACAAGAAATTTATAATTAGAATATGCTTGATCATTGATGTAAATTGGATTGTTAGAGGAAGAACAATTTAGTACTTGTATGTACTATCTTGTCAACTGAAGATCACCAATTATATCAAATTTTAAATTATTAGATGAAGCCTAATATTAACCTTCAAAAAAATATTCCGCCACTTTTAAGAGAATCATGGCACGGTCTCAATAGGACTTTTATGAATAGAATAAAGAAGGTTGGTCTTACGCCAGATCAATACACTGCTCTTCGATGGCTTCACTCAAAGCCAAACTCAAACTTTTCTCAATCTAAACTAGCTAAATTGATGAGTACAGATGCCAATAATATTTCAGATTTAATAAAAAGAATGGTAAAACGAAAGCTCATCAAAAAAGAAACGGACTTAGGCGACAAAAGGAAAAAAAATATTTTCCCCGCACCACTCGGTACTGAAATTTATAATCGAGGCAAAAAAATTGCACAGCGACTTGAGGAAGATGCACTGTCTTGCTTTACTGAAATTGAGCAAAAGGAATTCAAGACATTACTTTATAAACTATCGACAAGGATCGATTTAGAAAAAGGTAAATAAGAAACTAATATTCACTCATTTTCCCATTTGTAAACATACCACCCTTCCTTTAGAACTTCTGCAAAACATCATACCCTTAATGTAAGTGGGTGGCGTCCAATTATTCTTACCTGATAAAACTTGGAATCTGGCCAAATCTGCAAATTTATTAGGATCAGCCTTAGCTAAGCATAGTTCTCCCGTATCGCTCAAAATAACCAATGTATCTTGAACTAATAAAACTGTGCCAAGGCCAAAGCCTTTCTGACTCCACCTTTCTTTACCAGTTTCCAAGTCTACACAAAAGAACCTCGACTGTGCTGATCTAGTTCCAGCTTGTCCATTAATCCCAAAACCATATTTTCCCTTTCGAACGATACTCGCCATTTGACAAGAATAAGACTCTGATTCCCAGATAGCTAATGGTATTCGTGAGGTAAAATTTACTAGTGCCGCCCCCTTTCCATAAGCAGAAGAAATGAAAATTTTATTCCCCATTAAGATTGGCTGTGAAGCATTGATACCATATCTTGTAGAATGTTTGTATTTTTTAACAATTTCTCCGGTTTGAATATTGTGAATGACAATTCCAAATTGGTTAAAAACAACAACCTTATCTGCGTGATCACCGTAAAGAAGGGGTGAGGAATACCCAGCCTCGCTACTTCCACCCTTCCAAATTAAACTGCCATCTTCACTTTTTAAACAAATTAGTGAACCTTCTGATGACCCGGTTTCTAAAATAATTTTATCCTTTAGTGCAAGAGGTGAGCCAGAGAAACCCCACATGGGTCGTTTACCATTAAAATCCCGAATCAAGTTTTTGCTCCATAATATTTTTCCAGATAACGCATTTATCGCATACAAATCTCCTTCATGACTACAAAGATAAACAACACCATCTTGGATGGTTGGAGTGGATCGACTACCACCATCAAAATACTTTGGGTCTTTATTGCACGGATAACTATGATTCCACAAACTTTTCCCAGTTAAAGAGTTAACACAATATAAAGTATTTCGACCATCCTTATATCCTTGGGTGTAAACTAAACCATTTGATTCAATTATAGAAGAATAGCCCATTCCAACATCGAAGTGCCACAATTTTTTCGGCTCTTCCTGTACCCAATTAGTAATCAGACTACCCTCGTCTGAATATTGGTTTCTTGCTGGGCCACCAAAATTGGGCCAATTTGTTGCCCCAGCAACCGAGATAGAAATAGAAAAAAGAAAAGTTGTAATGGTAGAATTCATCCACCTACGATTCTCTCAAACAAAATGCTGTCAATCCTGTTATTTTTACAGCATGAAAAAATCAAAGTGGTCCAATAACATTTTCGCCATTAACCAAAAGATTAATAGAAAATCCATCTGCATAATGTCCTGCAGTATCAGGCAGCAAGGCACTTGAACCATCTTTTCTTGCACACATAGATACAATAACAAATTCAGTACCAGCAGGCAATGTGTATTCCTGCCTTACTTCTTCCCAAGTTGTTGGATTTTCATCGCTTGCAATAGAAACCGTTTTATGACCAATAGCTGTGTTTTCCGCATTATTGTTACTGGCAATTGCATGAAACGACAGCGAAAATTCTGTGGAATCTCCATTCAAGCCATATCCTTGATTAAAAAATAAACTTGTTTGGATTTCCGCATTAGTCTCAATTGAAGTTTGTTTGATTTTTCTCACATCCAAAACCTGTACCGTTTCAGAAACCTCAGCTGTTTGTGAATCAACATCCACGCTGAGTGGTGAAAATTTCAGCATTTCACTGCCATCTTTTGGTGAAACACCATTTTCCATTGGTACAGAAAGGTGATTTGTTCGACTCCACAAGGAAACTTTTTCACCATGCAGAACGGAACCTCCTTCCCCGAAATTTTTGTTTTGTCTCAAAATTTCAATTCCATTTAAAGCGGCAATTTGTGCAGGTTTGGATCTAGAAAAGATAGTATTGTATGAAAAAAATAGATTTGGGGTTGTAGATTTAGGATTTTGAGTTAACGACCTCGGAACATCAAAAGGTGAAATTGGTTTTTTAATAGGCTCGGATAAAGCAATTTTTTTAATTTGTTGAGTGTGCAATGAGTTGTCTACCATGTTTTCAGAATGAAGCCACCACACAGCGAAAAGTGCCACAATTGCTGCAGCAAAGGATGAAAAGACAGGCCAAAATGAAATTTTTCTGCTATCGACTTTAGCCTTTGGAAAGCCAATACAATCGCCAGACTCCCAATGTAAAAGAGATTCCTGCAAAGCAAGTTCCGAATAACGCTCTCTAGCTCTTTTACTCTCTTTAAGTAAAAAAGACAAACGATCTAGTTCAGATGTAGAAAAATTGTCATCTAGAACCTTGGAGACTAAATGATCCAACTCATTGAAGTTTTTTTGTTTCGTATTCATGGGATATGATTGTGAACACAACCTATTAGCGAAAATCTGAATTTTCTTACATAAATTTGAAATTTTTATTACGCATCTAACTGAGCCTCTACTGAAGGGAGCTTCATTTTTACACATGCTATTAATTTTATTCTAATTCTGTGTAATGTCGCAGAAACGGACCCCATCGGTTTTTTTAAGGTTTTAGATATTTGATCCAAGCTTTTATCTTCACGGAAACGTAACTGTGCCATATCTTTCATATGCTCCGGTAATAAGTCGTAGCATATTTGTAAGGCTTTTCTTGAAAGTTCCATCTGTTTTATGTCCGGGGATTCTTCTGCAAGGTTTTCTATTAAATCAGGACTAAAATAAAGTTTACTGCGTTTATGTTTTGAGATGTGACCCATTACTTGATACCGGGCAATATTGAATGCCCAACCCTGAAAATGACCCCCAGGGTCATACTCTTCTGCTTTCTTGCAGAGAATTAAATTTGTTTCTTGCAAAATGTCCTCTGCCTCAGCACGGTTTGGCAAGAGGGTTAGTATATAAGCATACAGAGGTCTTTGCAAGGCGATCAACTTGCTAGAAAATTCAAAAGGTATTGAGTCTTCTGCCAAAACAATCACATGGAAAGTTTATTGGAAGGTTTTGTCAATCTAATGAAAAGATAAAGAGTATCGAGAGTAATCGGCAATACATAAAATAGGTTGCATATATTATAACTTTTGTAATTTATAAAAGCATGCAGCCCTGGCAAAGCATTTTGCTCATATTGATTACATTGATCGGTTTTGGTTTTGGTTTTTACTATGATCAGGTTAAAAAAAATTCTTTCGCTGCCTTGGAAAATTCCTATGTTCATTCGGCTAAAGAAAATATAATCGAAGAAAACTCTTCATCTGATTCTAAGAGTAACATTTTACAAAATTCTTCAGCCTGGGCTGAAACAAGGGCAAACATAGAACTTCCTTATTCTGCCACTAATTTAATTCATTTGCACAAAGAAGCTTTAGAGGGAGAAGTTTTTCTCAATCTTACATTAAGTGAGTTAAATCAAAGTCCTACCGCAAAAGAAATGATCTTTAGCCCATTTTTGAACGATATTTTTATCGAACCCGAAAAGGAAATTTTAATGTCTTTGTTTTCTATTGTGCAAAATATTAATCAGCCAAATCGATTATCATTACTTGTCAGAGGCCACTCTCAAAAAGCTTCGGTTCTTTTATCAAAATTAATACTCGAAACTTATCAAAGACATATTGAAAACGAATCTATTGAAAATCCCATTCATCCTGAACTTTCAGACCAACAACAAAAAATTTTAATGCTGGAAGAAAACCATATCAAATTGGCAACTCAGATTCAGGAAGAAAATCAAAACAGTGAGGTTCAATCTATTGAGGAAATTGCAATTCGTTCTGAATTAATGCAAATTACCACAGAACTTAAATCACATAAAAGAGCATTGCTTGATATCGAGACAATTCATCGTACACAAGAAGATCCTTCAGAATACTTAACAATATACTCCCTAGCTAATTTCGGAAATGTTGAAGATATAGTAAATAAAATAGATCAACTTAAAACAATGATTGTAAATCAAGAGCTTGCAGATACTGTAAAATTGGAAGTAAGCAGGAACCTTTCATCATTGGAGCAATCTTTAAATCAAGAACTGGCCAATGGAATTGAGCAAATTAAACAACTAACAAAAGACGCTATTAAGAAAAAAGCTAATCTCCACAAAAAACTTTCTGATTTAGAAGTTAAAAAAAATGATCTTCACATTTATCATCCTAGGTTCAAATTACTTAGAGCACTTAAAAGCGAGATCGATCAGAAAAAAGCTGTCTTCAGAAAAAATTACAAACAATGGGTAGAGGCAAAAAAAGGGCTCAGCTTCAAAAAAGCATCCTAAGAAAGCAACTCTTCCACATAATTTCTTTGGTTAAATAATTTGTTTGCCTGAGCAAAAATTGCGGTGGTTGATTGCATCTTTATTTCAGCACGGGCAAGTCTGCTTGCCGTAATTGCCATATCCACATCCTCAATTCGGGAAAGGGATTTCTCACGATTAATTAAATCATTTTCCAATGATATAATTTCGGAATTTAAACGAGATGCATTAGATCCAGTTAATGCAATCTTATCGATTACATCCCCTTGTGCTTCCATAACCCTTGACATCGCATCTTTAGCATTAGCCAATGTGGTCAAATCAATTGTCGTGCTGGGCAAAAATCGTTTAAAACTGATCTTGGCTAATTCAAAAAAACCTCCCGATGCATCGTCGTATGCACGCAAGTTATTTGGGTCGCTTTCCCTTAAATAGGCAGTTGGAGAAGTAGACAATGGATGAAGGTCATTCCATTTCTCTTTAGTTGTAATTTGTAATGCATCCTCGTTAACGCCAAAAAACTGATTTGGCTCATCGTTATTTGAACCTGGTCTCTTGGTCCAGTTTTCATACATTCCGGGAACCAATGTGCCTCCACTATCTTGTCCCTTCCCTTGCCAAAAAAGTCGACCGACACCGCCATTTTCAAGCCCCTCCGGCCCCTCTACCCATCTCCAATTACCTTCATTAGAACCTGGTGCTTCCCCGTTAAGCTCTGCGTCACTTCCACCAAGCCACATTTCAGTACCAGCAACTGCACCTTTTAACTGCCTATTAATTTCATCTTGTTCATCTGAAGAAGTTATGGTTGCAAGATAATGATCATATTGAGGATCAATCGCATTTGTCGCCGCGACATGAGCCCGTGCTTTGGTCCAATTCATAGCTCCAGTATTAATTACCGCATATTTTGTATTACGAAACAAATCCTGTCCGTTAAACTGTTCAATATCTATTTGGAGAACATGTTCACGAAGTTCCTGAAATTCTTTGTTATAATTCTCTCGATCCGAATCTGATTTACTTATATCCATAGACATGGTTGCTAATTGCGACATTCGATCATAAATCCGATTTACATTATTTAACGCAACAGTTTGAAGTTGAGTATAAGACAGTGCGTTCTGAAGACCTTGGGTGGCTCCCCTAACTCTTTTTATTTCGCTTTTCTGCTTAATTTTATTTGAAAGAGCACCGGCATCATCCGTTGATTTCTCAACTTTTATGCCGGAGGATAATTTTTCAATATGCAACTGTCTTTCTCGCTGAATTTGATCCATTTCACGAGATAGACGGGAAGCGAAGTTATGTGCATCGGAAATGATCATATTAAAAAGTTTTATAAGTTTAATTAATGTATAATTATAGCAACAAACTTAACGATTTGGTGAAAATTTAACGTACTTACGCATACAACATGATTTTGTATAAAGTTACGAAACTCGTGACATCCTTGTCGTTATGTTTTGATGTTAATCAATTTTTGGGCATGCATCATCCTGAGCACACTCCTAGTTAATTAGTTAATTCATATATGGATAGTTTTTGATTAAAAAAGTGGTTAAAGACTGTTTTTAAAGGACAGTCCAGATACACATCACTGCAAAGTATGAAACTTTACATGCAAAGCTGCAGACTACTTTTAGCTTAGTAGAAATGATAAAATCGTATATATCTCAAATTTTTGCTTAAGATAAAATATTTGCGACTACGACCAACCTCCCTGTTTTGCCGAAACCAATAATTAAACTAAGGTCACTTCCTTGTGACATTTTAATAATCGGAAAAAAATAAAATTACTTTAGAAAATAAAACTTTTTCTTTTACGAATTTAATAGAATGGTCATATTGAGGCTACTAATTTTGTGAATTTAAAAAGAAATAAAGAGCAAAACGAAATCGGTTTTTCACTAAATCAGATATTTCCACTACTTCATATTTTTGCGAATTATTCCTCTCGATCCGTGCTCGCAGACTTTAAATCTGCACTCAATGTTGCATTGCTCGCAATTCCTCAGGGTATGGCATATGCCCTAGTTTCTGGTCTTCCTATTCAATATGGGCTTTTAGGGTCTGCTGTGGCCGCGATTGTCGGAGGTATATTTTCAAGTTCAAGATTTATAACCCTTGGACCCACTAATGCCACATCAGTTCTCTTGTTTGGAGTTTTTGCAAGCTTAGGATTAATCAATCAAGATGGTCTAGGTTCTGGAAAAGCTATTGAATTATTGCCCTGGATTCTCTTCTTTTCCGGATTATTTCTGGTGATTGCAGCTCTTCTAAGAATATCTTTCATGATTCAATTCGTTTCAAGAACGGTAATCACAGCTTATGTCACTGCTGCTGCCGCATTGATTATTGCCAATCAGGCAAAACATATTTTTGGCTTAGAATTGGACTCTAGTGACTCGATTGCGACTTTCTGGCAAATAGTGTATGTTACTTTAAAATCGCTAGGAGAGCTTTCACCATCAGCTATGTTAATTAGTGGGTTTACGGCGATTTGTTACCTTATTTTACAATATAAATTCAATTCATTACCGAATGTTGCTATATCTCTAATTCTCGCTTCTTTGGTAAATCATCAGCTCAAAGATTTAATTGGATTTGTTCACACGCTGGCCTATTTTGATTCTTCACTTGGGGTCTTGTCTGTAATTAAATTTGATACATTAGAGAGTTATGGAGGAACTATTCTCTCTGCATCAATGGCGATTGCTTTGCTTTGTCTCCTCGAAGGTCTTTCCATTGGAAAATCTCTTGCAGCAAGAGCGGGTGAAAGAATCCAAACAAATCGAGAAACCTTCTCTATAGGTATGGGTAATATTGGGTGCTCTTTATTATCAGGTATGCCAGCATCCGGTTCACTCACCCGCTCAAGTCTTAATATAGAATCAGGAGCAAAAACCAGCGCATCAAATTTATATGCCGGGATTTTTGTAATTCTAGGATATTTTTCTCTTGGAAGTTTAGTTCAGTACATACCTGTTGCATCCCTTGCGACTTTAGTCATTTTCATAGGTGCTTCTTTAATTAAAGCTAGACAAATTCAGGCTGTATCAAGAGCCACTCGCTCAGATGCGATTACATTCATGGTAACCCTGTTTACTGGTTTACTCTTCTCTTTACAACTGGCTATCTTTGCTGGTGTCGTTACTTCCATTTTACTATTTCTTCGAAAAGTAGCTGAGCCCGAAATGATTGAATATGGTTATAATGAAGATGGAGAGCTTGCAGAATTATCGGCCAAATCCAGAAGGCCTGAACCCGAAGTTTCAATTGTTCATGTTGAGGGGGAGTTATTTTTTGCTGCAGCTGATCTTTTTTATGAACAAATTAGAAGGGTTGGTGAAGATCCAAACCTTCGTGTATTGGTTCTAAAACTATTAAATGCACATCATATGGATGCTACTTCGGTGATGGCATTGGAGGAACTCCTTGATTATTTAAAAGAAAAAAATTGCCATGTACTCCTTTGTGAGGTGCGCAAAGATGTTTTAAGGATTTTTAAAAATGCTGGAATACTATCTCGAATTAATCGTAAAAACATCTTTCCCCACATTGTCGGTAACCCCACGCTCTCTACAGCAAAAGCAATCAAAAGGGCTAAGTACTTAACATCTGGTCAAAATGCCAAAGTAACAATCTTTTCGGAACAGTTAGATAAGAAATAAATTTCTTTATTGAAGTGCACTTTTTCTCTTAGCTTTCATTGATTCGAGATTTTTTAAAAAATGATCGTGTGTAAAATTTTCTATCGACTCTTTTTCCATTTCCAAAAGATGAAGTTCTTCTTTTAAATTTTTGACCTCATCCGAATCATTATCTGAAAATTTAGAAATTTTATCAATTACCGTTAGTATTTTCTGTTTCACTTCAGCCAATTCTTTTTCTTGAGAGTCCTCCATTGAAGAATTTCCTTTGGACTCTAAGAATCTTGTATGATTGTAACTTTTTAATGCTTGTTTCTCTCCTTCTAATAAAAGAAGTTGTTTCTTAAGATCTTGAATTAACCCATTTTGGGTTTCAATCAATTTTTCACTAGCATTTTCTTTTTTTAATTTCTTTTCTGCACTTTTTAACCTTGTTTTTAATATCTTTGTCTTCCATTCAAGTTTTTTTGATTTGGAAGATAAGTTTTTTTTAGGTTCGAGCATTTTTTTTGCTTTTATAAAAGTTGTGTGACCTCCATCTTCAAGAGACTGTAATTCTTTGCGTAAAACTTCTATCTCACCTTTACAAATTTCAATCTCACTATCTTTGGATGAAGAATCAGTAAACTCACCTTGCAAATCCTTCAATTTTGAACGTAAATTAGATATCTTCATCCTAATCTGTGAGCGAAGTGCCCTGTCCTTTTCAGAAAATTTTGGATTTTTCATTAATTTATACCTAAATTATTTAGTCGTTTTGTAAATTTAAATAAATTTATTTTATATTATAAAATGTGACTGTGTTTTGAAAACTATTCTTGGCAATTTCGTCTATTGGAATTGAATAGGTTTTGGAAATAAAATCTCCAATTTTTGGTAAAAAACCAGGTTGATTTAGCTTTCCTCTTAATGGCTCGGGTGACAAATAAGGACTATCTGTTTCAAGAATTAAATTTTCCAAGCCCTGTTCGAGGAACGCTTGTCTCAATTTTTCATTTTTTTTATATGTCAGAATACCCGTAAAAGAGGCCCTACCTCCCCTTTTATTTAATTCCTTAATTTGATTATCCCCCTCAGAAAAACAATGAAACAAAACCTTTTCCCAGTTAATTTTAGATTTATCTAATAATTCGATACAGTCATCAAAAGAATTCCTTGAATGTATAATCACTGGCAAATCATGATTAACAGCCAATTTGGCCTGTTGGAAAAAAGCACGCTTTTGCAATTCTACCAATTTTTTAGCAGCCGCTTTATCTTTGGGTAAATGAAAATAATCAAGACCAATTTCTCCAATCGCAACTGGGTTATTATTTTTGGAAAGAAAATTGCCTAGTTGATCAATTTCACTTTGATAACCTTCGTTAACATAACACGGGTGTAGTCCTACAGAGTAATAAATGAAACCAAAATACTGTTTTGATAAATTCTTATAAAGAGTCCAATCTTCAGATGATGTACCAACAGCTGTCATTCGGTTAACCAAATTCGACTTGGCACAAGAAAGAACTTCTTCCAGTATTCCCGTATCCTTAAAGCCTTTAAGATGGCAATGACTATCAAACCAATTCATCTACTCGACGAGAAACCAAATTTTTGTCATAAGATTTAACATAAATTTTATCTTTAATTTTACCACATAATATCAGTTATTTAATCATTTCTTATGGAAAACATTATTATTCTTGGAACAGGTTGTGCCGGATTTACCGCCGGTATTTACTCCGCTAGGGCAAACTTAGAACCTCTAATTCTCGAAGGCAAGCAACCTGGAGGGCAATTAACTACTACTTCAGAAGTTGAAAACTTCCCCGGCTTTCCAGAGGGCATAGATGGATATGCCTTAATGGATCAACTTCGTAAACAGGCTATACGATTTGGTGCTCGGGTTGATAATGCATACATTGAAAAAGTCGATTTAAGTGGAGCGGTAAAAAAATTGTACACTGGAGAAAAAATATTCGAAGCAAAAGCAATTATTATCGCTACTGGTGCTGCTCCTCGTTTGCTTGATATTCCCGGGGAAAAAGAAATGTACGGAGGAAAAGGTGTCACTACCTGTGCAACCTGTGATGGTGCATTTTACAGGGATATGGACGTCGTTGTAATTGGGGGGGGAGATTCTGCTTGTGAAGAGGCCCTGTTTCTAACCCGTTTCTGCTCAAAGGTAACCTTAATTCATAGAAGAGATGAATTACGGGCTTCTCGCATTATGGCTGAAAGAACGCTTGCTCATGAAAAAATTGAAATTGTGTGGGATTCTGCTGTTAAAGAGGTACTGGCTGATGAAAACGGAAAAGCAAGAGCCGTAAAGATTGAAGACGTGAAAACTAAAGACCGCTCAGAGATAGACTGCAAAGGTGTATTTATTGCCATCGGTCATGTCCCCAATACTCAACCATTTGAAGGAATTTTATCCCTCGATTCAAATGGATACTTAATTCCAGAAACAGACTCCCAGGTAAAAACATCTATTCCAGGGGTGTATGTTGCAGGTGATTGTGCGGATCATGTTTATCGTCAGGCAATCACTGCTGCTGGAATGGGGTGTCAAGCAGCAATTGATGCAGAAAGATGGCTCGCTGAGCTAAAATAAATTTTTTGTGGGAGAAGAAGTATTTGTTGAGAATATTGCCAGTCATCTGGATAAAGCATCGAAGCTATTTCCGGATCAAACTGCCATCCTTTCTGCTCAACCAAGCCTATTTGAACCTCGTTCTTTTAAAGAATTAAACCTTGAGACAATTGACTGCGCATCTTATCTGAGTTCTCAAAAAATTTCCAAAGGTGACACCGTTCTTCTTGCTGTTAAGCCAGGTTACCAACTTATTCTGATTGCTTTTTCTTTATTTAGAATAGGTGCTATACCCGTAATTATTGATCCCGGAATGGGAGTAAAAGCATTTCTGCGTTGTATAAAAAGCACCAAGCCTAATGCATTAATTGGGATTCCCCTCGCTCATTTTTTAAGTAAAATTTTCAGAAAATCATTTCAATCGATCCAAAAAAAAATTGTTGTTAGCAATAATCAATTTAGTAAAGAGCTCAAAAAAAATTGCATAAATGATGGTTTGTCTTCTGCTAAAACAAAACCCGAAGAGACAGCTGCCATAGTTTTTACATCAGGCTCCACGGGCCCCCCTAAGGGTGTAGTTTACTCACACAAAATGTTTAACGCACAGATAAATCATTTAAAAAATGATTTTGGCATGGAAGAAGGAGAAACCGATCTTACAACCCTTCCAATTTTTTCTCTCTTTAATCCTGCATTAGGCATTACTACTGTTATTCCAGAAATGAATCCAAGGAGGCCCGCCCTTGCCAACCCAAGACTTATTGTTGAATCGATGCGTAAGTTTAAAATAAACTCGGCATTTGCTTCACCAGTAATCGGAGAAAAAATTTACAAATTTTGTAAAAATGAAAAAATTGAACTTCCTGATGTAAAAAGATTATTTTTGGCAGGTGCACCAACACATCCAAATCTTATCGAAAGCTTGTCAAAAATCATCGTTAAAGGAGATGTGATCATTCCTTACGGGGCAACCGAAGCGTTACCAATTTCGGCCACCAATCATCGAGAAGTCAAAAGTTTAGCGAAAGAAACCGCATTTGGCAAAGGGTCTGTATTAGGCAAACCATTATCAGGCACCACCATTCGAATTATGCCTATTAGTAACGCACCTTTTGAGTCAGGGACAAATTGCCCAAAGGAATTAAAGCAAGGAGAGGTAGGAGAAATTTGTGTTTCTGGTGATGTTGTCAGTAAAGAATATTTCCGAATGCCCGGTGCCACGGTTGACACTAAATTCAATGATGGCATTTTAAGGTTTCATCGAATGGGAGATTTAGGATATTTTGATAAAAAAGGTATTTTAAGGTTTCTTGGTAGAAAAGCTGAAATGTTTTTAACTAAAGACGGACCTCTAGAAACCGAGCGTTGTGAACCTTTAATTAACTCCTTTGAAAATATTTCCCGCACTGCTTTGGTTGGAATTGGTAATACAAAGATCAAAGAGCCCTGTGTAGTCTTGGAACTGAAAGATTCTATCTCCAAATCCGAAGAAAAAAATTTAAAAGATAAAATTCTTAAAACGCTGAACCATAATCTTCCGACATATACTTTTCAGTATGTGGTAGTTGAAAAAACTTTACCCGTCGACCCAAGACATAATGCCAAAATACATCGTCTATCATTAGCAAAAAAATGGACCAAAAAGATAGTCGAAAATAGACATCTTTTCTAATATGAAAATTATTGTCACTGGTGGCCGGGGTTTCCTTGGCACCAAGCTTTCCCAAAAATTAATTTCGTTAGGTCATGAAGTTCACACAATTGGTCGAACTCCTATTAATGAATCTTCTGATATTATCGATTCATGTTTTCACCATTGCCATGACTTAACTGAAGGTCTCTTGCCAGGTGAACTTCTACGAAACACAGATATAATTTTTCATGTTGCTGCGAAAGCTGGCGTATGGGGTAAATACGAAGATTTTTATAAATCGAATGTTAACGCAACCGAGAATATATTGAAGGCTTGCGAAATTTTTGAAATTCCAAGATTAATCTTTACGAGCACTCCCAGCGTCGTATTTTCCAATAATCCTATAAGTAATGGTAAAGAATCTCTACCTTATTGTAAAAGCAGACTTTCTCCATACGCTGAAACCAAAGCAATCGCTGAACAAAAAGTTCTTGGGGCAAACTCAAAAGGAAAGCTTCAAACTATAGCACTGAGACCCCACTTAGTATGGGGTAAGGGCGATCCGCATCTTTTGCCTAGAGTTATTGCCAGACATGCATCAGGAAAACTAAAAATCGTCGGAGATGGAATAAATTTAGTCGACTTAACCTATGTTGAGAATGTCACACATGCCCATATTTGCGCAATGTCTACGATCATAAAAAATTCGTCTGCAGACGGTCAGGCTTTTTTTATAAGCCAAGATGAGCCCGTTAACCTATGGTCTTGGCTTAACAATATTTTCATCCGAATTGGAATGCCTGAACTATCCGTAAAAATTAGTTATAAGAAAGCGTACTTTTTAGGATCTGCGTTAGAAAAAATTTGGCATTTTTTAAACCTTAAAGGAGAGCCCCCAATGACCCGATTTGTATCCAGTCAACTAGCACACGACCATTGGTTTTCTATTGAATCTGCAAAAGAAAAAATCGGTTATGAACCAACTGTAAATATGCAAGATGCTCTTGAGAAATCCTTACCCTGGCTTAATTCTCTAAAGTAAACTTTGCCGATTATACTCGGCAAGGAAGCAAGCTACACTTGAATGCAGATTAAGAGAATCGGCTCGTCCCTGCATTGGAATCTTTAGGCATGTGTGCAAACGATTCTTCCAAAAAGCAGATAAACCATTTTTTTCGCTTCCAAAAATTAAAGCCGTCTTATTTTCAAACCTGTAATCCCAAATCGATTGAATACACTCGCCACTTGTTCCAACAAGGAAATAACCCTGTTTCTTCAAGAGAGAAAACACTTCTTCTTTCGTTCCTTTTCCAACCTTAATTCCTGCCAATAATCCTCGTGAAGAACGAACAACATTTGGGTTAAAATAATCAACACAGGCATCAGATAGAAATAAAGTTTCTACTCCCATTGCCTCCATGATTCTAAGGATAGCTCCTAGATTACCAGGCTTTTCTACTCCATCCAAAACTACGCAGACATCTTTATTTTCAGTATCAAATTGATTAAGTGATAAAGCCCATTGGTGAGCCACAGTTAAAAAGCCATCCGGATTTTTTCTGTAAGACGCCTTCAAAAAAGGTTCCTTGGCCAACTCAATAAAGGGAATTTCTCCATCCATCAAAAGCTCTAGCTCATTTAAAAGCCCGGATTTTTCTACTAAAGAGCGACAATAATAAACCTCTGATATATCTCTTTGGTACATTCTGATACAATCAAGGTCAGCAAACCCCTCTATAACATAAAGGTTTCTAAGCCTTCTATGCTTTGCTGATTCACGCAATTTTACCAATTCCTTTATTCTGGGATTAGTGTTACTTACAATAGGATCTGCCATGATTTTAAAAAAGGGTTTTGCCAGAAAAGCACGAGCTCGTTACGAAACATCACTAATGATTATTCAACCAAAAGGTTTTAACAACGAACCATACACCTATCACCAAGAACTTACACTTACAATCGAAAGTGTTACAAATTTAGGATATGGAATTGCCAGAGACAATGGATGGGTAATTCAAGTAGCTTTTGTGCTACCCGGTGAAAAAGTTAAGGTTCGAATATTTAGAAATCATAAAAATTATTCTGAAGGAGACTGTGTAGAAATTATTAAAAAGTCGGAAAATCGAACTGAGCCATTATGCAATCTTTTTGGCTCTTGTGGCGGATGCCAATATCAATCGGTTGATTATAATACACAACTTGAATGGAAGAAAAATCAAGTATTAGAAAACTTCAAACGGATAAGCGAATTAGAAGTGAAGGTTGCACCAGTTATTCCCAGTCCAAAACAATTTGGCTATCGTTCTAAACTGACTCCTCACTATGAAAGAACCCGGCCAGGACAGACCAAGAAAATCGGCTTTTTGAGAAATGGTTCAAGAAAAATAATTATTGATGTCCCCACATGTCCTATAGCGACCGAAGCGATTAATGAAAAACTTCCGTCCGCAAGAAAAGCTATACAAGATAAACCCCAAAGCAAAAAGGGGGGCACTCTTTTACTTCGCGATACGATGGAAGGTGTTATCACAGATCCAAAAAAGGTTGTTTGTGAAAAAGTGGGCAATTTAACCTTTCAATTCAAGGCAGGAGAATTTTTTCAAAATAACCCTTTTATTCTACCAAAACTAGTTAATTATGTTGTTGATCAAGCCAAATCAGAATCTTGTGATTTACTCGTCGACGCCTACTGCGGGGGTGGATTATTTAGTCTATCAGCTGCAAAATATTTTAACAAAGTTATCGGGATTGAAATAAGCAGAGAGGGATTCGACTGGGCTCGCGCAAATGCATTGTTGAATCAAATTGAAAATGCAGATTTCTTTTTGGGAGATGCCGCTTCGATTTTTAATGATTTACCTACTAAGGATAGCCCGAGCTCACTTGTTATTGACCCACCTCGACGAGGCTGCGATGAAAATTTTTTGAAACAGGCACTTGAATTTCATCCCCACAAAATTGTCTATGTCTCATGCGATCCGGCAACTCAGGCAAGAGACGCAAAAATATTAGTTGCGGGCGGATATCAAATTTCTCGGGTTCAACCGTTCGATCTTTTTCCACAAACCAGGCATGTTGAAAATGTCGTTACTTTTGTTTCTTAAGCTCTTTTCTATTTTCACGCCATGAGGCTGATGAAAACATTTCGACTAAACTTTGTTTTCCAGATGATAATTTTATAGGCCAATCCAACCTGTCTGCTTTTTCGAGAAACAGTTTCTCCATTTCTTTCACAAACGACTCAAAAAATGGCATTGATTTAATTTCGGGATTTAAAGGATCGATCGTGCCCTGAATAAGAATTCCTTTTTTGCCTCTTTTCATAGCAGCACCTGCAATTTTCTGGGTACCACTCTCATTCATCAAGTCCTTGCCTACCGGCTCAAGAAAACAATCCCCAGGTATTCCTTTTTTACTTATGTTCGGACAGGGTAAAAGAGAAGTTGCCAACCCTTGTTCTTCAAAAGCTTTACCTATTGCGGAATGAATTTCTTCATAATGATCAAGAGCCGGCTTTTTAAAGGTGGGATGCCCAGATGGAATCATTAGGGTATAGGTCCAGTCTTGGCCATGTTTTACAATTCCCCCACCCGTTGGCCTTCGCGTGAGTAAATTAAAATCCGGAATATTCTGCCTCTTAATCCATTCCCATTTTTGTCCATATCCAAAAGTAGTTTCGTTTTCAATCCAACCATAATGGCGAAAAATAGGATTAGAAGAATATAAATTTTGAAACAACCACATATCGGTCGCCATGTTATTGGGCCCATTGTTGATTTCGAAAGGATAAATTAATAATGACATATTTTAAAACTTAGGAATATATTTTGAAGGGTTATCAGCAAAATTTCGATACCATGAATACAGATCATTAGGAACCATTAGTTCGCTAAGTTGCCGATCGATCCCAGAAGGTTGTGTACGAAGCTTGGGAGATAAGGGTTCTAAGATGAACGAGAGGTGTTTGGGCCGAGGACCGAGATTTGAAACTGCTGCTTCTAAATTTCCTTTCTCTATCTTATCCGGATTTATTCCGAAGCGATCAAGAATCTTAACCCCAAGCTCGTATCGGGAAATATCTTCCAAGCCAGACCAGTGAAAAAGCCCATTTAATTGGGGCCTTTCAAGTAGCTCAATAATTACATCCGCAACATTTTCCGCAGAACAAGGTTGTCGGATTTCATCCTCAAAAAGAGTCAGTGCCTTTCCAGATACAAGGGATCTGAGAATCTTTTCATGCTGACTTCTATTTCCATTAGGGCTGTTTCCATTGATTAGAGTAATTCGTAAAACAACTATATTTTCTTCACTGACAGCTAAAACTTGCTCTTCTGCTCTCAACTTTTGTATTCCATATTCGTTCAGAGGATTAGGCATGTCAGTTGAGCGATAAGGAGAATGGTTACCATCAAATACCATATCTGTGGATACATGTATAAATCGTGCTCCAATATGAGAGGCAAGCAATGCCAAACGGCAAGAGCCTTCCACATTTATTTTGTGTGAAACCTTCGGAGCAGCCTCGACTTGATCAGGTGAAGAAATTGCACCACAATTTACAATCGCATCAGGCCATTGATCAAAAATTTCTCTCGTTACCTTGTTTTCATTGCAAAGATTTAAAGAAACACCTTCAGAACCATCCTTAAACTTAAGGATATTTTTATGAACATAGGGTAATAATTCATACCCACGACGAATGGTTGAATTACATACTGCAGAACCTAGTAACCCGGACGCTCCAAACACTGCAACTTTCATCTAATTTTAATAATAAAATTTTTAAGGAAGAACAACATTAGGTTTCATCTTTTCCTTTTTCTTGATCAACAATAAAGATTTAATTATATTGACTTACAAATATGAATCTTACCCAACTTGCGAATCCTCGCATTCTGGATCAGCCAGTTTACCAGCCTGGTAAACCCATCGAAAAAGTAGCTCAGGATTACAATCTTGATCCAAATGAAGTTTGTAAACTCGCCTCTAATGAAAACCCATGGGGTGCCTCGCCCAATGCTATTGCTGCCGGTAAAGAAGCATTTCATAATGTACATCTATATCCAGATGGAAGTGGACTTGCCTTGAGACAAAAAATTAGTTCACACCTAAAAATCAATTCGAAACAAATTATTTTAGGAAATGGATCCAATGAAATTATCGAATTACTTGGACATGTTTTTCTAAACAATGATGACGAAGTAATTGTGGGAGAGCATGCATTTATCGTTTACAAGTTAACCGCATTATTGATGGGTGTTCATCCGGTAGTTACACCAATGCCCAACTTTATTCATGACTTGAATAATATTAAGAATGCTATTACGGATAAAACTAAACTTATTTTTCTACCAAGTCCTAACAATCCAACTGGCACGGCTAATACCCCAGAAGAAATTATTGATTTTGCGACATCCCTTCCCGAACATGTAATTTTCTGCTTTGATGAAGCCTATGCAGAATATCTCGAAAACCCACCAGACTTACGCCCATTAATTAATGAGGGTAGAAAAATTATCGCCATGAGAACCTTTTCAAAGATACATGGTCTGGCGGGTTTACGCATTGGTTACGGCTACAGCAATGAGAGTATCATCAATCTGCTGCAAAAAGCTCGTCAGCCATTCAATGTTAATGCCATTGCACAAGCTGCTGCAATTGCTTCACTTGATGATAGCGATTGGGTCCATCAATGTAGAAAACGAAATCAAGAAGGGATGAGACAAATGCAAAACGGACTTAAAGAATTAGGCTTAGATTTCATTCCAAGCCAAGCCAATTTCCTTATGGTTAATGTTGGAGATGGACAAAAGGTTTTTCAAGCACTGCAAAAGTTGGGCGTGATTGTAAGGCCCTTGGCAAAAAGTATTAACCAGTATTTGCGAATTTCCATTGGAACAGAAAAAGAAAATACAGATGCTCTCTTTGCCTTAGGACAAGTAATGAAAGAGCATTTATCTTTTTGATGAACGAATTACTCATCCTTCAGGAACTTCTAACATTTTTATTTTTAGCTTGGGTAATCTTCTGCCTATGGGGCCTATATGTGAATACATACCGCTCCCTTATTGATAGGATGCGAGCAGGAATTTCCCCTCCGCCTAAAAATGAAAAGGCAGATAAACTACTAAATTCACTCCTCGCAGCACCCAATCATGAAAGGCCTTATCATGTTGAATCTGCGTTTCTATCGAGTCTTCAAGTAACTTTTGGAACACTTACAGTTTATCTCTTTTTAAAACAAAACTTTCCTAATAGTGGAATTAATCTAAGTTTTATTTTCATTTCTTCTTTGCTGATTCCATTCTTATTGGAGCGTATTTGCACAAGAATCGCTTCATATTCTGCTATGGGAAGTTCTCTACTTCCACTTCATTTAAAAATTGGCAAACCTCTTATGCTAACAGCAAAAATATTATGTCTTCCTTTTGCTTTTTTTCTAAAACAAATGGAACGAATTTTGAGTTCTTTGACGAAGCCACAAGTTAATGTGAAGGATGAAAAAAATGAATTAGCTGAACACATTCGGACCTTGAGTAGGGAAAGCTCAACATTAGATCCTGAGGTTTTTGAGATAGTCGGAAATACTCTCGAAATGGGGCATTTACATGTCCGTGATGTACTCGTTCCAAGAAACCAAGTGCAAGTCTTGAATTGCGAAGATACCATGGAGGAAAACCTTAGGATTCTTAGAGACTGTGGACACACAAGAATTCCTATTTGTGAAGGTGATTTGGATCATTGTATAGGTATTATTCATGTAAAATATGCCTTTCGTCTGTTAAGTGATGGTAAACCAATCGACCTGAGAATGTTGAGTAAGAACCCATCAATTCTTTCTACAGAGGATACTCTACCTGTAGCTCTTCGAAAAATGATGAGGTGGAAAGTACACATGGCCTTGGTTCAGGATGAATTTGGAGGTGTGGACGGAGTCATAACTCTTGAAGATATTCTTGAAGAGGTAGTCGGTGAAATCCAAGATGAGTTTGATTCCGAAGAGGATACAGTTGAGCAATCTGGAACAAACAAGTGGAGAATTTCTGGGCTAAGCCCCATTCATGATTTACCGAAAGAAATTGATATCGATTCTGATGAAGAACTTTCAAGTTTTGGCGGACTCATTACAAAAGAATTAGGCAGGATTCCGGAAAAAGGTGAAGAACTTGAACTAAAAAATATGTCCATCAAAATACTGGACGCAGATGAAACTCGGGTACTTTCCACAGAAGTTTCAATAGTTCCCAAAAATATTCCTGTAAAAAATTAATTATCTCTTGGAAATAAAATAATTTTTTTCTCTAATTTTTTCCCTTCCAAACGAAAATCCCAAGTCAATTCTGTTTCCCAATTTTCGCATATTGGCAACCCCATTAATTGATTAACTTTTTTATGAACCTCAGGCATGATCGGTGCAAGCATCTGAGTTGCGAGTCGAAGAGATTCAAGCATTACACCCAAGCAAGATTTTAACTTCTCTTTGTCAGCCAAATCTTTTGATTTCGCTAACTTCCAAGGGGTTCTCTCATCAGCGTACTTATTGATTGACCGGATAAATACAAATATTTGATCCAAAGCATGATTGAACTGATATAAATTGTATTGCTGCATCGCCTTCTCTTTAGTCTGAACAAAATTTGATTTCATTTGCAATTCAGGTTCTTCAATTAATTCTACTTTAGGAACGATCTGTTCTTCATACACCTCCATCATATGAAAAAGACGACTGACCAAATTCCCTAAATCATTTCCGAGATCCGTTTTATATCTTGATTCAAAACGCTCCAGCGAAAAATCAGCGTCCTGTCCGACGGTCATTTCTCTCATTACAAAATAGCGAAATGCATCGACTCCTCGATTTTCTATCAAACTTAATGGACTAACTGTTTCACCAGTACTTTTGGACATTTTTTCTCCCGAACTCATCCACCAGCCATGTGCCAAAATCTGTTTAGGTAATGCTAGATTGGAGGCTTTTAACATAATGGGCCAATATACTGCGTGAGGAGGAGCCAGGATATCTTTTCCTATTATATGCAAATCTGCTGGCCAATACTTTTCAAATTCTTCCTCTCCATAACCACAGGCAGAGACATAATTTACCAGTGCATCAAACCAAACATAGGTTACAAAACTCTGATCAAACGGCAGGGGGATTCCCCAACTTAGGCGTTCCTTCGGCCGAGATATACACAGATCGTTTAAAGGTTCTTTCAAAAACTCTAAAACCTGATTTTTTCGGAAGTGAGGAACAATAAAATCTTCGTTCTCATTAAGATGCTTTATTAACCATTCCTGATATTTCCCGAGTTTGAAAAAATAATTACTCTCTGTAATTTCAGTTACTTCACCATAAATGGATGGCCAAACACCATCTATTTTATCTTTTTCCTGAAGAAATTGTTCCGCTCTTGTGGAATAAAATCCCTTATACTCTGCCTGATAAATTTCTCCTCGCTCATACAAATCCTGAAGTAAATGAGTAACCACTTTTTTATGCCTTATCTCAGTGGTTCTTATGTAATCATTATTTGAAATATTTAATTGTGTGAGTAGATTCTGAAATTCAAGTGCAATTCCATCGCACCTTTCCTGTGGACTAATTCCCTCCCTTTCGGCTCCTTGTTGAACTTTTTGACCATGCTCATCTAAACCGGTAACAAAATGCGTTTCTAAATTGCTCAGGCGCTTACAACGGGATATGACATCGGCGAGGATTTTTTCGTAAGCATGACCTAAATGCGGAGAACCATTTGCATAATCAATAGCGGTAGTCAAATAAAAGGCTTTATTCATCCTATGGTTCAATAATGTATATCCTGAGAATCACAAACCCATTTGTTTTCCTCTCGTTTTACATGGTTGACGTCGAAAGATAATATTAATGTACTTGTTGTTAAGTTACCTGACTCTGCATTTCTTATTAGATAAAGCAATTCGTCGGGTGAATACTATTTCTAAATTTTCAATGTAATTTGAGATTTAATTCGGCATTCTTTGCCATAATATATTTATCCATTTGATGAGTGAGCATGAACAAACAGGTCAGAACCTACTTGAAGTAGAAGGTATTCTTGACCTTAATGAAAATAAAACAGGGGTTCTTCTTGAAACAAGCAGGGGTGGAAAAACGACTCCTTCAGATCCATTTGTTCCAAAAGAATTAATACGTCGTTTTAAATTAAAAAAGGGATCGATAATTAAAGCTGATGCAATTCCTGACAAAACACGACCTAACCCTAAAGTCCGTTTTATTCATACTGTCGATGGATTAAGCTTAAAGGATCGAAAACAGCAGTACCGTTTTGATCAGCTTACAACCATTCAACCGTTGGAAAAATTAAATCTGGAAACTGAAGATAAAAGAATGACTACCCGTGTTTTAGATTTGTTTTGTCCGATAGGAAAAGGGCAAAGAAGTCTTATTGTTGCTCCTCCCCGTGCCGGTAAAACCACCATTCTTCATGACATTGCCAAAGGAATTGAAGAGAACCATCCAGAGTGTCATCTTATGGTTTTACTCATTGATGAAAGACCCGAAGAGGTCACAGATTTTAAAAGAACTGTAAACGCCGAAATCTATGCATCATCAAATGATGAAGAGGTTAAAAGTCATCTTCGCATTGCCGAACTTGCTATCGAGCGAGCTAAAAGGTTAGTCGAGAGTAATAAGGATGTGGTTCTTTTATTAGATTCAATTACTAGGTTATCTCGTGCATATAATGCTGCTTCCGGCAAAAGTGGTCGTACGATGACAGGAGGATTGGATGTGCGTGCTCTGGAGAAACCTAGGCAAATTTTTTCTTCCGCAAGAAACTCTGAAGAGGCAGGTTCTTTAACTATTGTTGCAACTGCTTTAGTAGAAACAGGTTCAAAAATGGACGAACTCATTTTCCAAGAATTTAAAGGAACGGGAAACTCTGAGATCATTCTTGACAGAAAAGTGGCCGAATTACGACTTTGGCCGGCAATTAATCTTGCTTCATCTGGGACCCGAAAAGAAGAGGATTTGGTGGAGCCAAAAATTTTGGAGAAAACCTCTTTTTTACGTCGAGCAATGTCACCAATGAAAGTTATAGATGCTGCCGAAAGTCTTATCGATAGAATGACAACCACTAAATCAAACCAAGAATTTTTGGACCTGATCCAAACCCCATAACTCATTGACAAAACCGCGTCTTTTCGACACTTTATCCACTTTATTTCATATTTTCTTTAGGCCCCTTTTATGCACAATTTTTCCGATCAATGCTTGGACTTAGCCCGTTCACTTTTGGGTAACAACCTTCAGCACATAAACGAAGACGGAACCGTCACTCCAGCACTGGGTGAGACATCACGAGCTGATGAACCCGGACATGCAGCACTCGCAATTGGAGAATTTTTCCGAGCAACTGGAGAAATTGAGCTTGGCGAGTTTGATCTTCATGATCTAGCTGCCCGTTGTATCACTCAGCAAGCTTTTGATGAAAGTGCTAATGACAATGGTATGGCCTACGCGTCCCTTGGACTGTTATCCTTTGGAGCATCCAAAGAAAGAAATGCTGTATGGGAAAGACTCCTTGATCCAACTCGCGAACAGTTGGACCAATGCTTACTTACTCGTTCCGACTACGAAAACCACTATCAGGCTTTTAACATAGCAAAGTCAGTAGCACGCTTCAGTTTTGGTCTCACCAAAAAAGACGATACAGGAAAAGTTATTGATCGCTTTGTGGAAAGAATTGAAGCAACTAGCTCCAGTGGATTTTTTGACGATAATTCCAAGGGTAACGCCGGTGTATATGATGTTTACGGTCTTTTATCTTTCATCTTTATCAGGCAAGCTCTTCAATTACATGCCAATGTACACCTTAAAGACCGCAAACTTCCTAAGCTTAGAACATTTGCTGAAAAGTATTTAAAAATGCTTCCGGATATGGTTCGACAGGATGGCCTGGGCTGGAACTATGGTCGTTCCGTTGGTGCTTATGGTCAAATTCACTGTATAAGCATGATTTTACAATCAATGAGAGACCATTGGATAAGTTCAGAAAAAATGCCACTTTATCTCGATGCTCTTAGAAGATTATTCCAATACTTCTTTGTTACATATTTAGATCAAGAAAAAGGAGATTTGGTGATTCGTGATCCAGAACGAAACACCGTTCCTAATCATACGACCAGAATGGCAAATTTTGATGCAGCAAGAAATCTTTGCCAATGGGCTCGTCTGGCCAAAGTAATTGGAGGCTCTCTTGCTGTACCCCCACCAAACCGTTCCAAAACAGCAGGTAGATTTGTTATTTTTGATAAATCGCACAAAAAAGAACATGGGGTATTTCTTTTCCGCGATGAAAACAATGGCCTTCAATATCAACTCCCATTAATTGGACCAGGTAATGAAGTAACTAGTGATAACCTTGCCTTTCCCCATTGTTCGGGAATTTTTGACTGGCCTGTCAACAAATACCTACCCGTCATGATGCCTGAATTAACATTTGGTGAGAATGTTATTGTCCCTTCGTATTACGGAAAAAATTGCGTAACGGGAATTGGATTAAAGAAGTCATTTTATCTAAGATTTGAACAACCGGATCTTATCAAAACAGATGGTTCGTTTGCATATGGATTGGGTAGTTGCCAAGTACAATGGTCGTTTGGTGAAGGTCGTGTTCAATCAGAATTTTCCTTCAAAGTAAAAAACCAAGTAACAATGGATAAAATGAGGCTGGCCCTCGTTATTGGCTCCCCTCATTCTTCATATCGTCTTGGTACCACATTAAGACAAGGCTCGGAAGGATTAAGAGCCAATGTTGAAATGGATGACTTTCAGGCAAGTTGGGGTAATTTTGAAACCCTGACTGAAGACGAAGATTATCGAGGCTATGCAGGTAATGTTCATTATGTACAATATCTCGTTCGCGACCATCCTCTGATTATGAGACCAGGACAACAGTATAAACTTGTCGTATCTTACCAGCCCGATATTGCTTTTGCGGACGAGTAATCTCTATTCAGACTGTACGCCAATTAATTCAGGCTGAGCTGTAAACATGTTATCCGTCCGAATAATTCCCTGCTTGGATGTTGATGATGGACGAGTAGTTAAAGGAATCAAATTTAAAGAGATTCGAGACGCTGGAGATCCAGTTGATGTAGCAAAAGCTTACGAAGAACAGGGGGCAGACGAACTTGTTTTTTTAGATATAACGGCATCTAGTGACGAAAGAAAAACTATGAGAGATGTGGTCGAAAAAACGGCTTCCACATGTTTTATGCCCCTTACGGTAGGAGGTGGAATTCGCAATGTTGAGAATATAAGAGATATGCTTCTTTCAGGTGCTGACAAAGTGAGTTTGAATACAGCGGCCATTTTAAATCCCTCAATTATAGATCAGGCATCCGACATGTTCGGGAATCAATGTATTGTCGTTGCAATTGACGCAAAAAAAGATTCGTGCCGAAACGGCTGGAATGTATACACTCATGGAGGTAGAAAATTAACAGACCTTGACGCTGTTGAGTGGGCAATCGAGGTCGTTCGACGAGGAGCGGGTGAAATTTTGCTAACAAGTATGGACCGTGACGGAACGAAAGAAGGTTTTGATCTGGAACTTACTCGAGCAGTGAGTGAAGCGGTGGAAGTACCTGTAATTGCATCAGGTGGTGTCGGTAATGCAAAGCATTTAGCTGACGGAATTCTTAAAGGGAAAGCAAGTGCAGTTTTAGCAGCAAGTATATTTCACTTCGGAGAATGCACTGTTTATGAAACTAAAATGGAAATGAAAAAATTGGGTATTCCGGTAAGAATTTAAATGTTTTATTCTTCGATTTCTTTCCAGGTTGAAAGTGCGGACTGACCTAACCTAACCACATCATTCTTACCATTTTTTGTTATAACTTTTCCCTTCGGATCTAAAATTACAAGAAAGGGGATAAATTCAACTTTCAGAGAAGAACTAATTTCTCGTGCTGCATCAGATTGATTAGCTAATGCAAGCCATGGCATTTTATATTTTTTCATATAGTTTTTTTGTGCCTTTGGACTTCCATCAGATCCAATCAAAATAACTTCAAATTCTTCTTTATGCTGATCCTTAAACTTTATTAATTTAGGAGTAAACGAGCGGCAAGGACCACACCAGCTAGCAGAGAAATAAAGGCCTACATATTTACCCTTAATCTCATCAATTGATATATCATTTCCCTCAGAATCCAAAAGTGTATCTGGAAGAATAATCGTTCCATCTTGCATAACATTTTTAGTTGAAGAGCTCGTATCTTCATCATCTTGAGAAAATAGGTGAATGCCATATGTAAAAGCCCCAAGCAAACAAGCACAAAAGAGGAATTGTAAGGGAAATTTCATAGTTTAATAATAATAAAAATTTACGTTTGCTCCAAGCTTTTTACCAAGAAAAGCTCTAATCATTTATACGAAGTAATAACTTAAAATCCTGAAGATATTTTTGTGCTACATGCTTCAATTCATACTTCTTGGCATGCTTCAAACAACATTTGGAAAAAAGAATATTCTGTTCATCAGAGTTCATCGCTTGAGCTAAAGTTTGGGTTAGTGATTCAATCATATGCTTCCCACGATGATCGAAGACATATCCATTTTTTTGAACATCTATTAATGATGTAAAGCATTTAAGAGAAGAAACAACAGGCACACACCCAGCACTCATAGACTCCAGTACGGATAAACCAAATGTCTCTCCACGTTCGGCAAGAGACGGATAAACAAAGATTCTTGCCTTTTGTAACTCTTTTTTTAAATCGACTTCAGAAAAAATAGGATCCTTTATCATAATTTCGCTTGAAAGATCATTAATAGAATCTCTTACCTTATTCAAATAGGTAATCCCTCCACCTCCTTGATCTGATCTCCAGGGACCACGAATATGCAGTGTCCAATTTTCTCGGTTTTCCAGGGGGACATTTTTAAAGGAATTAATTAATTCAAGAATTCCCTTTTCAGGATGAATCCTCCCTAAATAAAGAATTCTTTTAGGTCTATTATTATAATCTACTTTCTCATCCACATTCCAATTCAACGGATAAGGTATGACTTTTATATCTTTATTTCTTGAGGGTATTTCATTAAGAACTGCTTTTTGAATTGCTGTGGTTGGCACCTGGAAACGGTTTGCTTTTTTATAATATTTTAATTGGCCTTTTGGGTACCTTCCCACATGGACATAAATTTTTCCATACTTCGGCTTGTTCAAAAGAAGAGGTGCCCAAAAGGCATGAGTCACTAAAATGTCTGATTCAGGCAAAACCCGTTTGCATCTAAGTACATAAATCAGTTCCTTGCATTTAAGTAAAACTGAATTCTGAATTGAATTAAAACCCTTCACTCTTTTGTGTTCAACAAGTCCAATTTTTTCCTGTTCAGGTAAGCCATCACACAGTCTGGAAATATGAGTAACCTGATGACCCGCTTGGGAAAACTCTTGCCCAAGAGAGTTCCACGCTTTTTCGATTGCCCCGCCCCGCAATGCAGGAACAGGAAAAAAAGCACCCTGTAAAATTGTTACTTTCACAATCTTAAATTTATTCGAAGGCAGATACGATTCTTTCAACTGCACGCTTTATATGCATTTTTTTATTAAAGCATGTCATCGCATTTTCTTTCATTCTTGAATGTTCATTGGCAACCCACCTGATAATTAATTCATTAATGCCAACCTGATCATCCTTCGAGACAATACCAGCTTGGCATTCAACCACTTCTCGCCAAAGGTTTACTTTGTTTGTTAAAAAGACTGGCGTTCCAACTGAAAAAGCTTCGGCTACAACCATTCCATAATTTTCCTGATGGGATGGAAGTATTAGAGCATCTGCTACAGATAAAGCACCCCATTTTATATCACCCTGCAACATTCCTGTCCAAATTATCCGTTCTTCTTGTTTCCGAGTTAATTTCATCAATGACTTTTCATATGGATTAACAGTATTGATTGGCCCGGCGAGAACTAAGATAGAATCTTTTTGAGAATATTCTAAAAATGAATTAATTAAAAGATCCACTCCTTTTTTGGGATGAAAACGACCGAGATATAACAGAAGTTTTTTATTTTTAAGTGCGGGAAATTTCAAAAAAAACTCTTTTTGTTGTTCACTTTGTTTACCCAATGGTTGGGAAACACCCATCCCAGTAACTACTTCATTGCATCGGTAGGGTACAAAAGTATCTTGAGCCAGAAGCCTCTCTTCTTCAGTGGTGAAACATACCGCAAATGCCTCACGCATAATTTTGCTTTGCCTATACCACCAATAAATTTGTTTTTTAATGTGTTTGATAGGATATGTTTTTTTAAACCATGGATCCATCATACCATGTGGGAAAACTAAATATCTTGTTTTACATTTCTTAAAATTTTGCCAAGCAAGCAAACCTGGCCATTGCCATAAACCATGTGCAATTATAATTTCTTTAGCATCTATTTGTTCACACTGGTTTTCGCTCATTCTTGAACTCATTCCAACTCGATTCATTTCGTCGTTAAGACGGTTAACAGCCTCAGCAACACCACCGTTTTCTAATGCTAAAGAATGAACCAAGTGAACAAACCCTGTCACAGCAAATTAAACTGTAATGATTTATTTAAGTGAAGACCACATGTTGGTCACATAGGAAAAATAAGCATTTTTTAACTTATCAAAATAGATCCATCCATTTTCATTATTACTGTACAATGCTGGGTAGTGTGTCAATCCAGTCCACAACCAACCCAACTTTTCCGAATAGAACCAGAAGCTTGTGGGTGAAACTCCCGCAATGTAAATCCATTCTAAATCCTCGTGGTAAACCCATGGGAAATTGGAATCCATAAAGTAGCCAAACCAACTTTCATTCTTCCAGTTCGGTGCATTTTCAACTTCATCTGACTCTGCCCATATAAAGTTATTCTGAGAGGTGTAACGAGAATCTGAAAGCAAAGCTTTTACAATATCATTGAATGATTGATTTCTTAAGGAATTAATTAAATTCTTATCCATAGGAAATGCCATAGATTTCCATAAGATCGCCATTAATGCACCTACTCGAAAATAGCTATCCCTAATGTCTTCTGTATAAACAATGTAGGGTAGTCCTCCCAATCTACGTTCAATAGCAATGTTGTAAATAAAATCCACTGCGACAATACCAGCTTGAAAACGATCAACCAAGGGTATAGGGGGTGCAAAAGCATCTCTCCTGGGTGGCGAATCCATCTCTATAACTTGAGTAGCACTGGTTGGTCCAAGCTCCCAGTAATCGGGTTCAAACTGGCCCCAAAAATTTAGCATCTTTAAGGCACCTTGATTAATTTGAACAAAGGATGGATTGTAATCATATTTATTTTTCAGAATAAATTCAGAAAAACTTCTTCGATTTTGACCAAAATTATGAACTTTTCCCATAAACTCTGAACCAACCAAGTAAGGAATTTCACCAAATTTTGAAACATATTCATTACTGGATAATGTTGCATTTATATAATCCCTTAACCACAGATTTGATGCGTTTGATTCGCTAGGTAGCCAAGTAAGTATGTCTTTTTCAAATTGTACAAAAGAATCATGCCAATCTCCACTCATAACATGATAAGCAGAATGTATATCAATCCTTTGTTCGAAGTTACCAAGCTCTACAAGATATTTAATCCATTCTTCCAAAGGATTATTTTGAGTATTTAAAATATCCTCAAAATTTTTGAGGTGATTACCAGTTAAATTATCATCTGAAAATTCATAAAAGAACTCTAAAGCTTCCGACATAGGGTCGACCCAAGGCAAGGATGTGGATGATTTAATGTTAACTACATTAGAAGAAAAAATTGGAATAGTATTTCTAACGCGGTTAAGAGTGCCATATGATACCAATTCAATTTCACCATCGGGTTTTGCATACTTATTGAAGTCTAGATTAAAGGTCCCATAATATTTAGCACCAGTTACAATTCCATTGGAATCAGAAATGAATGTGGGGGCGGAGCTAAAGAAATAAATTCCGTTGGCGAAAAAATGTTGGTCTTCAATATTTTGCAAAGACTCAGCACTGCCACTTACGGTAACTTCGAGGTCAATAGGTTGCCCTTTAAATAAGAGGTTATTTTCGTCTTTTATTACATTGGAAATAATTTCCAATTTTGATTGTGGGAAAGGGCTAACATTGTCAATTATTCCAAATCGATGAACTGTAGCGGATGCACCGCTCAGAGAAACTGCTTCTGCAGTTAAAACCCAGTTGGAAATAATGGATGCATTATCATCTGTGGTTGTAGGTGGAGAAAAATGAACATAATAGGGCGGCGTTGAATCAGTCTTTATTTTTTTCCCATTCAGAAAAAAGGATACATGACTTAAATCAGACCGTTTACCATTTGAATTTGTTGGTATAAAACGAGCACCTATTGATGAACCTCTTGTTACATTTGCATCTCTTGTAAAAATATTCTGTACAGAAGGATTCAAAATTAATTCCAAGTTCATCAGCTCTTTATCGACTTGCACAACATCCACATTATAGGAATTACTTTTGAATAAATTACCAAAATTGTCTTCCACTAATACATATATTGAAGAATTCCCTATACGATTGTTTCTCCAGGGCATAATAAATTGACCAGAACTGGATCCACTATTACTCACATTCGTTGAATTTATTAACTGATTATCTACATAAAGAAAGGCTCGCTCTACATAACCCTTTTCCAAATGGACATCAACTATCACAGGCATTTGCTGACCCTGGAGGACGGTAAAGTTAGTTTCTTTAAAAATATCGAGTTGAATACCGACTGTAGTTTTTGAAATAGGTAAAATATTTGATTTCATATCACGAAGAAAAATATCTCTTCTACCGTTGTCATTGTTGGGGATAGGTAATTGATTGGAATTTCCAAACACAATTCCCCCCATACCACCGGCATCTGAACTAAACAAAATATAACGTCCATCTCCCGAGATACTAGGAAATCGATGGGAAGGCATATCGGTATTTTGCAGATAATTTGTTGGAAAGCCAAATTTGTTAACACTTATCCTTCGATTCTTCCCTAACCCATGATTATAAAGGTAGATATCGTCAGTCAATAAATCTGGTTGATGTTGAACAATAGGTCGTCCATTCGCCGCGGTTGTGGTATTTTGGCCTGATGCCATTTCCGAAAAACCATGAATAGTTGGAGCCGCGAGAATTTGTGCTGTTGCGCGAGAAAATCCACTGCCCTGAATAAGCATGTTAGTTCTTTGACTAACATTTAATGCAGACGGGTTGTCTGAAGAAACAGACAGATTTAAACCAGACAAGGTAAAATTAAAAGTACCAGTCTGATTATTTTCAATAATAGGTTTACTGGCAATATCTGAACCAGACCAAAAGCGATTAATAAATGTAATCAAATTATCACGAATATCTTCTTCATTATCATTAGGTAAAACTCCAATCGTGAAAGGTTGATTTTCCGTATTAGCAAAGTTGAACGATACATTTTGATCATATCCCTGGATATGTAATGTAGTGTTTAGCAGATTCGTTGAACTTACATTAATATCAAACTTTTGTTCTAAATAAACTTCACCATTTAATCCAAAATGAATTCGGTCTGGATTTACTCTTGAATCCGCCTGCCCATCACCGTCGGTATCAATTCCATCTCCATCCACAATTATGATAGGTGTTTGAATTGCACTCTGTAAACTTTGTGGGTATCCAATACCTGAATCTACCATTTCAACCCGATGGATAGAAGCTCCACCCGTTCGATTGGCGCCAGTTCCACTGACTGCTGGAAATAATATTTGCCCGACTTGAAAACCAGTACCTGTTCCGGGATTCTGAACCGAGATAATAGTTCGAGACAAATCGTAACCAGACCCAGGATTTGAAATATCGATCGAACCAATTCCACCATTGGAATCAACCTTGTAGGTTACAACAGCACCACTTCCATTACCTGAAAGATCCTGCACTTGTAAACTTCCTGCTGCTGGATATCCAGAACCCGGATTGGCTACAATAATTTTACCTATACCACCCTGCAAAATTGCCCGTGCTCTAGCTGGTCGAAAATCCAAGTTAGGAAATACATTTTGATTCGTTCCGGTGAGATTTAAATCCAACAGGTTATTGGCACGTGTTGAGTAGGCAATTAGAGTACCATCAGAATTAATAGTAGGTTCGCGACTTCTCTCATTTCCTCCTGTTTCAGCACCGAATGAACCACTAAGGCTCTGGCTTTCACTAATACGGGATGAGCCAGATCCAGATGTCCCAAGCTTTACATCATCCACATGAATTCGAAAAACATCACCGAAAGGGTTAACTAAATGTGGCTTAGCAAAAACAATTCTTGTGGGTGCTGTTACTGTTGGGTCAGGAATAACTGTAATGTTGGCATCAACATATCCTTCACCTGGATTATCTACATTAATTTCAGTTATTTCTCCATAAGCATTAACAGACACGCTGGCCTGTGCTCCAGTACCGCTGTTGTCTGTAAATAAAATTGTTGCATTACTAGTATAACCTAGACCACCATCCATAATCTCAACATAGGAAATACCTTTTTGAGTTACCATGTTGGGTGCAGATGATTGAAAAGCAATAATGTTACCATCGGAACTAATCACGGGCTCAGTCGTATGCCCTCCTGATGGGAGCACTCCGATTTCCGACCTTCCGGCAACATAGAAATTATTATTTTCCCACAAAATAACATCCGAAAAACCATTCGTATCCTGTTCACCCGTTATCAAATTGGTGGCATGAGTTGTGAAAACTATTCTTGTTCCATTCCCATCAATAGATGCATCAAAACTATCTGCATTTCCAGCAGTTAATTGCGTGATTACACCCGAAGCAGTCGTACTGTTTTGATCAAAGATAAAAATTTGTTTTCCATTGAATGAGTTACCTGATGCCGTAAGATTTGTGGCTTCTGATTCAAAGACAATTCGATTCCCTGTACTGCTAATGCTTGGATAAAAACTACCCGCATTTGCATCGCTACCTGTAGAAGAATTGGAAATTTTAGATAATTTTGAAACATTCGGAGGCTCAGCAACCCGTCCTAAAAGTGAAACATCATATAAAAATATATCTGGATGGTTATTGTTATCGCCGGGAACTAAATTGGAAGCAAGGGAATGAAAAACAACATATCGTCCATCCCCACTCATAACTGGAGCATAACTTGAACCGTTCGGGTTACCACCATTGAAACCATTGGTTACGCGAACCGTCTGACCGGTAATTATATTTTGAACAAAAATTTGATTAAAGCCGTTTTGGAAGGATTCGAAAGCAATATAATTGCCGATATGATCCGTGGACGGTCTACCACTTCTACTTGCCTGATTAGCTGTTAGTGATGATAGATTAACCAAATTTTCAGAACGGAGAGAAATCTCTGGAGTGGTCGATGAAAATAGAGGTACCTGAGCTCTGTTTAGAGAAACAATAACATAAAAATCTCCCTCAAAATTATCAGGCAGCATTTGTACCCAATCGACAGTAATCGTTTCATTGGGGCGTAAACCCAACCCGAGAGCATTTACTCCCCCTCCCACATCAATTTCCCGCAATATAAAATCGTCATTTGAAAATCGATTGTCCTGAGAAAGGGCTACAATTAAATCAAAATTTTGTCCGGCTATCGCCCCGTTACCAATATTTCGTGCAACCAATTTGAATTTGATTGGATCAAGGCCTTGATAAGTTCCCCTAGAGTCGAAAAATACCGTGGCTGCAATATTTGCATCTCCAGTTGTGATGGTAATGTTATGATTAAAAGAATTATTATTCTGATTTGACTCAGGTACAATATCCGGATTTGAAGGATCAACTCGAACCTGAACCTGTACCGTGCCAGTGGATGTTGGAGGGATATAAAAATTAGGAATTGTAAAAGTCAGGGGAACATTCGGCTGAATTGGCCATGGCGAATTGGCAGGAAAATTATCAGGATCTGGGAAAATAATGGATTCAGTAATGTTTGAACCCACAATACTCGCCTCTATTCTGAAAAATCTCTGAGCCTCAGTTGCAACAATACTGGGGTTCGAAATGGTTCCCTCAAGAGTAACAAAACTACCGGGGTCTGCAGTAACAGGAGTTGTAACTGAATCAATAGACAAGTCTGGTATAACAAGAGGAAAAGTTATATTCCCGGAAGGACTCCCTCCTCCGCTCACATTTACAACTGCACGCCACCTTGCGTTTGTATTCCATTTGTCATCTTCTGACCAAGGCATCTGAAAACTTTGGGCGAAATTTTCAACACGGCCTCCTGAAAAGCCACCACTTATTACTTGAGTTGGGTTTGTACTTACAGGATTACCACTCGGATCTTGAATTTGAATATCAAGCAAAATAGGAGTACCCGCAGTAATATTGGTTGAATTAGCATCGTGAACAATTCTCCCAGAAATTTGAAAACCGCCACCTACTAAAACCTGGTTTATTGGATCTATTTCCAAAGACAATTGAGCAAACGATTTGCCACAAATGAATAAAAGCAAAAAAAGATAAATTTGAAAGAAGCGAACCATTAAAATTTATGTTTTAAGGAGAGACCCATGTATTACTTTGGTAGTCAAAGTAAACCCGTTCGGTTCCATCAAAATGCCAATAATTCCAAGTTCCATTTGATCTATAAAAATATGGATAAATTGTGGGTTTCGTCCACCACCAAATCTTCATATTACTATCCCAAAACCAATATCCATCCGAGTTATCCGGGCTAACATACAACCATTCATGAGATGTTTGATAAACCCAGGAAGAGCCGGGGGAATAAAAACTTTTCAACCAACTAGATTCAGACCACCCTACCTTTCCTTGAATTGCCGGAGACTCCAAACTTAATTTATTATCGATTGAAAGAGCTCCCACAATGGTTGTGCTCATTCCCTTACCGTCCGACAAAGAAAGATTAACATTTAGTATTTTTCCATAATACGGAATTAGGTCATCAATATCATTAATTGACAATGCACCATTGGCTGAAACTAAAAAGGGAGGGTTACCATCAGCATCTAAATCGAAATTAGATGATGTAATATTGTATAGTATTGAATCACCATCACCATCACTTGCAGATATGGACATAAGTTGAACACCGGATGACCATTGATCTGAACGAATAACCTGATCAAAATCTTGGGCAACAGGAGGGAAAATGTTGAGCAGTGAAGGATCAACGCTGTCACTCAGCGTACTCAGAGAGGAAAGGCTTACTGAATTCGATACACTTGAAAGATTAGGATTTGCAGGGTTTGTATATTCATTAATAATAGCACCTTCTACGGCCTGTTGATTCTTAACCAAACCAACAGCCAGAGCACTGGGTGATGTACCAGAACTTATTGAGGAATTTAAAGTTTGAACTAATAAATTATCTGCGGATTCAATAAGAGAAACGGCATTGGAAATTTCGGATGTTTGAACACTGGGCTGAACTGATTGTAAAGAAGCAGTTAATGCCTGACTTAAAACACTAGTGTCGTCCAGAGGATTGGAGCTTATAGGAGAATCCTTCAAGCTAGTGGCAAGTCGCGAGATGAAATCAGTACTCACCTCCCCAGCACTCGTGGTGGGTAGCGATAAATAACTTGCCATAGCATCAGCCTGTTTCATTGCATTTGCCAAGCGAGCCGTGGCCACGAGAATTTGTGGTGAATTAGTGTCGCTTGATAATGAAGATGCAATCGGGTCATAGTTTGTAGCATCAGTACCCACCGGAAATCCAAATGCAGTTGCAACTTTAGCATTAGCGGCATCTTCACTTAGTCCCTGATCCATCATGGCTGAAACCAAAGTGGAAAGTGGACTGATAACAGACGAATTCACATCAGCCACATATCTACCGGTAAAATTACTATCTAATGATGGATCGTATCCGCCCGTAACTAAGATTCTTCCTTCTTCCGCATCCAAGACTGAATTATTATTTTCATCAAAAATATTCATTTCTGAAGAAGTTAATTGGAGGGAAAAGGAGCCCGATCCATCGGTCAGTATCGTGCGGTCTAAATCATGCAATCCATCAAACCCTTCCGGGTCTGCTCTGCCATCAAAAATTACCGAGGCACCGGTTAAATATCCATCAATTGCTTTTCCACTCAGTGTAAATGCAAAATCTTCAACCACTACCGTTAAGATAGTGGTGGCGGTTTGCCCGGAACTATCAGTAGCTTGATAGGTAATTTTGTATTCTCCGGTTTGATTTACATCAATCAAATTCAACCCAGAAATAGCTACTGGAACTACCTGATTATCTCCAGCATCAAAAGCAGTTACCGTTGGTGCATTAAATGTGGTTCCCTTCAATAAATAAATGGGACCATAATTTGATAAGGTTATGACAGGCGGTGTCACATCTAACGAACTAATGATCAAATCCTGTGTTAACTGAACAATTCTGTTCAATGAATCCATTGCAGAATAAACTATTTTGTATGTTCCAGGAGGAGCAGTCTTATTAACAATCCACTTTGACTCAGAATAACTGACCACTTGTTTAAAAGTTCCCCCAATTTGACCGACAGGAATTTCTTCAGTCACAAACTTGCCCAAGGTTGTTTTAAATGCAAAGGCACCAAGAAAGCTAATCTCAGTTCCTGGGGTAGCAATGATGGGATTACCGTTATTTGCGATAGGGCTGATAACAACAGAAGGAATAAAATTATAACTTAATGGGTCAAATTTTGAGTATATTTCGGTTTCTGGTCTATTTACATCATACAATGCTCGGTAGCTAATTTCATCATTATCTTTGAAACCATCGCTATCCGAATCAGCCGAGTTAGGATTTGTCTTTAGGTTCTCTATTTCATCAAAATCGCTCAAGGTATCCCCGTCTGTATCATTATTGTCTGGATTGGTTCGGTTTTTCCATTCCTGTTCAAGAGTTAAACCATCACCATCCGCGTCGACGTTTGGAATAGCACTCTGAAGGATCGTACCGAAGTATTTATCATACCAAACTTCCTTTTCAGATAGAATGCTTCTTCGTGCTGCAACAACGCGAGTGGTAACGAAATGACCTGAAGGTAAGGATGCTTTAAGAATTAATCCTGAATTTTGCATCGCAGAATGTAGTACTAAACTAATCCGATTAGTGACATTATAATCAGCAGGTAATTCTTGTAATAAATTACCAGCAGGCATGGATTCAGCGGCATGAACAATATTTGGGTTAACCACAAGGTTTTCCATAAACACGGGCAAATCCATACCAGTAAAGTTATGCTGGTGGTAATAATCACCTAGAGATGCCGGGTTTAGAGGAGAATAAACACCGCTACCACTCGTATTATTGTCCAAATATACTGGATTGCTAAACACCGGATAATAAAAGCCATAGCCAATGCCTCCATCTCCCTCCTTATAATATTGAAGAGATTCCAATTGGGCCACCTTGGAAAGATTACCGTCTGCAACAGTAAACTCTGGGATCAGACTCCAAGTGACATTTGAACAATCCAAAACACTCCCGTTTTCATCGTAAGCAGAAAAAGTAAATGTCATCGAAGCGTTCGGGTCATTCAATGTTCTTACAGGTACTTCGATTGAATTAAGTTCGTTACCAGATTGTGGTGTCAGACTGAGAATGTAGGATGAATTATTCTCGGCATTAAAATTGATTGCCGCCTTATCCCCTCCCCAAAAAGAATTGGAAATAATTCCATCATCCAATGGGTTAGAAAAATCAATTCCCGAAACGATAGAGGAGTAGCTAATTATGAACTTATCGTTGGGGTCAAAAATACTGGTATCTGCATTGTCTATTATTTTAAATCTTAGAGATCCATCTGAAAGAACTTCATAATCAATTTTCGGAGTCGCCTGAGAGGTGTTAGTGGAATGGGCCGTGATCTTGAAATTATAATCTTTACCAAGTTCAAAACCCGCACCAATCCCTTCAATATCTTTTAAAGGATCGTTGTGAATTGAACTAGTTAGTCTACTTTGGTCCCTTGCTTCTTTGCTCCATATTAAACGACTGCGTCCATTCCCCCGATTATCAGTCTCTATGGTTATAGGATCAAAACCTGCAACATAAAATGTTCGGGAATATAATCCAGGCTTATTATCTGGTCTCAGAGCAATATCCTGAAAATTTTCATCCTCGAGAAAGACAGCCATATTATATAATCCAGGCTCGAGATTGGCTAAAGAATATGTCCCATTTTCATCGGTCAATGCAAAGCTGTCCCAATCATTAGTCGTTCCCCAGTTAAAGCCAGGCATCGCTTCATAAACCAAGACTTCACCACCCATACCGCTTCGATTACTATCACCAAGCCCATAAAAGAAATTACTCGATAATTGATCATCCACAATAATATCGAGATATGATTTCTGAGATTCTGGATCATATTGAACAGCACCACTTAAACGAATATCCGTCAGGCTCAATTCATTATCATAATGAGAAAGTTTGACCCCGTTTAACTCATCAAAGATTTTTACATCAGGTTCAGCAAGAAAGGTATTTCGCCATAATCCAGTCTCAATTTTATATCCCTCAGCAGTTTGAAAATTATTATCCCAATGAGTCCCATTTCCATCCAATACAATTGAAGTGAGCCGGTTGGTAGATATTAGCCTGACTTTTCCATGTTCGAAATCGGGATAACCATCCTTATCCAAGTCTGGAATGATGCTTCCGTTGTAATCAAGCGTAACATTATAATCACCTACAGGATAGGAACCACCGTCCAAAACCCTTACATCGGAAATCCGATCACCATAAGGATCGCGTACCTGAACTCCATTAGTAAATGTGTAATTAAAATCGTAGCATTCGTGTTCAGGCATAGGTCCTGCTGGATCCCAATATAATATATCGGTATATATAAGGCATCGAATTGCCTCCTCGGGTCCAAAGGCTGGTCTGTACTGATCATCCTTGGACCAGGTCTTGGTAAAATATCCCTGACCAGCACCATATGGCCTGTCAATTTTATCTATTTCTAAACTTTTCAATTCAGGATCATCGTAAAAAATCCGGGTTAAAATGCCCTCCCGATCAAAAATTGGAACTGGTTGGGTCCCCCCTCCCCTTCCAAAAATAGCAATTTCAGGAGCTAGATATTTTCCGGAAACATCATTGACTATCTTAATTTCCCTAACTCGACCTCCATCCAAAGTAGCAGTGCAATTTGTCTCAAAAGGAGCCCAATCTTCATATGTTCCAGACCGACCAGCTCGGTAAAAATCATTAATCAAAACATAATTTGCTTTTTTACCGGAACAAATCGGCGATACGAACTGATTAATTAAATGATTTCCGTTACAATTAGGATGATTTGCAGGGCGAGTATGTGCATTAGCCCAGGCATCAAATGCGTTATCCCAATTATCGTCGGTTCTAAATGCCCCCACTTCTTCGCCAGGGCATTTTTCGGGTGGGTAGGGATAAGATTTAGAATCTACATGTCCGCACATTACGAAATCTCCAGTTATAGTTTCTCGCATATTTGTGCATCTCCATTGCCAGGGAATTGATGTATCTCTTCCATCATTTTGATTAGCGTATCTGGGAGATGTTCCACAAATGACAACATGAGGATCGATGTATCCACTTCCTCCTTTGGTAACAATTACTTTGGTAATTTTGCCATCCTCAACTTTAGCGACTGCATGAGCTCGATCCGCCTCGCTAATTGAATTTTCAGGCCTGCCTTTATCCAATATCATAACCCAGGGTGCAGCGTATCGAAATTCACTAAATGGAGGCGTAGGATTGTTATTAGTGCTTACAGTATTAGTCATGAAGCCATCGAATAAAGAAAATCTGCCCCTTGTATTGTTTAAAGTAGGTTCCATCAAACTACCACCTAATGTTACAAGTAAACTTGCATTTTTATCAGTAGAAGCGGGGGTTATACTAGCACTTACCGTATTATTTACATCAAAATTATAATATCCACTCCCACCATCTAGGACGAAAACATCGGAAATACTGCCCGCGGGATCTACTTCACCAAAAATAAGGGCTCCATTTCCACCTCCACCTCTAACCACGATTCTCGCAAGTCCAGAAGTGTTGGAAATGGTTCCTGTAAAAAAGTCAAAAAAGGTTGGTTCATAGCCCGCTCCTCCGTCCACGATACGCAAATCCAAAATGGATCCATTTTCATCAGTTGCATTTACTTCGAACTGTGCCTCTCTATACACCTGATTAAGATCCAAGAATGGATGCTCTGCAACCGGTCCAAAAAAACCACCCCAAAAATTCGCTTCACTTGGTTGTGGTCTTCCATCAACAACATATATCTCAACAGGTGTAACATATCCATAACCCTGTGATTCAACAACAACCTCTGTCACCTCTGTTCCAAACCCTAAACTTTCCACTCCAACATGACCCTCAAAAGCTTCATTTCCCCAGTCTGCAAAAACGGTCGGCGGCGTGATCCACCCAGATCCCCAATTTCTCGGATCACTATGCAAATTTATTCCATTATGAACATGAAACGCATCATTCTTTCGATCCTGTGGGTCAGTGTTTCTTCGAAATCCGCTCCCGGTGATAAATGTATTATTTGGCGCATAAAGAGGGTTAATTTCTGTGCCTAACGGATCAAGCAAGCTAGAGTTTCCATCATCTCCTATTAGGTAAATTTCAGTGGTGCTTGGGTTAGAATCATAGTACCCCTCTCCCGGTCTTTTTAAAACAATTGAGTTTATTTGTCCCTGATTAATCTTAGCCTCAAATTCTGGAGGTCTATACCCTTCTCCAAAGATTCTTACAGCATCCGAATCGAAGCCAACTGCCAGATTGGTGTCATTAATAGTGCCGTTATATTCGACTACAAAATAAAGAGTATTATTTTCATTCACATCATTCCATTGACCTGCAAAACCTAATGGCCAACCATCGACCGACATGGCCAAAGTGTCCTGAGCACCTAAAAAATCATCAGGTTCATTTTGGAATCCGAAAAGAGTTCCCCAATTATTCCAAAGACCTCCAACTGCTGACCCATTGGTCTCGTTTCCATCCCAAAACTGGGTGCCATTGCCTTCATTTTTTCCGTCCCATGTCCAGTTCCCTTCAGTAACTAAATCATGAGCCCCCAACCATACATAGGCGCTATCATTCCCGTCAAAAGCTGTCGTGCTTGCCAAATTAATACCAGCAGCCTTTATCCCTTTAAGGACATTTTCAGATTCATTTAAATCATTAATTTCTGCCAATTTACCTCCTCGTAATGCAGCGATTTCAGCGGCTTGTCGCCAAGTTCTTTTTAATTTAATAATTTCGTATGTGGTGGTATTTGTATCATCTGTAAAAGAATGGATGTAGCGGCTATTATTCAGATCATATCCAGCACCACCGTGAACAACTTCTCCAGATTGATTTTCATCGATAAAAAATAATGAGTATCCTGTGGCATTTCTTTCATCAGGCCAGTCGGGAGAACCCTCCAAGATTAAATTAGGTGGTGAACTATACCCAAAAAGACCAACCGGAATAACTGCCTTTGAATTGTTTGGGTCAACCATTACATACTCCGAACTGGTTCTGAGGATTTCTCGAGTGTCGGGTAAAATGATTTTAACATTTTTATCGAAATCCTTAGTTAATAAGATTTGATCCACGGAAGTTGCGTTTAATTCAACCTCACCTGCTGGTGCGGTGAAACCAGCCTGCCCAAAATAAGAAGTTACATTAAAGTCGACTTCCGGCACTTCTTTATAACCAACCCCAACACTTGTAACGGTAACTGTTCCAATTGCATCTACCTGCGGAGAGAGAATGGCACGCTGAACACCTTGGTCCTTTCCAAGATTATATAGATATTGAATTTCTCCACCCGTTAATACTCGTTGAAAGATCTGTAATTCATCCAACTGTCCATTGAAGTAATTTGTGGCATTAGCTTCTTTGGTTAAGTGCTTACCAATTGCCAGAAAGTTTAAATTATCCACATCTGCGAAAAAAGCTCTCGCATTTGATGAATCGGGTGGAACTACAACTGGTACACTTTTACCGTTTATGTAATAGGCAACTCCATTTTCTCCTACAGCAACAACCACATGCGACCAATTTGAAGTACCAACTGTGGTTGAACCACCACTTGAAAGTTTACAGAATTCAGTTCCATCATTGTATACTTCGGTCCGAATTTTTCCGTTGTCACGAAGGAGTATTCTAAAAAAGGATTGATTATCATCGGTACAACTTCCCGACAAAACAGTCATGTCATCGGTTAATGAATTTGGCTTTATCCAAAAAGCAATAGATCCCATATCAAGCCCGGAAAAAGATTTGATATGTGTGGTTAAATCCAAATAGCGCTGTGTATTATTACCATCAAAAGAAACGGCCTCTCTAAGATCTCCGGAAAATGAATTTATTACGCTGCCAGTATTATTGGTTGAATTCATTTCAAATCCCGCCCCCCGAGCAACCGCGTTATATTTATTTCCAGACAGATCAAGAAATACATTACCTGCTAAATGACCGATTTCTGCATCCGTTAAAGCACGATTATAAACCATTATTTCATCCAATAAGACTCCGTTGCTACCTACTGGAAAATTAAGGGCATTTCCCGCTCCAGGGGTAATAGTCTCATTTATTGTATTTTCACCATTTACAAACAATTCAACCTTGTCCTGTGTGCCATCATATCTACACACAATGTTGTTCCAGTTCCCAGCCATATTTAATGTAGGGGATGTACCACGAAATCCTCCAGACAAAGGGTGTCTTAAACTCAAAGAATTTCCAGATATTGAAAGATTTATATCACCAAGGTGAATTTCAAGTGAATGAACTGCGTTGAAACTTTGTGTCCAAAAAGAAAAAGTAAATGTTCCATTTGTACCAGAATCGGTGATATTCGCATTTGTGGTCGCAATGGAATCAGTCGGATCAAAATTGATCGATCTATTTTTTGTGCCCCAATAAGTTCTAGCAACATTAGCACCCCCACCCCCAGCATTGACATTAATATCATTATTTGAAGTAGAATTATCCTCAATAGTGAACGCTCCGGCAGTAAAGGTTGTCTCATTTGCTTCGTCCATTTTCCAGTAGGCAACCAATCCATCTTCAATAGGTAAATTAAAACCAGATGTTGGCCTAAGAGTTCCATCATCAAACAAGCTTTCATCTTGATCAAATGACCAATAAGCAAATGGTTCCACAGGATACAAGGCTACCGCGAGGGTAGAATTTGGATCGTATTCAATACCCTGGTCAACAAGAGTAGGTTTTTCTAATACGTTATTCTTTTTCCAGGAAGGATCATTCTTGTTGTCTTTTGCGCGAATCGATGAGGTATAATTTGCCTCCATACCTGCACCAAAAATAACCAAGTCAGGAACGCCCGGATATCCACTACCCCCTCCGTTTTTATTATTTGGATCATGATTAATCGTACCTACTCCATCAATGTAAGCAACGGCTGTCGCGTTAGTGTCGTTATAATCCTCCCAATAGCTGGTTCGTAAAATTGTAGTAGGTGGTGGATTATCACGATTCATACCACGCCCTCCAAAGTGAAGAGGTAAACCGGTAATAGTATCCACCTTAACTGGTCGAACAATTATCTGATTTACGACGGTATCAACCAATAAAGATTTTGCAGATGGCTTGGTTATTAATGTGCCGAGCGGATCATAGGCTACATTATTATGTTGATTTTGCCTGTATAAATCCAAAGTTGTAATTTCTGATGAATAAATTGAGTCAAAACTGGATGTTTCAATAACCTCGATGGCGGGTGGTTTTGTATATCCACCACCGGGTTCCTGAACGGTTGGGGTATAAAGTAAATTAACCCTTATCTTTGCTGGTTCATGATCTGGCTTTTGGAAGAAGCTCATGGGATAATTTCGAGTTGAAGGCTCAAATACAAATCTGTGCACTTCTCCCCTGTGCATTATGATTTGTTTATTTGCCTCCGAATCGACGATAAACTTCAAATTATTTCCATGGGTTGAATTAATTCGGGATTCTTCAAGACTTCCTGAAACCCGAACAGAATGCTCTATCACTTCGGCCTTAGACACCACAACTTTGGCTCCCTGAATGGCACCATTTTTTGATTTAACTCTTCCCTGTACTAAAGATTGATGGGTTTCGATTGGATTGCCCACTTCTATAGAGATATTTCTGGATGAAATTCCGCCTTTCAAATCGGACACCACAATTTTAATAATTTGATAGCCTGAGCTGGTAAACTTTTTGGAAAAAGAATTATTATTAAGGAAGGAAGGATCCTCCACACCGACTTCATTAATGTACCAGGAATAAGCGAAATTATTAAGATCACCTTCTGGGAAAACAGTGAAATGTACTTCTTCGTTAACCGCTGGTTTTAAATTACTGACATTTAAATCAAATTTCGGAGCTTTTGCTTCACCGGATTTTACAGTTCCAATATTGACCACCACTTCAATATATTCCATCGGAGCAATGCCACCTTTGCGAATGGGCGTAATATGGGAGTCGGCCTCATAATCAGAAAATGATCTTCCAAGTAAAAGAAAAGCATCTCTAAAATCATCACCTGGGTTCACGCTTCCATTTATGAACCCCTGAGTATTAGGTGTCATATCAAGCAATATGTTTTCAATCCATGTGGACTGTGCTCGGCTGGTCCCATTAATAATATTTAATCCGTACTCGTTCACATTTCTACGGTAGGATACCCAATAGGAGGATAATGGGGTTCCAGCATCAAATCCTCGGGGAGCATATTGAGAAGCTACAACTTCTAGTCCACGTAAACCTCGATGTGCAGTGTCCGAAAAATCTCTTAATTGTGAAACCTCATAATTTGCACTTGTTCCGGCTTTAAGTTTTATCCATGAAGGATCAATATTTAGAAGAGCTATTCCACTGGTATCTAATATGGTAATTACGGGCTCCTCGGAAAAACCTTTACCTGGAGAAGAAAGAACAAGTTGATAACCATAATATCCCTGTTTTTGAATGTGCCCCGTTACTCCATCCCCCGGACCCCCCACCAATACATTTAAATTTTGTGCACTTAAATATGTGTCTAAGTTCGCGGGTTTGCTACTATTTGGGATATCCAGTTCATAAGTTCTGGCAACTAGCGGATAGGGGGCAGAGCCATAATCATGTCTGTACACTCTAAAAGTATTTGGATTAGGCTCATTAGGCTCACTCAATTTGCTATTCAATACAACTGCACTGTCATTAAGATCAACGACATCGACTGCTGCGTTTGAATCAATGCCACCCTTCAAACCAAAGCTCCCAGATTCATTTAAATATACTTTACTCGAAACTGTAAAATCTGCATTCGCCCCTCCCGTGCCCATTACTGAATAGGGATTTCCATAATCAACCGACATGCTCTCGTCGCTATTTGGACGGATTCCTTCACCTTCATTTCGATTGGCGTGCCATAGACCAAAATTATGACCCAACTCATGAATAATTGTACCTGCTGATGGGCCCTTTACATGAGACCCAGGTGCACCCACATATCCAACTCCCGGCGAACCCGGTGTGTAAGTAGTTATTGATACCCAGGAAACAACAGTTCTACCTCTTTCCACATTGAAGTTATCGGTGTAATCAACGCCGTCTAAATATATTTTAGGTTGACTATGGTAAAATGCTCCTGGGTTAAGAATTTGGATTCCAGTAACATTGCCTTCACTATCTAATTTAGCAATGGCCTGTGCTTCTTCAAAATCAGGATCCAATATTCCTCCGGGCCCCCCAATTTCATTACCGCCAACAAATCGAACCACCGGAGGCTTAATAAATTTAGGCAAAGGTGTTGTGTTATTTGCCTCATGGATTTCAACATTTAATACACCCTCAAATGCAGGTCCATTAAAATCAAATTTTGGAGACACATTTGCCGCTTCGATAACCGCAGTTGCACCAAAATAAGCAAGTTCAGGATCAGGGGTGTAAGTTATTTCAGCTTGGCTAAAAAATTGACCTGTGGAATCAAAAATATTAGGCGTGCCCGACCCCCCAGCGACTCTCTCATACTTAGGAATGTCTAATGTTAAGGTTGGAGTAATTACATAATCCAAAATGAAAGATCCATCTGAATTTCTAAGGTAAAATTCTTTAACCCCTTCCATTGCATTGATAATGGAGGCCCGAGTAAATGGCTCAAAAGCATTGTTGCTGTAATTTGGATTGAGCGGGTTTCCAAATTGATCTGTTGGGTTACTTGATGAGCCTAAATAATCATTGCCTTCATCTCTAAAACGACTCGGCATAACAAGCACTTTTCTACGACCATCAATCTTTATTGGTGCTACAACCTCGGTTTGATTGGGAAATTCCAAAACATAAGGTAACCTATATGAGGCATTCAAATCCACCCAATAGCCATTGGAGTCATTGAAGTCCAAGGCTGCCCAGTCCTGAAATTCATTTGAATTAACATCTTCAAAGGTTCCGGTTTTCCAGTTGTTGAATGTTTGATTAAATAAAGTAGGCGTTGCACTAACGCCATCTTGCCAAACCCAATTTCCCTCAGTTGCAAATATATTAGGTATAAATACTGTCTGGTTTGTATCAGGTAAATATTGAGTTCCATTTGCATCTTCTGAATCACTCAATCCAATCCAGGAATATTTAACCGTATCATTACTTTCATTTAAGGGAAACAAGCCAATCGCAGCGGCATCTGATAAAAGATTATAGATTACTGTGTTTTCATAGCTAGAATTAATATTTACTAATGTACCGTTTTTCTCAAAAGCCACTTGTTGAGCCTCTTTCCAGGTTAGCCTGTTAGTTACAAGGGTATACCTCAGATCGATCAAATTTAAAGCTCCTGTACTCGATGCGACCAAAGGATATTTTACATACCCAGTGATCGAACCCCTGCGTTCGGCATCAATTATTCTTTTTTCTAAAGCCTGAATTCCTCTGGAAGAAGGTACTTCTAATTCGATGTCAGCCATTTTAAAAACATAGGAGTCTGAATTTGAAATGGGCTTAATACGATATGGGTTTTCAGATACCGCCATGTCATCTCCCATTCGAACCCCCCAAATTGCAACTCCTTGTGTTGTTTTTAAATATTTCCTGTTCCCATAGGTATGGACTTCAACAGTTTTACCATTAGGTAATGATGCAAATTGCATAATCATGCCCATTGGACGAGCGGGATCTTTACACATGTGGACTGCTTTAAAATTACTGTAGGATGACACCCATTCTTCCAAATGGGTGGTTATATTTTCAGGTAATCTACTGTAAAAGTCTTCGTGAACCGCAATTTCTAAAGCTTTCTTAGGATCATTCCGTATAATCTGTTTAAAAATTGGGGCTCTTTCTTTAGCTAGTTTTTCGCCTCTCTTGAGTAATTCCAATTTAACTCTTGGGTCATGAATGCAGTCAGTTTTGTTAAAACATTCAAAGATTTCGTAAGATTCTAACCATCTATTAAAAGCCTTTATGGATAGATGGTCGGAAAGATCTTGGTATGAATCACTTTCACACCATTCAGGTTCAGGGATTTGCTGAACAGATTTATTTACGGAATGTGGGAGAACTTCAATTTTTGTTTTATGCTCATCAACAGGATATTCATTCTTTGCAATCTGGGCAGGAGTATCGATTGCCGTATCGGTCAAATTATCAACTTTTATGTAAATAAACCCAGCTAATAAAGTAATAATCCCCCATGGCAGAAAATTTTTAATCAAACGACCCTTAGGCCTATTTAATAGGCTTTTTATAAATAGAAGTTTTGAGGGCTGGGGCACAATTTTAATCTACATTATTAAAACTAGTTTATCAAGGTAATGGAACGAAAGAAAAGTTATAGAAAAGATTAAACGCTGCACTGTGTATTTTCTTAGAAAGTGATGCATTTTAACCTAGAAATTTTAAAGCAATAAAATGGGAATAAGGATTAGGGTGCCATTACATCGCCCTTAGGCTCACGTCGAATCGTTCCGGTTGGTGTCATAATAACGGGGTCTTTAAAAATTGATTGAGGGCTAATGTTTTGAATAACTTCGCGGACTGGAGATCCTCCTCTGGACACAATACTTGCACTCACAAAGATCAATAAATTTCTTTTGGAATAACTTTCGGCAGAAGACTGGAACAGTCGGCCAATTAATGGAATATTTCCCAAGACAGGAATTTTATCATTAACCGTTTTGACTTCCTCGCGAGTAAGCCCACCAATAATAACAGTCGCTCCGTCAAATATGGTAACTGATGTATTTACTTTCCGGACCGAGAAAATAGGCATCAGGATACCAGAAGGTTGAATAATCATAGGCGGGGATCCCACCGCAGAAGTGCCAATCATTGCAGAAGAACCACCATATTCAATAAAACCGTCAAACTCAGTAACCTTAGGACTAAGTTCAAGTGCAATTGAATTATATTTTTCTATTCTTGGAGTTACATCCATTACAACACCAACTTCTCGAAAACCGGGTTGCTCGTCATCGGGTGCAACTGCATCAAATTGAGGAATTGCACTTTGAATTTGAATCGCCTGTGCAAGAGCACCCGCACCCCCTTGGTTATTATTTCCTCCGCCTCCTCCTCCGGGTAAAGGTGCAGGTTCATAATTTGTTGGATAAATAAATTCTTGTGCAATGGTAATTTGAGCGGGTTGTCCATCCATAACGGTAATTCTTGGCGCACTCAATAAATCCGTTCCTTGCTTTCTTTTTAATGCATTTATTAAAAGTTTTGCCTGACTGCCCCCCAAAATCATACTTCCACCCGCTCCTCCAAGTGAGAGACTTTGGCTGTTTGCCTGTAATAAAGGAGATACTCCAGCACCTATTCCGATCTTTCCAGGAAGCGAGGGTGTGGGGTTAGGAATATTTAAACTTGCATCCCGATTATCCGGAATGCTGATAATCGTATCGCGGGACATACCCGTTGCAGAATGAGCAGTGGCTAGCGTGCGTGTGTTACCTGTAAAACTTTTTCCAAAACTAATTACAGGTTGGCCATTAGAATCAACAACTGGATTTAATGTAGTGGGATCAAGAACATACTGAGCATCTCCCCAACTATACTGCCAATCAAAACTGACTTCATCCAGGGCCCCTTCCTGTACTTCAAGAAATTTGGTTTCAATTTCAACCTGTCTACTTGAATCGGCATCTAATCTTTCAAGTATTCTTTCTATTAAGTCTAAAAAGCGTCTCTCGTGGGTTACGATCATTTGAAATCCATCAAAGACAAACTTATGCCCCTTTGTATCATCAAACGGTATGCCCGCACCTTCTAAAAATGATTTTATTTTTGCACCAGTGTCATCTGCACCTCCTCCTGCACCTCCTCCAGGTGCGGGTGCAAATGGATCTGCTCCGCCGCCTCCCATTCCCCCAGCACCTGCACCACCCGTCATTCTTTGAATAGTACCCTGGGTAACCTCATAAAACTCGGTTTCCAGGGATCTGCCCGTAAATGTACCACCCGACTTAGAAACAACAATTGCATCGGAACGAACATCGTAAGTCCAACTTACCATTTCAGCAATAAACTGAATCATTTGCCCAAGCGGCATCGGGTTTAAAGTAATGGTTACATTGGGAAAAGGCTCTTCTCCATTAGCCAAAGGTATAATATTAACACCCTTCTTAGCGGGGTCCACCTCTGTTAAATCAAATTGTTTTGCAAGCCTTTGTAATTCTTGCATGACCTCGGGCAAAGGGGATTCAAAAAACTGCACACCCGGAATCTGAATAATCTTTAATTTATTTTCTAAATTACTGGGCCCTTCTTTAACTTTCTCCACTTCTTCAATTTGACGATCAAAAACTTTGGGTCTTTCCCATTCGCGTTCGATTTCCTCAAGCATTTCCTGCCTTGTTTTTAGATATCCCAAATAACTTTCCTCTGCCCGCATCCCAGCAATCCGCTTGAGCATTTCCTTAGCTTCGTAATTATCAGAAAAGCGGGTTTCAATTGTACGATATGTTTCAGTGGCTCCTGTTAAATCGCCGTTTATAAACTGCACTTTCGCACGCATAAGTAACTCCTGAAGTGCAAGCCGTTCCTCTTTCCAGTCAGGAGAAAATTCTGTTATATCACGTCGGTAAGGATTCGCTTTATCTGAAGAAATTCGATCTTCCATACGTTTAGCTTTATCTAACTCCTCATCAATTGCCTTTTCGCCCTCGGTTGCTTTTAAACCGGGTCGCCCAAAAGAAAGAGGGTCGCCCTGTATGTCTCGATCTTGGTAAAACCCTGTTCTAAAAGCATCCAAGTACTGATTGGCTAAGTCCCAATCTTTTTCAGCCCGAGCATCTTCGGCTTTTTCAAGATTTATACGATTTTTTAGTAATGCAGCATCTAAAATAATTGGCCATGTTTTCGTATTAGGCTCCAAAAAAGCTTTAATTTTATAAAGCGTATCGTCTGCCTCTTCATATTCTTTTTTTCTTATTAAGCCTTTAGCTTTTGCGAGCATTTCTTCAGCAAGAACCGCTTGCTCATCGACTTTCTCTCGTGCCTTCATCATCTCAGCTTCAAAGTCAACCTGTTCTTCAATGCCCAGGGTTTCCGTTTCTGCCTTTCTTCGTGATTCCTCAACCTCTTGGTATTGAACAACTAGATCTTGAACCTCTCCGACTTTACCCTTTAGCATTGCCTCTCCCATTCGATACCATGTGATTTGTTGTTTTGTTTTATATATGTCACTGACCAGAGCGATACTGGATACATTTGAAGGTAAAATACCAAGAGCCTCATCAAGCTGATCCAATGCAAGATCATACTGTCCATCAGCTCCATCTTTCCTGGCTTTCTCCAGTAACCTTTCAGCACGCCTCATAAGTGTCCCCATTTTAGCCTTTTCAGCTTCCATAAGGCGCTCAAAATCTGGTTTTGCATCATCCTCAGGCAAACCAGCTTTAGCACGAATTTCTGCTAGGTCTTTCTTCGCAGTTTCCAATTCTTCAACCAACTTACCAACCAAGGATGCGTCAGTAGAACCATTATTTTTAATAACTATGTCTCGCTGCCTTTTTCTGTTTTCTAATTCAAGAGAAACATTTTTTTGATAGCGCGAAAGGTATTGCCTGGCTAATGAAAATTCTTTCGCCTTCATTGCATCCTGAGCAAGTTTATAATATATTTTAGTTTCTTCCTTACGGATCTGTCTGAGGTAAAATATATTTTCTTCACTTTCGTTTATTTTTTCGAGCGCTGCCTCAGACATCTTCTGTGCCTCTCTTGTTTTACCAGAATTTGATAAAGCTCTTATCTCTTGTAGCAGACGAATTAAATTAGTTTCAGGTCCAAAATTAAAAATTTCCTGATCATTTTCGACCTTTTGAATTGATGGACCAACTTCCTGAACAGGAAGATTTTCTAAAGCTTTAATCCCAGCATCTGAATCATTTTGTCCATGTAAGATAAACCCAAAACAAAAGTTTAATGGAATTAATGAAATTTGAAAATATGTTTTCAGGCGCATGGAATATAAGGGGCATTGGAAAAGAATTAGTTCCACATCCCATTCCATAGATTGAGGGGATTGGGTCAATAAATAAAAATCGAAAATTTATGTTACAACTTAAGAGTTGAAACAATTGAATCCTCATTACCAAGAATAGCTTTTTCTATTTTGACACTCCGATTGGTTTCGTTCATTTCCAATATTTTAAAAATTCGATTTCCAATTGAAATTTCTCTATCTAAATCTTTGGAGTTTAAAATAATTTTTTGAGGTATCTCTCCTGGCAAATTTACTTCGAGCTCAAGTTCATAATCTCCAGAATATACCTGTTCCATTCGACTATTAATTTCAAAGGGGGCACCCCCTTTTTGAAAATCTCTAACCATTGCCCGGCCAACCGGCTTAACGCCACCCGTTCTGGGATCTTTGATTTGCTGAACCGTAAAATACTCAACCATGAAAACTTTGTTTTCATCTTCCATGGTTGTTTTCACCAGAGATGGCATTCCAGGCCGATAATTTTCGTTGTTTTTATATGGTATTTTTGGCTCAATGCGATTTTTTACATTCTTCGTGCTTGTCGTTGAAATTTTTAATGTTAAATCCTCAAAATAAGGAACCTGACCAATCCAGCTGACCAATTTCAAGCGGTACTCACTTTTTTCAAAGCGAGTGAGAATCAATCCAAATTCTTCTTCTTTTTCTTCCTCTTTGGGTGCTTCTGGTAGAGAGGTTGTTAATTCACCGTCAACAAGATAGATGATTGGTGGTGTAAATAAATCATAAATTGTTTCATTATGATCAGTTTTATAATTGATCCATCTAGTTTTATCGGTTTGGTTAGAATCTATTAAAAACTTAGATGCTGATTGATAGACGGAAATAGAACAGTCTTCATCTTCAAATTTTATTAGGTCTTTATCGGTTACAAGTTTTTGATAGCCCTTTATAAAATCAATTTCATTCATGTTTAAATTAAAAACACCATCTTCAGAATCTATAGCAATAGGGGTTCTACTTCTCTGCCAATTTTTGGTCATAACTAAATTATTTGAACTTAGCAGCCTTCCCTCCAAAGTTCTTCCTGTCTTTAGTTTTACTGATACTTTACTTTTCTTTTTATAGATTACCTTTGTAATAGAAGTGCTTAAGATTTTTTCATTCGCTGAATTATAAACTCTTATTAAATCATTTGGCAAAAGGCTTGTTTCTTTAAGTAAAGATATTGTTTGCTCATCATTAATTTCATCCAGAGAAAAGGATGAGCTCATGGGGGGTTTTTGTGGTAAATCATTATTAACTGAATCCAAAAATTTAACCACTGCAATTGGTACAAGAACAAGGAGTGCCAGTCCTAGCAATAATTTCTCATAATGTTTTTTGACGAAGTTCACTTTTTATCAATAAGCTTTATGATCTTAGCTTCTAATTTGGTGTTTCCAGATTGTTGTAAAAACTCCTTTAATGTCTCATTATTAACTTTTTTATTATTCAGTTCTTGTGCTAAAAAATTTTCCAAGTCACGATTTACTTCATAGATATATTCGACTAAGAATGTAAAGGTAGATTCAACGTTTTTAACAATCGGTAAAGGTTCATTTACATTTGGAAGACCTGGATTACCAAATGGACTGTTTTGGATCGCTGGGGTTGAATTTAAGACTCCTTCATCAATACGACTTACCTCAATGTCTCTGAGCAAGAAAGGAGGGCGTAACTGATTTACAAAGCTGCGTGCGTGAGAAGTATGAGATTTGAACTTAAGTAAAAAAGCAAAAGACTTAACTTCCTCTCCAAAGCGAACTAGCTTAGTTTCCAAATTTGGAATCGCCAAAAGGTCTCCTGCTATATGCTGTTTATCCTCTTTACCGACAGGTTCTCTAGAAATCTGTATCAAATTAATTCCATACTCTTCATCTGAAGCATTCGATAAATACTCTATCATGGTAACCACTATTTTACTTTGCATTCCAATAAGTTGAGCTTCTTTGGTGGAAAAACTTGGCCAAAATCCATCATAGGAGGAAAATCCAAATCCATATTTGCTTTCTTTTTCAGCTGGAGAAGGAGTAAATGCTAGTGGTATAGAAGAGGATTTAGTGTCAAAATAAATATTATTTCGTTTACACATATCACGCAATTGCGAGTATAATCTAGTAAGATCAGCATTTATGGATTCCGGGCTTTTACTTTTCCAGTTTGTGGAAATATTCTGTGCAGGGTTTAAAATATTATTCCACAAGCGCTGTTGTTCTTTTTCAATCTTGCTGAGGGCAAAAAGGTCTTCGATTGCTAATTCTGAGTCTTTATCAAGTCCCTGAAAATTATTCAGGTCTTCATAAAGAGAACTTTGTAGACGAATTTCATTTTGAATGGATTTTTTAATTAATTCTAAATCGTCATCTGATGAACATGAGACAAATTGTAAGCTAGAAAAAAGACAGATGCACAGAAAAGCTATTACAAAAAATACTTTGTTTTGTTTAAGAAAACTCATCTAACTATCCTACTTTTTGGAGTAAAAATATATTCAAAGTGAGTAAAATATCTCTTAAAGAGATCACCCTTACCCTCAATAGAAAATGTTTTTTTCTCAGCCTTTTCAATAAATGGAAGAGCTTCAAGATACTGAGTTAAAGCTTCCTGCTTCCTGCTGTTAATTTCAATCAGATGATTCCGCTTGTTTGCTATTTCAGAATCTTCAAATTGTTCCGTTGAGCGAACCAAATATCTTCCCGTTAGAATGATCTTAAATTGGTCTGATTTTTTGATAGGAGAATTTTGGGTAATTCTGGGGTCATTTTTGATGACGTTCTGCTCGAATTTTAAGTTATCAAACCAAGTATCAGAAATATCCGGATGGTCTAGAGAACTCTGAAGTTGATTAAGAAAATCTTGCAACACCCAAGTAGATAATCCCTTTTTTTGAAACACTAGATTACGCTTCAACAAAATTTTATTAAAACTATCTGTAAAATTGAATTTATCCTGTTGTAACTCTTGATCAGATATTTCAGCACGCAAATCTTTGGATTTATCTTTAAGAGACTCTAAGCTTTTTAACGATTCTTTTTCGGCTAATCCTTTTGTCCATATATTTGGTAGTGGCAAAAGCGAAAACAGAACTAAAGCGACAATTAAAAAAGGTATCTTTGATTTAAAATTTAAACTCGTTAATTTGTTTGCAGGAAGCAAATTTAAGGGCCTTTTTATAGCTTGTTGTTTTTCAGGACCGCTAAAAGTTGCGTGTGCCAAACCAACTGACTCGCCAATCATAAAAGGTAACAACGCTTTCATATCTTGGTCAATGCCATCATCGATGACAACGCTCTTTAGGGGATCAAAATAATCAATATTTAAACTTTGGCTTTGGCTAAGGTATTCAGGTAGATTATTCAGAAGTGCTCCCCTACCGGCTAAAAAGATTCTTCCCGGGGATTTTCCCTTTTTTAAGCGTTTGTAAGTAACTATTGACCTAGTAATTTCTTGGCTCGCCCGGGTCAAAAATTGTTGTGCACAATTTTCTAATACTTGCACGCTTGGGTCTTCGGGGGAAAAAGCAATTTGCCCTGAAAAATAACTCTTTTTAACTTCTTCTGCCTTTTCAAATAATGTTCCCAGACTATCAGAAATGTTTTGAGTTAAGGCATTTCCACCTATGGCTATACTTCGTATTAAAAATCCGGTTGGATTTATAAATAGTAAATTTGTTGATTTTGCTCCAACATTTACAACGAGGGTTTCTTGCTGCTCCAAGCCAATTCCAGAGGAAATGAACGCATTATAATCAAGTATTGGTGCCGGGGTGATTTGAATTGGGTTGAGACCAATTGCGACTACTTTTTCACAAAAATTCTCTGCTACTTCCGGCTTAACAGCAAAAGCAAGTATTTCCTGCTCCACTCCATCGTCATCAATCACTTGATAATCCCAGATAAGTTCAGATAACGGGAATGGCATTTTTTGAGACAACTCAAAGGCAACAATTTTTTTCTGCTTCTCCTCATCAACATGAGGAACTCGAATTGTTTTATTTAATAAAAGTCCACCGGGAAAAATAAACCTGGCATTTCCCTTTATTTTCTGCTTCTTGCATAAAAGCTCTAAGCCAGCGATTAAGGAATCAAGCCAAATTTGATCATTCGAGTAATCGTAATGTAAAGTTTGTAAACCAACCTGTTTAAGACTTATTGTTTGTCCGTTTGAAGAGAATACGCTGGCAGAAACATGTGAAGTTCCACAATTTATTATGATCTCTTTTTTATCGCTCATTTATAATGGGAAAGAAACCAATTCTTAAGAATTTTAATATTTTGAATTTTGGCTTCTTTTAACAGGGCCCATGCCGTCTAAATAACTTGAACTTATCACATGGGCTGGAACTAAAATACCTTCGTTCTTAGATGCATTAGCCTGTGCTTGTTGTTTAAACTTTTGTAGTATTCTCTCCTCCCGGTATTTATCGAAAAAAATCGAATTGGTAATTTCTAATGGAATTCCATCATAAATTATTTCCACTGCATAACCGACTGCATTAATGTAGCTAGTTAGAAAACCATCCCGCTCGGCAATAGTTGCCGGGAATAAAAAATGTGCATACTTTGTATTACGATCAAATTTTAAAGTCATGAACTCGACTTCGGCACTGTAATACTGATAAAATTCTGCAGGCAAAAGTTTTTGCGTGCGAAGCATTTTCTTATCATATTCATTGCTGAAACAAAGATAGAGTTTAACCTTAATTCGATCAATAAATTCTAAATTGATCACATCTTCCCTGGTTGTTGGTTTAACTCTTTTGAATTTATCCTCTAAGGGATGGGATACAAACACGAATGGGACACTTGCTTTCACCCATTGGTCAGATTCTTTGGTTATTGTTACTTTGTTACCAAGTTTTACATATTGGTCTGGCTCGGCAAAAATACTTGTTGTAATAATGAACGAAACAGAAAGAACTAATTTTGTTAAATTATTTATCATAAGGAAAAGATTTTTGAATTTTATATTTGGTATGTTGCTATCATTCCAAATGTTGGTTATGAATCACAAGCATAAAACTCATGGAATTTAAGATATCCTGCTTACTTTTTATTCGCAATCCTGAAGATGAGATTCTTTTGTTGAAAAGAAAAAATGCACCCAATTTGGGGTTGTGGAGTCCGCCCGGGGGGAAATTAGATATGGCGATTGGGGAATCCCCATATGAATGTGCCATTAGAGAAGCAAGGGAGGAAACTGGTTTAGAATTAAATTTTAATGACTTATCAATCTTTGGGTATGTCTCTGAAAAAGCCTACGAAAACTCATGTAATTGGCTAATGTTTCTTTTTGACTGCCATAAAGCAATACAAGAAAAACCAATAGATTTTGATGAGGGCACATTCAGTTTTTTTAAACGCAATGTTATTGATAGTTTACCAATTCCGCCCACAGATCATCAATTAGTTTGGCCATTTTATGATAAACGAAAATCTGGCATTTGGGGCATTAATGCAGATTGTTCAATTTCCGGTTCCCCTAAGATTAAGATTGAAGCAAGGCCATATTAAGCTGATAATCTCTTTTCTATTTAATTTTTACGAAATTTACAACATATGGAAGGTTTACATCACGACACGACACTTGAGCCAGATAAAACTGTTGCAAAACCCAAAGAGGCCGAAACTGCCAATGAAAAAGAGAGCCCGGTTGTAGATGATAGTGCCTTAAATGAGTCGACAGATTTCTCTAAATCGCCGGCAAACATTGATTTATCGAAGGAGGAAAAGGTTTCCTTATTTGAAAATATGGTAAGGATTAGAAGATTTGAAGAACGTTCCCTCAGGTCATACCAACAAGGACATATTGGTGGATTCCTTCATTTATACATTGGACAAGAGGCAGTTGCTGTTGGTTCGGTTTCCATGATGGGAAAAGATGACCATGTTATTACTGCATATCGGGATCATGGACATGCACTTGCCGTAGGAATGGATTTTGATGAATGTATGGCCGAGCTTTATGGCAAAAAAACCGGCTGCTCTAAAGGCAAAGGTGGGTCGATGCACTTTTTTGCCCCAGATAAAAACTATTGGGGCGGGCATGGAATTGTCGGTGGGCAAACACCTCTGGGTTTGGGCATCGCATATGCACTTAAATATCAAAAGAAAAAGGGGGCATGTATTTGTTTCATGGGAGATGGTGCAACCAATCAAGGTCCATTCTATGAGTCTCTTAATTTAGCATCTTTATGGAATTTGCCTGTAATTTATGTAATTGAAAATAACGGTTATTCCATGGGAACTGCTGAATCTAGACATTCTGCCGGCGACCCTCTCGCTCGAAGAGGTGATGCATTTGATATCGATTGGTCTGTCTCAAATGGACATGATATTTATGAAGTTCGCCAAACTATTGGTGATGCCCTTGAACTTGCCCATGAAAAATCTAGGCCTTCCGTTTTAGAAATAGTTACCTACAGATACCGCGGTCATTCTGTGGCAGACCCTGACCAAACTTATCGCAGTAAAGAAGAAATAGAGGAGTACAAACTAAACAAAGACCCTTTAAACTTATTTCGTGCAAAACTTTTAAGTGAATCCACGGCATCCGAAGAGGAACTTAAGTCCATCGACGCAAAAGCAAAAGACGACGCTGAGGCATCGGCACAATTTGCTGACGCAAGCCCGGACCCTGAAGCACATGAACTTATGGATGACATTTATTGGGAAACAGATAACCCGAAAGAAAAAACATCCGAAGGTACAATGTTTTTTGAAACACCAACACCCTCTTGAATATTTAAAACCAAAAACACTTTTTATTCATGGCTAAAATTACATACCGAGAAGCATTAAATCAGGCACTTTCTGAAGAAATTGCCAGGGATCAAAATGTCGTATTGATGGGTGAGGAGGTTGCTCAATTTAAAGGATCATATAAGGTTTCTGAAGGCATGCTTGAAAAGTTTGGTAGCGATCGCATCATAGATACACCAATTAGTGAAGCCGCTTTTTCTGGCTTAGCAGTCGGTGCGGCAATGATGGGCATGAGACCTGTTGTAGAATTCATGTTTTGGAGCTTTTGTTATGTTGCATTCGATCAAATCTTTAACAATGCGGCGAGTGTGAGGTATATGTCAGGTGGATTAATAAATGTACCCATTGTTTTTCGGGGTCCCGCTAATGGTGGAACAAATGTTGGAGCAACTCACTCACATACCCCAGAAAACTTTGCTGCAAATACACCGGGCTTGAAAGTTATTTGCCCTTCCACTCCTTCAGATGCGAAAGGAATGATGAAGGCTGCCATTCGAGATAATGACCCTGTTTGTGTTATGGAAAATACCATACTCTACAACTTACAGGGTGAAGTGCCAGAGGAAGAAGATTTTATTGTTCCCCTTGGAAAAGCGAACCTTTTAAAAGAAGGTAACGATCTTTCAATTATCGCCCACGGAAAGGCTGTTCACTCATCTCTTGAAGTCGCTCAAACCTTGGAAGAAAAACATGGTGTTTCTGTCGAAGTTTTAGATTTACGATCTATTCGACCACTTGATATTGATGCTATCTTAAAAACCGTTAAAAAAACAAATAGAGTTTTACTAGTTGAAGAAAACAAACCATTCTGTGGCGTTGATGCACAGATCGCATTTATCATTCAAGATCAGGCATTCGATTTTTTAGATGCTCCAATTAAAAGAGTCTCTGCAATTGATGCTCCACAGGCATACAGTAGAACACTTGAAAACATACAAATTCCTGCTCATGACCGAATTTTGGCTAAGGCAATGGAATTAATTTAACTAAATTTATCTATGGCTACGATAATTGAAATGCCCAAGCTCAGTGATACTATGTCCGTTGGTACATTGGTAAAATGGCACAAAAAAATTGGTGAAACCGTTGAGAACGGAGATATCTTAGCGGAAGTTGAAACCGATAAGGCTACAATGGAACTTGAAAACTTTGACGATGGCACATTGCTGGAGTTATTTGTAAACGAGGGAGATGAAGTGCCCATTGGTAGCCCTCTTGCTGTTGTTGGCGAGCCTGGGGAAAAATTTAAACTTCCAACTCCCGACAAAATCGAAAATGTGGAAGATGCACAAAATAAACCAGATCAAAATGACGAACCGGAGCAATCAGCCTTAGAAGCAGTAAAAGATGCTGAACCTGATGATCTTAATTCAGTTGATGATAATTTAAATACCACAAGTACAACAAAACCTATTGCGGCAAATGCCAATAGTGAGCGGATCCACATATCACCATTGGCGAAAAAAATGGCCTTGGAACTTAATCTCGATCTAAAGTCATTAAAAGGATCAGGGCCAAATGGTAGGATCGTTAAAAAAGATATTGAGAGTATTTCCGCCCTTCAGACAAGTGCAGTTAAAAACAAAGAAAACCATTCCGCTGAACTTTCTACAACAGCTTCTAATGATGCTTTTACTGGATCTGACAAACTTGTTCCCGTTTCAAAAATGCGAACAATTATTGCCCGGAGGCTATTGGAGTCAAAAAGCTCTATTCCACACTTTTATCTCCAAAAGGAAATAAATGCGTCCCCTTTACAAACTGCCCGTTTGGCATTAAATTCGAAATTAGCAAAGAAAAACGCTGAGGTTACAACTAAACTTACACTCAATGATATAGTCCTCAAAGCATGTGCAGAAACTATTCCTTTGGTTCCTGAAATAAATAGCTCATGGGAAGGAGAAAATATAAAATTTCACGGCGGAGTTCATCTTGCTTTTGGTGTTGCCATTGAAGATGGTTTGGTAACTCCTGTTATTAGAAACGCCAATTCCATGAATCTAGAGGCTATCTCGATCGAAGCTAAGTCACTTATCAAAAAAGCTAGATCAAAAAAATTAAACCCAGACGAAATGGCGGGGTCCACATTTACAGTAACTAATCTTGGTATGTTTGGTATTGATTTTTTTAGCGGAATCATCAATCCCCCGAACGCTGCTATTTTATCCGTTGGTGCAATTGTTAAAAAGCCTATTGTCAACGATAGTGGCAACTTACAAGTTGGAGAAACAATGATGCTTGGGCTAAGTTGCGACCATAGACTTGTAGATGGTGCTATTGCTGCTTCATTTCTACAATCACTTGCTGAAACACTTGAGAATCCAGCTTCTATGTTAGTTTAAGCTTTTTCAGTTCGCTTTCTTGCGTCGTGAACAAGCCATTCCGCAATCTCTTTAACTTTTTCCGAAACTTCTGTTTTTGATTGATTTAAATCTTGCTCACTTTTTTCTCCACAACCGAAAATGTAATATTTGATTTTGGGTTCTGTCCCGCTTGGTCTTATAGCTATAGAAAATTTATTGGCCAATTCAAGTACGAGAAAGTTTTCTTGAGGTAACTCATCTTCGTCCTCATCAATATACCCTTTTTCTAAAAAGTCCTTAGATGCTTTCACCTCTATATCAGCAACCTTTTCTAAAGGGCTTTTTCTGTAAGATTCAGCTAGACTTTTTATAGTTTCGCTACCCTCTGCACCTTCAAAATATAAATTCTCTGTAATTTCTTCATGATAGCCATACTTTTTGTATATATTATCAAGATATACGATGGGTTCTGTTTTACTGGACTTAAGAAAAGCAAACATTTCAGCAATTGCTAAAGCTGCGGCATTTCCATCTTTATCTCTTACTGTATCTAACGGGAGGTATCCATAACTTTCCTCTGCTGCAAGTATTACATAGGTTGAATATCTCTTTAAAATGTCTATGCGGGCAAACAGTTCTGTTTCATCAAAATCGAGTGACAATCCCTCGTGTTCTTTTAACTCTATTATTGCTTGGTCTTCATATTTCGCCAATTTTTTGGCCATCCATTTGAAGCCAGTTTGTGTGTTTATACATTTAATATTGTACGCGTTTGCTATATGCTGAAGCAACGGTGTTGTAACAAACGTTTTAAGGATTGCTATGCTATTATTTCCGTGCTCAGGTATGATTTTTTTTCTGCGAGCAACTGAAAGCCGATATTCAGCAAGCATACAAGCTACCTGATTTCCAGTTAATGTTTTGAATTTTCCCCCAGATCGAACAGCTACTCCAATTCGGTCACAGTCTGGATCGCTTCCCATAACAAAATCGGACTTCGTTTTTTGAGCAACCGAAATTCCCATTTTTAAAGCCTCAGGGTTTTCTGGATTAGGGGATTCGACAGTACCAAATGCTGGATCTTGCTTATTTTGTTCTTCTACTATTGCTACATCTACTCCATGGTCCCATAGAGATGGAATGGATGCAATTGCCCCCGTACCATGAATTGGTGTGAAAACCATCTTGATTTTATTTTCTTTCAAAACATCAGGGTCTAAGACTGCATCTTCAAGTGCAGCTCTATATGCTAGATCATGCTCTGTCGTTAAAACTTTACCGCAATTTATTTCATTATCTGATTGTAATAATAACGGTAGTAATTCTTCGATTGATATTTTTTCGTACCTTTTAACAACTTCTTCGGCGTGCGGGGGAACCAACTGAGACCCGTCCATAAAATAGGCTTTAAAACCATTATCATGGAAAGGGTTATGGCTTGCTGTAATAACAATTCCGGCATGTGCATATTGATGTCGTACGGTAAAACTTAATTGGGGTGTTGATCTTGGACCCTCAAATACTAATGCATAGCCTCCTAACTGTTCCCATGCGAATGCAGCCAATCTACAAAATTTTTCAGAAAAATGGCGGACATCATATGCAATAATCAAACGAGGTTGGGCAAAAATACCATCTTCCGCCAACCATTTTGTTGTATGCATAAAAAGAGCTTTTGTTGCACGCAATACAGTTATTTCATTTAATGTGTTACTTCCCACCGCTGCATGATAAGGGGTTTCATTACTCTTATTATCACCACGTTCAGCTGTAGTAATGTAATTCCCGATGGTTCTCCCCCGCATGCCGCCCGTCCCAAAAGCAAGATTTTTAAAAAATCTATTATTTAATTCCTCCCAATTTTCTTTACTTAATAATTCTTCTATCGAAGAAATAATCCAGTCAGGAATCAATTCGCATTGAACAAGTTCTTGGATGTTTTTGATGCTAGATTTATATAATAACTTTTTTTCAAGAGCATCCGTTAATTTTTGTTCTATTAAATTTTTGTTCATTCTTTTATGCAGGGGATATTATTATTAAATTTTAATTCTGTTAACTATTCGGAAAAACGATATAATCTCTCATCTTTACTTCCGTAACCTAATTCTTTTCTGGCAACAGCATCTTGAAATTCAGGATCTCGTCTTAGCTTTTCTAAAAATTGACGATGATCGTTGGCTTCTTTTCTTAAGTCACCCAATTCTTTTTCCAAAACCGCTTCCCTAGTTTTCCAATGAGAAAACTCTTCATATGCACGATTAAGTTGTAACAAAAGATAAATTGCCGCAATAAAGACAACAGAAAATATACTTATTGTTACTATCTTTTTATTCATCACTTAAATTTTAATTTTTTCAATTTAAAATTGGCGAATAGATGTCATGTAATCTTAACATACCTATTAATTTATTTTGGGGAGACTTTACTACCGGAAGAACAGATATTTGATTCTTTCTTTCTTCCATAATTTTTAATGCATTTTCTAAAGATAATTGAGAGTTTATGGTAGAAGGGTTTTTATTCATAACCTGCTCGGCCGTCATATAAATTAATTCTTCATTTTTACCCAACGACCTTCGTAAATCTCCATCAGTAATAATTCCTTCTAATTTATTATGTTCAATAACCAATGCAGCACCTAAGGGAAATTGTGTCATTTCAATAATTACATCTCTTATTGATGTTTTTGATGAAACTGTAGCAACATTGTTTAACTCATGCATAACATCTTCCACATTAAATAGAAGATTTCTGCCAAGTTGGCCAGCTGGGTGTGTTCTAGCGTATTCTTCTTTGGTGAAATTTTTACGTTTCATTAAACTTGATGCCAGTGCATCCCCCAAAGCTGACGCGACTATAAAACTGGCGGTTGGAACGATCCCCAATGGGTCAGCCTCTTTCGAAACAGATGCGTTTAAAAATACATCTACTTTTTGGGTTAAGGGTCCATTTTCATCTCCCATGATGCCGACTACTTTACTTTTTCGTTTCCGCATTATTGGTAATAAACTAAGTAGTTCGGGGGTACTAGCACTGTTTGATAGATAAATAACAGGATCGTTTTCTTGATGTATACCCAAGTCACCATGTACTGCTTCAGATGCATGCAGAAAACAGGCAGGTGATCCTGTACTGCAAAAGGTTGCGGCCATTTTTTTTCCTAAATGACCTGACTTCCCAATTCCACATATTATTATTTTACCTTTAGGTCTATTTAATATGTCTAACGCTTTGGAAAAGTTTTTATTTAGACGAGATGCTGCCAAATCAATGCATGAACTTTCTGATTTAAGAACTTTTACGGCGGCGGCAACTTCATCTATACTCATATTTAGGCTAAAAAATTAAACTTTTTTTAATTTGTATCAAATTAATGTTTTATTAAATACAGCATAGTTGATTTTAAAAACTTGTCATTAGAAAATTATGTTCGTTTAAAGATAACATATGTTTCAATTAACCTTCTCTGAACAAAGCCTCCAAGAACTCAACTCCCTCAATCAATCTGAGCAACTTCAATTAATGGAAAAATTAAGCTCATTAACTAGTGAAATTTTAAATGGTGAAGATTCTTCTATTGGAAAATTTATTCGTAATGGTAAAACATTTTACCGATTAAGAATTGAAGACCTAAGGGTATACCTTGAAGAGGTTGATATATCTTTGCATTGCCAATATATTCTGCAAAAAAACTCATTAAATGACTTTTTAGTTCGTTGTAAAATGCCCTCTTCCGAGCATGCTATTCTGGAAAACCATCAGTCTTTTTGGGAATATTTAGAATCTTTAACAAAAAATAAATAAGATGTTAAAAATTTGTTAATTTTTGAAACTTACTCAGAATTCTTTGTTTGTTTTTTCTTTCTTTCGAAATTATCAATAAGAGATTTCACATGGATTTTTAACTTAAATCATTGATTAACATTTGATTAAGAAGTTATTGTTGTTATCATTGCATATATTAATGAATAAGTTTTATATTTTATATTTTATCTTTAATAATTCTAGATTGATGTGAACCATGATTTAAGTCAGAACATTAAGTAAATGAAATTCAAGATAAACCGAGATCACTTTAGTTCCGCTCTTCAGCTTGTTACAAGTGTAGTTGGATCTAGAAAAACAATGCCTATCCTTCAAAATGTTCTTATCGAAGCAAAAGAAGGATTAATTCGTTTGACTACTACAAATCTGGATTTAGGAGCAAGGTGTTCCGTGAAGGCAGATGTTTCCATTGAAGGATCAATTACTTTACCAGTAAAGGAAATTGGGAGAATAGTTAGAGAATTAGCAGAAATGGAAGTAAATGTAGAAACATCAGATTTATCTAAAGCAACTATTAGTACCCGTGGGTCGATATTTAACTTGGTAGGGATGGAGAGTAAAGAATTTCCGCCATTACCCGAACTAGAAGAACAAAAAGAGTTTTCTTTACAAAAAAACGAACTTATTTCTATGTTAAAAAGTGTATCTTACGCTCAATCGATAAATGAAGAAAGATACATGTTAAAAGGAGTTTTCTTCCAATTTAGTAAAGAACATTTATCTTTGGTAGCAACAGACGGTCGCAGGCTTGCTGTATCAAAGAAACAAATGAATGTCGATGATTCTGACACAGGAGAATTTATTTTACCATCATTGACAGTATCTGAAATAGAAAAATTACCAAATGTAGGAGAATCTGTTTCTATATCTTTTACTGATAGACAAGTTGCATTTGAACTAAAGGTAGACAGCAAAGATGAAAATGAAAATGGATTTACAGAATCAGTGTACCTCGTTTCCAAAGTCGTAGAAGGAAAATATCCAAATTATAATCAGGTTATACCAAAAGATGATTTTAATCATGCAGAAATAGAAAGGGAATTAATGCAGGAATGTGTGCATAGGGCGGCATTAGTTTCTGATGAAAAAGTAACATTAAGAATTAAAAAAGAAGAAATGGAAATAACTGGACAGGGAATTATAGGAGATGCTTGCGAATCTATGCCTATTAACTATTCAGGCGAAGATACTGCCGTATCTTTTAATCCTCGGTTTCTTTTAGACCCCTTAAAATCTATAACGAAAGACAAAATATCTTTAGAATTTAGAGATGATATGAGTCCTGGAGTATTTAAAGTAGAATCTGAAAAACCAAATCAGACTTCATTTTTGTGTGTAGTAATGCCAATACGAACAGATTAAATATTTCGAATTAAGGATTAAATTGATATTTAAAAATTTTACCTTCATAGTTTTTTAGTAAAACTTCATTGGCTTTGAATTCTTCTACAAAATTTGGATTCAAGGGTACTTTACCGCCACCCCCAGGTGCATCAATTACAAATTGTGGAATGGCATACCCGGTGGTGTGACCTCGAAGTTCGTTAATGATTTCAACACCCTTTTTAGGATCTGTTCTTAAATGTGAACTTCCCTCAATTAAATCACATTGATATAAATAATAAGGCTTTACTTTCATCATTAAGAGCCTGTGGATTAAACTTTTCATAATATCGGAACAATCATTGATACCTTTTAGCAAAACGGATTGATTTCCCAAAGGAACTCCAGCACGAACAAGTTTTCTACATGCATCATATAGTTCCGTTGTGCATTCTTGTGGGTGGTTTACATGAACGCTTAACCATAAATTTGTTTGTCTTTCAAAGATTTCTAGTAAAGCATTATCAATTCGTTGTGGAAGAAATACAGGAACTCTAGATCCTATTCTAACAAACTCTACATGATCGATTTTACTTAGCGCTGATAGTATATATGATAATTTTTCATTTGAAAGAAGCAATGGGTCACCTCCGCTCAACAAAACATCACGAACCGACTCATTATTTTTGATGTATTCTAAACCAATATCGATAGATGGGTGAAAACCATAGTCTTGAGCATTAGAGACCATTCTGCTTCTCGTGCAATATCTGCAATAAGATGCACATCTATCAGTAACTAAAAAAAGAATACGATCTGGGTAGCGGTGAACAATACCAGGAACAGGCATTGACCCTTCTTCCCCAACCGGGTCCTTATCTTCATTAGTAGAAACATTTGCCTCTAAGGAAGAGGGAATAACCTGTTTTCTAATAGGACAATTCGGGTTTTCTGTATCAATTAAATTGAAAAAATAAGGTGACACTGCTACAGAAAGTTTATTTAATGCAATATCAAAACCTTCAAGTTCATGCTTGCTCAGTTCTATATAATTAAGGAAATCCTGTTTTGTCTTTAAGCTATTTCTTAATTGCCATTTCCAATTAAACCAGTCTTCGTCAGGAACATCTGCCCAATGTCCTTTTCCGCAAAACCAGTTTTTTAATCTGTCTTTTGGATACATATTAAGAAATTAATTTAAAGTATAAAGGAAAAGCATCAATCCTTTGTTTAGAATTATGAATAGAAATAAGTTTTCAATTCACAGACTGTTAATCATTTTTATAATGATTTTACCTTCTATCGTAAAATCAGATATAAAATTAGAAGATTTAACGATTAAAAAACTAAGTCAATTTAGGGCTTTGGGAACATCAGAAAAAATCTACTGTAAAGATGATTTTAATGGAATAAAAGGTAATTTAATTATCTTTATTTCAAATCATTGTAAGATTTCACAAAAATTTCAAAAGGTATTAGTAGAACAAAATAATATTTGGAAAGAAAATAATATAAAGCTTATTTGTATATCTCCGAATAGCGAAAAAGCGATACTTCCTGATGAATTAGCATATTCGAATCATGGTGACTCGTTTGAGGAAATGAAATTAAGGGCGAAAGAGCAAAATTATAACTTTCCATTTTTGTATGATGGTGATAGCCAAAAAATATCAAAACAATTTAATGTAAAAGTAACACCTACTGCCTACTTATTTAATGCAAATGGGATATTGAAATATTATGGTAAATTAGGTGATATTGATAATGTAGAGAATTTTAAAAACCAGGAATTAAGCACAAAAGTTGATAAATTGATTAGAGGAGAAAAGCTCAACTTTAGTAGAACAAAAGTATACGGAACATCAGTTAAATCGATCGCGGACTTAAAAATTGCGGAAGATGTGGCTAGAAGATATTCTCAAGAGACAGTTTCTATAACATATGCAGATAAAAGAAGAATTGATTTTTTTCTAAATCAAAAAACAAATTATCCTAAATTGTTTTATTTTTGGAGCTTAGGACAAAATGGAAATGAGAATAGAGAAAACCTTATAACTATATCTAAAAATTTTAAGATATTCCGGAAAAGAGGAATAAAAGTTTTTACGGTTTGTATTTGCCCAGAAAAGAAATCAAAAGATGCATTGGAAATATTAAGGCAAGCACAACTATCATCATTAAATTATTATACTTCAGGGAGTGAAATTACATCAGCAATAAAATTAAGACCACCTATAGGCTTTAATGTTACACCTTTTTGTAGGTTGCTGTCTGGTGAAGGAGAAAGGTTTTATGGTACAGTTGGGATAATTGAAGATAAAGCTTTACGATTAGACATTTTAAATCTTTTGGATAGCATGAAATAAAAAAATCAAGATAGCAGGTAATAATATATATAATAAAACCTTCGCTTTAAAATTTTTTGTAATATTAAAAGTAATATACAAAAAAAATGGGTATATTATATGTATAAAATCGTTTATTTCTGAATAGTTCTTTATGGTAAAATATGTTATTTTATTAAAACTTAATAAATTTGTAATAAACTTAATAATATTATATAAGTAAAGAATAATGTTCTCTATAAAAGTAAAATCTGTTAAAATATTAATAAAAATGTGAATATTAATTAAAAAGATTGCTAGCATTGCAAGTGGAACTGTAATGACATTTATAATAATTGATCCAGGAACGAAAATATCAAAATTATCAAAAATTAATATTATACTGCCACAAAATGCTGCATAACTTGTTTTGGCAGATGATATGACCCAATTAAAATATTTTCCTTTTTGAATGTTGAATATATTGTTTTGGTTTCGAAAAAATAATATCAACGCAAAAACTACAGTAAACGATAATTGGAATCCAAGATTAAATAAATCTTCTGGATTAACAATAAGTATAACTAAACAAGCCCAACCTAAATTGGATAGTAAATTTGTTTTCTTGCTGACAATTTTTGTTATTTGCCAAAGTGTAATCATCAAAAAAGCGCGTACCGCTGATGGTGGATACCCGATTAAATTTACATAAAATAATATTATTATTAGTGTAAGCACAGTGCATATCAAGCGGTTTTTATTCAAAGAAAAAAATAGCAAATAAAAAATAGAATACAAAAAAACTATATGCAGTCCACTCACGGCGAATAAATGCATAGTCCCACTCTTTTGAAATATGTTCTCTTGCTCTTTTGATAATTTTGTTTTGTCACCAAGAAAAATTGCATGTAAAAATCCTGATACATCCTCGTTTTCTTTGCAGGTATTTTTAAAAAGAGTATTGATATAAGTTATTACTTTCTTTGTAGTATTTTTAGATATCCAATCAGCGTCTTTTATTTTCAGTAATTCTGTTCTCCTAAGATCATAATAGAAATTACCATTACTATATCTCTTTTTGATTATACCCTTTATTATAATTATATTATTTATCAAATCATTATTTCCGTTATTTAACAAATCAAAGTAAACTTTTTCATACTCAATATCTTTAGCAAATTCAGGACTTTTTACTATATAACCAAAATACTTATCCTTATTTGTATCAAATGAAAATTTATTAGTTAATTTTACTTTAGGAATTATCTCCAATGTTATTTCCCTAGGAGATAACTCTTTATGTGGAATTTTTGTAAAAGACTCTTTTTGTAAAAGATGAATTAACAAGATTAAGTATATTATTTGCGATAGTATTAATTTATATTTATTTTGCTTATTTTTAAATATTGCAATGATATACACCGAAAAAAATACTATCTGTAATGCATAAAATGTTGAAGTTCCCGAAGAATTTTCAATTGTCAAAATTGACAATATATATGGAACTAAAATTCTGTAAACTGGTTCAATCAAAGAATCGTAATATTGCTGGTAGGAAAAATGTTAGTTTGCGCAAACCGTAGAATTTTATAAGTTTTTACCAATGCTTTACGATCGTACATACATGAAGCAAATCTTCAAAGGTAACTCAAATGGTTTTGCAGTACAATTAATTATTCTTCTTTCAGTTTCATTCCTTGTTGTTAGTATAATTAGTTTATTTTCTGACTCTTTTTCTCTTCTTATATTTGAGAACCTATCTTTCGGAACATCAGACCTCGGGTTAACTATTATATGGAGGGTATTTACATATGTACTAATTCATGATGGCCCTTTCCATTTGCTCATGAATATTTTGGGTATCTATTTCATAGGCAAAAATCTAGAGTATCAAATTGGCAAAACGGATTTTATATATCTTTGCTTAATATCAAGCGCATTGGGTTGTGTTTTCTGGTATGCATTTAATTCACCTGGACAATACTTACTTGGTTCATCTGCTATTGTGATGGGGTGTCTTTCAACCTATTGTCTAAGAAATCCGGATACTCCATTAACGCTTCTATTATTTTTTGTTCTACCCATCCAAATAAAGCCAAAATGGGTTATTATGGGTGTTCTGTGTTATGAGATATATGGCTTTATTTTCAATGAACTTAGCGGTTTCAACGAAATTGCCCATTCTGCTCATTTAGGTGGTATGAGTGCAGGTGCGTTTGTTTATTTCTATCTTCAATCTGGGAGACGGTTTCCTAAGATAGTCTTTTCTGGTGGAGATTCATTATTGTCTAAAAACATCACTAAAAAACATAAATATTTTAAACCATCTTGTGACGACTACAAAATCAATCTAGTTGACCCAAAAATTACCCAAGTTGAAGTTGATCGAATTCTAGACAAGATAAACGAATCAGGATTTGCATCTCTTTCTTCAAAAGAAAAGAAGGTATTAGACGATGCAAAAGAATTGCTTAAGTAAGATTTATCATAATATTGTATAAGTCAATGACCTACTATTTCACAAAAAGACTGTTTTTACTTTTAGGATTCATATTTCTTTTGAATTTCTCTTTGAAACAAGGCTTGTCCGCAGATGAACTGCAGCCAACTTTGTTAATGCAACAGGAAACAAAATGGTTAATTCAAGCACTACAACAAGCCCATTATAAAAAAGTTAAAATTGAGGATCTCGATGGTAATGCATTTATTTACAGTTATTTAAAGAAGCTAGACAAATCTAAACTTTATTTCACAGATCCCGAGGTAAATAAATTTTTAAAAGTTTACCCTCACTCTCTTGTTACATACTTTAAACAGGGTAACCTTTTTCCAGGTTTTGAAATATATAACATTTATCGAAAAAAATCTTTAGAACGTATTGAGTGGGCTTTATCGACACTTAAAAATGATTTCAAATTTCAAAAAGATGAAAATTATGATACTGACCGAGAAAGCAAGTTATGGGAAAAAAGTGCCGAGAATTTAGATTTAGTTTGGAAAAAGCTATTGAAATTTGAAGTGCTTGCCGAGGTACTTGTCAATGTGGATTTAAATAAATCTACAACTGATCCTAGCATCTTAACCGAAAATGTTAATGATAGCAAAGATAAGGTTGTTAAAAGATATCAAAGATGGAAAAAAAGTATATTGGAATTTGAGGCAACAGATGTTCAAGAACTTTATTTGAGCACTTTAACGCAGATGTTTGACCCGCATACTACGTTCATGAATATCAAAGAAAAAGAAAAATTTGATCAGACAATGAATAATGAATTAGTGGGTATTGGTGCAGTGCTTGAAGTAGTTGATGGATATTGTACAATAAAAGAATTGTTACCCGGAGGACCAGCAGAAGCATCAAGAGGCTTAGATGCACTAGATAAAATTATTGAAGTTGCACAAGCGGAAGAAGAATTTGTTGATGTAGTTGATATGAAACTATCAAAAATCGTGGAGTTGATCAAAGGACCTAAGGACACGCTGGTAAGGCTTAAAATTAAACCAATAAATAAGCCAGATTCTACAAAAATTGTACGCATAATTAGAGATAAAATTAAACTAACTTCAAATTTAGCCAAAGCATCACTACACAAAGTAACGCATGGAGATGGAAACCTAAACATTGGCGTTGTCGAATTAAGATCTTTTTATGGTTCAACGGGTAATGGTCCAAAAGCGACTGATGATGTAGAGGAATTAATTTCAAAACTTAAAAACCAAAATGCTGAAGGCATTATACTAGACCTCAGGCGAAACGGGGGAGGATACTTAAGCGAGGCGGTTAATCTTGCAGGCTTATTTATTTCAAGAGGTCCCATAGTACAAGTTAAAAGTACAGATGGAAAAATAAGAAAGAAATTTGATTTTAATCCTAAATTAATATGGGATAAACCATTAATTGTTCTTGTCTCGAGATATAGTGCTTCTGCTTCTGAAATTGTTGCAGGTGCTCTTCAAAACCACAAAAGAGCGTTAATTGTTGGAGATCGTAATACTCATGGCAAGGGTACAGTACAGTCCTTATTGCAAATGAATTTACCATTTAATTACACAACTAATACTACAAAAAAAAGTGCTGCAAAAATAACTATTCAAAAATATTATTTGCCGTCTGGGGAAAGTACTCAAATAAAGGGTGTTGAAAGCGACATTTCTATGCCCTCTATCAATCATTTTCTTCCGATTGGAGAATCCGATTTGGATAATGCCTTATCCAATGACAGTATTGCCGCAGTCAATTTTCGACGTCCACCAAATGAATTTATCTGTGAAACCCAAAATATTGTTAAGCTCCGGCTGAATAGCCTTGCGAGACAAAATAACTCTTCAGAATTTCATTATCTAAATAAAAATGTTGATCGATACAAAACCAAGCGAGAAGAATCAATTCTCTCTCTAAATCTAGATAAGAGAATAACTCAGAAACTTGATGATCAAAATTTTACAGACAATATGAATGAATTACTCGAAACTCTTTCAGAAAAGTCTTATATGCAAAAAGATATTTTTTTGGATATTGTAGATGATCAAAAGGAATTATCTAGAAAAGTTCGTGGTGAGGATCAGTCTGGTGGCAACGATGCTAATGAACTAAGTAAACCTGAATCCCTAGATATTCGATTACACGAAAGCTGCCGAATCATGGCAGACTGGATTACTTTACTGAATGGTAAACCCCTTTCACAAAACCAAATAGATAGCGTAAGAGAAATCTAGGTTTTATGTGCTATTATGTACCTATCAAAACCGTTGTAATCTTTAATCGTTTTAATATTCTGGTATTCTTTAGGCATTATTTTCAATAAATGTTCTTTGTGATTAATTCCGGTTTCTAAAGCAAGAATGCCGTTGTTATTTAACTTTGGTGTGGCAATCTTGATAATTCTTAACAAATCATTTATCCCTTCATTCCCTGAAATTAGTGCTTCTTTTGGATCATTTTTGTTCACTTCAGGTGAAGCAGTTAACCATTCGTCATCGGTTAAATATGGCGGGTTAGATATAATTAAGTCATAATTGTTATTTAATTCATTTTTGTTCCAATCGTATATTTTGACAGATGCATTTTTAAGTGAATTTAACCGTATATTTTCTTTTGCAAGTTCAATAGCAAGTTCAGAGTTATCTAGCCCTTCTCCTTTTACGTTTTTAAATAATTTGCACAGTGAAATTATAATAGCCCCAGAACCTGTTCCTAAATCCAAAAATTTTCCAGAAAAATCCTTATTGTAATATTTAGCAACCAATTCAACCAGGCGTTCTGTTTCTGGCCTTGGAACAAGTGCTCTATTGTCAGTTTTTATTTTACAATCATAAAATTCAATGGTTTCTAATATGTGCTGAAGCGGTATTCTTCTACCCCTCTTAATTATCAGACTTTTTATTTTATCACAATTTTCCTCAGACAAAATCTTTTCAAAATTCAGATATAGATTTATTCTTGGGGTTTTAATTACATGTGATATTATTTTTTCTGTATCAAGTTTTGGATTTTCTACACCTTTGTTTTTTAGAAACTTAGTTGATTTATTAATAATATCTAAAATTGTATATAGCTTATTACTCATCTAAATTGATTAAATTATCTAACTTTATTTTTTGATCTTCTTTTTCAAGAGCATCAAATAAGTCTTTTAAATCACCTAGCATTATTTCATTCAGTGCATGTGAAGTATAGTTAATTCTATGATCAGTTAGTCTACTTTGGGGAAAATTATATGTTCTTATTCTTTCGCTTCTATCCCCAGTACCAACTTGTTTCTTTCTGTTTTGTGCATACTTCTGTTTTTCTTCGTTTTGTTTGATGTTTAGTAGTCTAGATTTTAAAACTGTCATTGCTTTATTTTTGTTTTTTAGTTGAGATCTTTCATCCGCACAGTAAACGGATAAACCCGATGGTTTGTGTAATATCTGCACTGCTGAGTCCGTCGTATTGACACCTTGCCCTCCTGGTCCACTTGCTCTGCATACACTAATCTCAATTTCATTAGGGTCTATTTTAATTTCGACATCCCTAGCTTCGGGTAATACAGCAACCGTGGCAGTTGATGTATGAATTCTGCCGGAAGCTTCAGTAATTGGCACCCTTTGTACACGATGTACTCCACTTTCGAATTTTAATTTAGACCAAGCATCCTCACCTTTTATTAAAAAGATGACTTCTTTAAAACCTCCTGTTTCTGAAGGACTTTGACTCATACACTCAAAGCCCCAATTTTTCTGTTCTGCTAAGCGAGTATACATTCTGTATAGATCAGATGCAAATAAAGACGCTTCATCTCCTCCAGTCCCTGCTCGGATTTCAACTATTGTGTTTCTTCCGACATCTGGATCGTCTGGAAGCATAGAAATCAACAAAGATTTTTGTAAAATAGGAATTTCTTTTTCCAATGAATCAATTTCTTCTTTTGCCGCTTCTTCAAATTCAGGATCGTTTATTAAATCCTTGCTCTCATTTATACCATCCAAACATCCTAAAATATTTTCATAAATTTCCAATATTTCCTTTAATTTACTATGCTCACGCGAATACCTTTTAGCTAAATCTTGGTTTTTAAAAATTTCCGGATCTGCAAGAATTTTTTCTATTTCATTGTATCGTTGCTGGAAAGGTTCAATATTTGGTAAATCAACCATAGCTCTAAATCATAACATAAGATATTTTCTTTAAAACTAGTAAATGAACTTGGACCAACAAAATTTAAAAATTCATAATCAAAACATAGTAGCTTGTATTTGGGATTTCGATAAGACTCTAATTCCCGGTTACATGCAAACTCCTCTGTTTCAATTCTTCGGGGTAAATGAAAGCATATTTTGGCAGGAGGTGAATCAACTTCCAAAACTTTACTCCGATCGTGGTTTGAAAGTTTCATCAGATACCATTTATCTTAATCACTTGCTTAGTTATGTTAAAAATGGTCCCATGAGAGGACTGACTAATAATAAACTACTTGAATTAGGTGGTGAAATAACTTTCTATCCAGGACTTCCTGATCTATTTATTGAATTGAATAATTTGGCCAACGATCCTGAATTTTGTAAATTTGAATTCAAGATTGAGCACTATATAATCAGCACAGGTATATCAAAAATTATTAAAGGAAGTAAAATATCACCTTTTGTTGAAGATATATTTGCCTGTGAATTTATTGAATCTCCACTTCCCCCCAATTACATGAGTCAATCGGAGTTCTCTTTGCCAATAGATTTGGAAATATCTCAGGTTGGCATGACTGTAGATAATACTATAAAGACGCGCTGTATTTTTGAGATTAATAAAGGCTCTAACAAAAATTCCACGATAGATGTTAATACTTTCATTCCACATGCTGATAGAAGAATACCTATCGAACAAATGATATACATAGCTGATGGCCCAAGCGATGTTCCTGTTTTTACTGTAGTCAAGCAGATGGGCGGAAAAACATATGCCGTATATGACCCCAAAAATGAGAAGGAATTTGAGCAAACTTGTGATTTAGTCGAGCGTTCACGAGTTCATAATAATGGACCAGCAGATTATCGCGCCTCATCTCCAACATCTATTTGGATGAAGCAAAAAGTAAAAGAAATATTTAGAAAAATGATGAAGAAGAGAAACGACCAGTTAAATGACCGATTAGGGAATCCACCTAGGCATATACAAGATGAAGGTTCTTCCGAAAGTGTGCTTTCTCGACAGGAAACTTTTTGGAAATAAATTCATAAATATTCCTTTCAATTTTTAATATGAACTTCATAATCTCATTAACGATCCTATGACTAATATAAATTGGAATAAAAAAAACCTTTTAGGCATAGAAGAATTGAGTCGAAGCGAGATTGAACAGATTTTAGATTTGGCAAAAGTCTTTAGGGAAACCCAGAATAATTCCATTGAACGGAAACTATTATTGAGCGGAAAGCGTATAGTTAACCTTTTTATGGAACCTAGTACGAGAACTCGCATAGCATTTGAAATTGCAGCTAAGTCATTACATGCGGATGTTATTTCAGTGGCGGAAAAGTCCAGTAGCTTAACTAAAGGAGAAACTCTTCGAGATACTGCAATGAATATTCAAGCGCTAGGAGCAGATGCTATCGTTTTAAGGCATTCGTCTCCAGGTGCCTCATTATTTCTGTCTAGAATTGTAGATGTTCCAGTAGTGAATGCTGGCGATGGAGCACATGAACATCCTAGCCAAGCTTTATTAGATTTATACACCCTTAAAGAAAGTATGGGTAGTTTAGAAGGAAAAAAAATTACGATTCTCGGCGATATACTTTTTAGTAGGGTGGCACGGTCTAATTTTTGGGCTCTTTCAAAATTCGGGGCAGATGTTACTTTCGCCGGACCATCCACTTTAGTTCCTAAAGAATTTGAGTCTCTTGGTGCCACCGTGAAGCACAATTTAAAAGATGCCCTTGAAGATGCTGATGCGGTAATGCTTCTCCGGATTCAACATGAAAGGCAATCATCTAGTCACTTTCCATCATTGGCTGAATATAACGCGATATTCGGCCTTAATTCAAACAGAAGAAGGTGGTTAAAAAAAGAGGCTTTAATATTACATCCGGGACCTATTAACAGAGGAGTTGAAATAGATTCACAATTAGCTGATTCTCCACAGTCATTAATATTAAATCAGGTAACAA
>CBFIBI010000002.1:0-73404 GCA_965660725.1 Opitutales bacterium
CGGGAATGACGTGCCTCTGGTGTTCCGGTTGTCGTGTCAACGGCACCGCCGGGTAGCTAAGCACGGACTAGATAAGCGCTGAAAGCATCTAAGCGCCAAGCTATTCCCAAGATAAGATTTCCTTTGGATTTCGGTCCATGAAGGAACCTGGAAGACTACCAGGTTGATAGGTCGGATGTGTAAGTGTAGCAATATATTGAGCTAACCGATACTAATGATCCGAAACATTTGAATTATTAAATCGCTGTTTTTTTTCGGACGACGCTTGTGTCCCTTGACGTTAAACTAATTTTTCCGTAATCGCGGACTGCCGCGGTAACAACTTCATTACTTACCATCTTTATGGCAGTTCATAGGAACCATTCTGGTGATCATAGATGAGGGGAAACACACGTTTCCATCCCGAACACGCTCGTTAAGCCCTCAATCGCTGATGGTAGTGCAGCCTCGCTGCTGTGTGAGAGTAAGTTGTTGCCAGTCTTATGACCCGCGTCCTTACTAGGACGCGGGTCACTCTCTTTTAAAATTCAACATCTTAATAATTAATCAAAATCCTTTATGGGTAACTTAAAAAAGAAGCGTCGCTTAAAAATGAATAAGCATAAAAGACGCAAACGCACACGTGCTAATAGACACAAGAAAAGGGATTGGTAATCTGTATTCCTTTACGATCATTAAAGTATATCTTTTTACTTTCTTGATTTGTATCACATCTAATAACTAGTAGACTAATGCTATGCGTGCATTACCTGTTGATTTTAATTTCGTTAATGATTCCTATTTGCCGGCTGATGTCATCGATTTAGTTTTTTTTGAGAATTATTTAAACTCACTGTTGGATAATTTTGAGGACCCCATAAGAGATTTAGCTCGCGATGTTCTTTTAAATCGAGGCAAAAGAATTCGTCCTTTGCTTGTTCATTCATGCGGAGGCGATGATCCTAAGATTGAGAATGACTTGCTCAAAGCTTCTGCGATTATTGAAATCGTCCACGTTGCAACACTTGTTCACGATGATGTTATAGATTCAGCCGATTTAAGAAGAGGCAAAAAAACAATTCATTCTCAATTTGGTGAACATACAGCGATACTTTTGGGTGATGCCTTATTTAGTTATGCCTTAGAGTTGGCATCTGAATTTCCTAATTCAACAGTTTGTAGAATAGTATCTTCTGCAACTAGAAAAACCTGTTCTGGAGAAATTTCTCAGAATTTTATGAAGGGAGATTTTCAAATGTCTCCTGATCTTTACCTTAAAATAATTCAGGAAAAGACTGGTGAACTATTCCGTGCTTCTTGTTACTTAGGTAGCTTCCTTTCTGGATTTGACAAAAACGATTGTGAAACTCTCGGTAATTTTGGTTCATCTCTTGGAATTAACTATCAGATATATGATGATCTAGTCGATATTTTTGGCAATCGTTCTGAATTTGGAAAAAACCTAGGATCGGACCTCAAGTCTCACAAATTTACATTACCAATCATCAAGCTTTTTGAATCAGTATCATCCTCAGAAAAATCCCAGCTTAAATCTCATATTTTGAAAAATATGCACAATGACGATTTCGTTAATTATGTTGGAGTACTTCTTGCTGAATATAATATTTATGATATTTGTTTTTGTGAGTTAAATGATAGGATATCTTCCGCAAAAGCATTAGCTCTTAACTTTTCCAATAGATTAATCTCATCAAGACTTCTTAAATTCTTATCTTCATTTGAAACCAAAGTCACAGAGCTATCTTCTAAATCAGTTTCTAATTTTGTTGCAGTAAATTAATTAAAGTTTTACTAGTATAACATGGGTGCTATAGAGATTAAAAAAAATGCTTCTGACCTTATTTGTTCATTAAATGATGAAAAAACTGTTTTAATTTCTGATCTTGTTCGAAAAGCAAAACTTGGTGATTTAAGTTCCTTTGACGCTCTTACTTTAATGTTCCGTGAACGGCTTTACAGCGTCATTTATAATATGACATTTAACCATGATGACGCTGCCGAATTAACTCAAGAATCTTTTGTTAAAGCGTTTAGATCAATAGGTAAATTCAAGGAAAAATCTTCTTTTTTCACATGGATTTACAGGATAGGCGTTAATTTAACCCTTACTCACCTAAAAAAGCGCAAATCTCGTAAGCTATTTTCCTTTGACAGTTTATTGTCAGATGGCATTTCTTCTAGGGACGCTGAGAATTTTACCTCAAAAGAATCTAATTCAGTTCGTACTACTCTTTTGAATGAATTGCACGAAAAATTGAACGAAGCTTTACTTAAGTTGTCTGACAAACATAGAACAATCGTGGTACTTTTTGAGATAGATGGATTAAGTCATAAGGAAATTGCTTCCATTATGAGTTGCACTGTGGGAACAGTTCGCTCTCGATTGCATTATGCAAAATTGCAACTGCAATCCTTGCTATCAGGATATCTAAAAAAAGGAGAGTAGTTATGAATATACCCCAAAATAATAAACCTAGTTTAAAAGAGCTTTTTGATTCCAAAAAATTTGATCAACCCAGTGATGAGTTTTGGGATGAGTTTCAGTCTGCAGTCCGTTCCAAAACTCTTTCCTCAGTTGCACGAGAAAGTTCTTCTCGTATTTTTAGACAAAAAATTTATTTAGTTGTGGCACTATTTTCAGTCTCGTTGTCAACTTTGCATTTATTAAACATCTTTGATTCGAAGAGTGCTAAACTATTGGATGGCGAAAAAGTTGCAAAAAGCACACAGACTTTTCTCCCCCCCCAATCTGATACTGATTTTTTTACAATTGAAGGCACTGATGGACTATCCTTTGATTTAGGTCACGAGGTAGATAAGGAACTTTTTGTAGATCGTAGTTATCGTACTGATTCCTTTGATAGTACTTTTCATAACCGAGTTTTGACATCGAATTTAGTTCCTGTTGAAGATTTCGCGGTTCCTTTTAGTTTTTAAATCGATGTTTTGTTTTTATTGGGTGAAAGTTTTGTCTTTCATCCTTTTATTATTTTCTAACTTAACCATCTTCGGTGAAACTGGATATTTAGCTACTCAAGATAGATTACAGTCTTTATTTAACAAAAACCAATCTGCTGTTGTTCGAGTTAAGGCTACTAGGGAAGATAAAAATTCTGAAAGTAAAAAAAGAATTTTGAAGATGGGTAGCGGTTTCTTCGTTAGTAAAGACGGGCATATTCTCACTACTGGTTTACTACCGGATGCTGATAGAGTTTGGATTGAACATCAAAACGAGTTTTTTTTTACCGAAGTTCTAGGATCTGATAATCTTTGTAATTTGACTTTGCTGAAAACGACACAAAAGCCCAAAGACTTTACTTTTGTATCATTTTCTAACAACCAAAATGATTTGTCAGTTGGTTCATTTTTATTGGGCGTAACCTGTGCTTTAGAATTTGATATTGGACCAACTATGGGTTTGTTGCAAAGCTTTGAAACTTCTTTTGGAAGAAATTTATTTCCAACTAAAATGATCAGAACCAGTTTGTCTTTGGGACCCGGTGAAGTTGGGGGGCCAGTTTTTGATTTAAATGGTGAATTCGTTGGAATAACTCACGCAGTTTTGCCAGATTTGAGATCCTCATTTATTTTACCCGCAAAAGCATGTGCCAAAATCCGTGACGGTTTAATTCTTTCTGGCAAAGTTGACTACGGATGGTTTGGAATTACAGTTTCACAAAAGATAAACGATAGAAACAGTTCTAACATTATTGTTCAAACTGTCGGCGACAGCACAAAGCTGAAGCAAGGGGATGTTCTCCTTAAAATAGGGAATAATAAAATTGTTAAACGCAAAGACATTGTCGAATCAACTTTTTATGCTAGGCCTGGAACTTTTGTAGAATTCTTAATACGAAGAGATGGTGAGGAGCTAAAAATTCCAGTGCGAGTTTTATCTCGATCAACTTTAAAAGATTCTTCAGATATAAAATCTGATTTAAATGATAATAATTCAACAAATAACGCTAACTAAGTTAGCATTTAGAAGTATGTATTAAAATATGATTACATTATTTATTAAATGAAATTGTTCCATGACGCATTTCCTCTATCCAATACTGGAAAGTCTACATCTTGGAGGAAAATAGAATCTTCTGAATGTCTCATTACTGAGACGCAATTTGAAGGAGAGGATATTCTAAAGATTGACACTAAGGCTTTGGAGATTCTTGCCAAGGAGGCGTTTCACGACATCTCACATTTTTTAAGATCCAGCCATCTAGAACAACTAAAGTTTATACTAGAAGATGTCGAGGCATCTGATAACGATAGATATGTTGCTCTAGATCTTTTAAGGAATTCCCAGATCGCATCTGAAGGAGTTCTTCCTATGTGCCAAGATACAGGGACGGCAATTGTAATTGGTAAAAAAGGAAGATTTGTTTGGACAGATGGGACTGACAACGAATTACTATCTCAAGGGATTGAATCGACATACAGAAATGATAATTTACGTTTCTCGCAACTTGCTCCCATTGGGATGTTCGAAGAAATAAATACAAAGAGTAATCTACCTGCTCAAATTGATTTGTATCATACTGATGGAAAAGAATACAACTTTCTTTTTATGGCTAAAGGAGGAGGCTCCGCAAATAAAACTTTTCTTTATCAAGGGACTCCATCTTTGTTGAAAGAAGATTTACTTTTAGAATATTTGGACGAGCGAATTGCATCACTTGGAACTGCTGCTTGTCCTCCCTATCATCTTGCGATTGTAATTGGCGGAACTTCAGCAGAATCAAATTTAAAAACAGTCAAGCTTGCAAGTGCTAGATTCTTAGATTCATTACCCACCACTGGAACTTTAAATGGGCATGCGATTAGATGTCCAGAGATTGAGGATAAGATTCTAAAACTAACTCAAAAAAGAGGTATTGGAGCTCAATTTGGAGGTAAATATTTTTGTTTAGATGTTCGTGTTATTCGTCTCCCTAGACATGGTGCTAGTTTGCCAATAGGAATAGGAGTTAGCTGCTCTGCAGATAGACAAGCTTTGGGAAAAATAAATAGTGAAGGAATATTTCTTGAGAAACTTGAAACGAACCCTTCCAAGTATTTGCCTGAAATCAAAGAGGATAATAATGATTATGTAGAGATTGATCTTAATGGAGGAATGGAAAATATTCTTAAAGAGTTATCGAAACATCCCATTAAAACGAGAGTTTCCCTTAATGGACCTCTTATTGTAGCAAGAGATCTTGCGCATAGTAAGCTTAGGGATCGATTGAATTCTGGTCATGGTTTACCTGATTATTTTAAAAAGTTTCCCGTTTATTATGCTGGCCCAGCAAAGACGCCACAGGGGTATGTCTCAGGCTCATTTGGACCTACAACGGCAGGTAGAATGGATGCATTTGTTAATAGATTTCAATCGGAGGGTGCCTCTATGGTTATGCTAGCTAAGGGGAATCGTTCAAAAATGGTTGTTCAAGCTTGTAAGAAGCATGGTGGTTTTTATCTTGGAAGCATTGGGGGTGCAGCAGCTAACCTAGCTCAAAATTGCATAAAAAAAATGGAAACCATTGAGTTTGATGAACTCGGAATGGAGGCAATCAGAAAAATCGAAGTTCGAGACTTTCCAGCCTTTATTATTACAGATGATAAAGGAAATGATTTTTTTCTTGGAGAAAATTGCGTTTAATTTAATTCTCTTGGCTCAGGTAATGTAGAGCTGCCAGATATCCATGATAGCCAAGTCCGGCAATGACTGCTGAAACAGCACCTGATATTAAGGATGTATGCCTAAAGACTTCCCTAGCATGAATGTTGGATATATGAACCTCAACTGTTTTCATAACAGAAGAGGCAACAGCATCACGAAGAGCCACACTAGTATGACTCAATCCCCCAGGATTTAAAATTAGACCATGAAATTCAGAATCAGACCATTCATGTATCTTATCAATAAGCCTACCTTCATGATTAGATTGAAAACAATGAATTTCACATGAAAAGCTTTTACTTAATGCTAATACCTTTTTTTCAATCTCTTTAAGAGTTAGGCTACCGTAAATAATTGGTTCACGTTTTCCCAATCGATTTAAATTAGGTCCATTCATGAGTCCAATTTTGTTCATATTAATGATAAATCATAAAAATCATCAAACCGCAACATTCTAAAATTTTAAAAAGGGCAATCCGAATCAATAAAACTATAGGGTAAGTTAAATTCTTCCGCCACTTTTTTTCCAAGTGTATCAACTCCGAAAGTTTCTGTGGCATAGTGACCACAAACATAAAGGTTAAGCTTATTTTCCTGTGCGAAATTATAATGCTGTTGTTTTAATTCGCCCGTTATCAATGTATCAATTCCACTATCAATCATCAAATTGACAGCACTTTGACCAGAACCTGTAAGTATTCCAATTAAACTCGGTTTTTCTGAACCAAATTCAATTGCAATGATTCCTTTAGGAAACAAGGTACTCAATCTTTTTTTTAGTTCCTTGTTGGAATATTTATTTTTAGTAATCAAGCCAATGTGTGAGCCCTCGTATGGAACAAAGCCTCGCATTGGAATAAGACCTAATTTTTTAGCGAGGAGAGCATTATTGCCAATTTCAGGGTGACAGTCTAGGGGAAGATGTGAGCTAAATATGGCTAAGTTGTTGTCCAGGCACAACTTTATCTTGTCATAATTGTTGCAGGTAATTGGTATTGGAGGAGACCAAAATAACCCGTGGTGAGTTATTAAAAAATCTATTTTTTTAGAAATTGCTCTCTGAAAAGAGACTAAACCTGCATCTACCGCAGCACCTATTTTTGAAACTTCTCCATTGTTTGCAATTTGGATACCATTCGATGCACCAGGGAAATCTTTGATGTTACTGTTGTTTGTTAGTTCACAGCAAAAACTTTCGATTTCCTTGGTTTTGATCATGATTTGTATTTTCTTAAGGATATTGAATTAATCAATAGTTTTTTAATTGCATTCTTTATGAGATTGATTAGGGTTGTATCTTTTGTAGCAGGGTGGAGCAGTCTGGTAGCTCGTCAGGCTCATAACCTGAAGGTCGCAGGTTCAAATCCTGCCCCTGCTCCCAAATTTATTTAACCTCATTAACCTAAAAGAAAATTATTTCTCCCTTACTGCTAGCAAGGGCTTTGAAAATCACTATGAATATTACAGTAAAAGATCTATTAGATGCAGGAGTGCATTTTGGTCACCAAATTAGAAGATGGAATCCAAAGTCCAAACCATATGTATACGATAACCGACATGGAATATCTATTATTGATTTGGAAAAAACTTATGACCTCCTTGAGAAAGCAGCACTCGCAATTCAGGATGTTGTAGCAAATGGTAAGCAAGTCTTATTGGTTGGGACGAAAAGACAAGCACAAGAACCCATCCGTGAGTTGGCTGCAGCTACAAATATGCCCTTTTGTGTAAACCGTTGGATGGGAGGGTGTCTTACAAATTTTGAAACTGTTTCGACCAGTTTATCTAAATATAAAAAGTTTCTTAAGATGGAGGATGACGGCAGCCTTGATAAATTACCCGGTAAGGAAGTAGCTGCAATTAAAAGGCAAATGAATCGAATGAAACGAAATTTTGAGGGAATGCTCAATCTGCAGGGTATACCTGGAGCTTTATTCGTTATTGATTCACATAACGAAGAGATCGCGATTGCTGAAGCTAATCGTTTAAAAGTACCTGTTATTGCTCTTGTAGACAGTAACTCCGATCCGTCACTCGTAAATTTTCCAATTCCAGGTAATGATGATTCGACTAAATCAATTCGTATCATTGTTGATGTCATACTCGATGCAATCCAGGCGGGTGCATCTAAGCGAGTTGAAGCTCCAACTAGAAGAAAAGATATCACTCCAGTTGCACAAGAACCAGATTTTATTGATCAAGAGGATGAACCAGAAGTAACTTTACCTGAGGGGTATGAAGAAACTGATTTTGATGATCGACGCCCAAAGTCTGATTCAACTTCACCTGAAGAGGAGTCTAAGGAAATTGAATCCACAGTAAAAGCGTCGGACGAATCGAAACCAGATGATGATCAATCCTCTAAGTCGAATGATTAAAAGATTAATTAAGATAACAATTTTATTATGTCAGTAATTTCAAAAGATGATGTTTTAAGTCTGCGAGAAAAAACAGGTGCAGGTTTAATTGATTGTAAACGAGCACTATTGGATAGCAATGGAGACTTAGATGAGGCAATTTCTATTCTAAGAAAAAAAGGTGTCGCAACCGCTGCTAAAAAAGCTGGTCGTAATGCTAGCGAGGGAATTGTTGCTCAGTATGTTAAGCATGATAAGTCTAGCGGGATTTTAGTTGAAGTGAATTGTGAAACAGATTTCGTTGCGAAAAATGAAGATTTTATTTGCTTTGCTTCTGATGTAGCTAGTCAATTATTAGACAACCCTGATGTTGATTTAGAAGGGCAAAGAACCGAGCAAGTCGCAAAGATAGGCGAAAACATACGAATTTCACGATCCTCAATTATTTCACCAGAAGATAATGGAATTGTTGATTCATATGTTCATACGGGAGGAAAGGTGGCTGTCTTATTAGCGCTAGGGATGAACTCAAATGAAACAGAAAATTTAGACCATGTTCATGAATTAGTTAAAGATCTTTGCATGCACATTGCTGCAACTTCTCCAGTTTGCGTTTCAAGAGACGATGTTCCATCTGAATTAGTTGAAAAAGAAAAAGAAATTGCAACTGCACAAGCTGAGGGAAAACCGCCACAAGCCATCGAAAAGATAGTCCAAGGTAAGTTAGATAAATACTATTCTAACAATTGCTTACTTGAACAACCTTTCGTGAAGGACCCTGATCATACCATCAAGAGTTTGCTTAAAGAAGCTGAAAAAAAATCTGGTTTAGAATTCAAGGTCGAAAAATTTGTTCGTTTCCAAGTTGGTGAGGAATAGATCAGCGATGCTCTAGATTGCGACTATCAACTGTTATATTTCCATGTGACCACAGTTGCGGTTACATAAAGGAAGAGTAAAAAAAGTCCATGCCGTCTTGTCATTTCTTTCAAAGAAATGATAGCAATAAACATAATTGTCAGTACGATTAAGGATAAATAATCGATCCATGGCATGTTGGTACTAACATTAATGGGGCCGAGAATTCCTGCAACACCCCCAACCAATCCAATATTAAATATATTTGAACCTAGTATGTTCCCAAGTAGCATGCCAATTTCGTTCTTCTTTACCAGAGATATTGATGCAGCTAATTCAGGTAAACTCGTTCCTAAGGCAAGTAGAGTGAAACCTATCAATTCTTCTGGAATTCCCACAACCATTGCAAGGTTCTTAGCTCCAAAGACAAGCATATCAGAACCAACCCAAAGAGCAATTGTTGAAAGAATAACCATAAATGATGATTTGTAAATTGGTGGGAGTCTTTCGTTTATTTCCTTTTCTGCATGTTTATTCCTTATTGCTGATGAAGTAAGATAAAATAAGTATGCAATTATAAAGATTAAAAGCATGCAACCTGGTAAAAAGCCTAATGAATGTGCGGGATGAAAAAATAAGTAACCAACGAAAACGAAAGTTAAAATAAGAATTAAAAGCTTTTGGTTCAAAGAAACAGAGTTTTTCGTTTCCATTGGACAAATAATAAGTGAAATCGCCAGAATCAAACCAATATTTGCTATATTTGATCCAATAATATTCCCCAAAACTAATCCATCTGCTCCACTATTGATAGCCGAAATTGAAGTAAAAAGCTCAGGTGCAGATGTGGCGATTGATACAATTGTCAGACCGACCACAACACTTGGTATTCCAACAGATTTAGCTAAGTTTGAACAATGATCGCTGAGTAAATCACCTCCTTTTGAAAGACAGTACAGACCGATAACTATAGAAATTATAAGAATAGTAATAAAAGCTGATGGTGAATTAATTTTTAGGGAACCGGACAAATTATTAAGAATCTGATACATAAAATTAGGTTTTTAGAAAGAGAGATTTAACTTTGAGTAAGTTAAGACATTCTGTATTATATTTTCCACTCTTGACATGCGAGAATATAACCACATGTTGCGAGGCTTCCCTTAATTTTTCCAAGTCCAACTATGAACCAAGCAGAAAAACTCAAGGATACCTTGAATTTACCTAAGACCAATTTTCCTATGAGGGCAAATTCGGTTGAACGAGAACCTTATCGTTTATCCCATTGGGAAAGCTCAAATTTATACGAGAAAATACAAAATAAAAACTTTGGTGGTGATCACTTTATTTTGCATGATGGTCCTCCTTTTACCAATGGTGATGTTCATGTGGGAACCGCCTTAAATAAAACATTAAAAGATGTAATTTTGCGTTATAAAAGTGCTCAAGGTTATAGGACGCCCTATGTTCCTGGATGGGATTGCCACGGACTGCCCATTGAGCACAAAGTAACCAAGGAATTGAGAAAACAAAAGAAAGATTTTGATATACTTTCTTTACGACGAGAATGTGAAAAATTCTCAAAGAGCTATATCGAAAAACAAAGATCTCAATTTAAAAGGTTGGGTGTTCTTGCAGATTGGAAAAGCGAATATTTGACAATGGATCGAAAATACGAAGCTGAAATCATTAGAACTTTTGCAGAATTTGTTAAAAATGACTTAGTTTACAGAAGTAAAAAACCAGTTTATTGGTCTATTCCTTGTCGCACCGCTTTGGCGGAAGCCGAAATCGAGTACCAATCGCATGTCAGCCCTTCTATTTTTGTATCTTTTAAGTTAGAAAGTTTTAATTCTGATAGCAGCAAAGAATCCTGTATTGTAATATGGACAACTACGCCATGGACACTACCCGCAAACTTAGCTGTCGCAGTGCACCCAAGAGAACATTATGTTGAAGTATTAGCATCAAATAAATCTTACTGGGTAGCTGAAGCACTGGTAAGTTCTTTTGCTTCAGATTGCAATATTGGTGAGTTTAAAATTGGTGGTAAGATTCTTGGAAGCGAAATGAAGTCTTGGCAAGCTCTTCATCCATTTATTGAGAGACCAAGTCCAGTTGTGTTAGCTGATTATGTTACGACCGATTCTGGAACTGGTTGCGTTCATATTGCACCAGGTCATGGCTTAGATGATTATCATACAGGTCTCGAGCACAATCTTGATATATATTGTCCGCTGGATGATAATGGCTGTTATATAGATGACGGACAAATACCTTCTTGTTTAGTGGGCGTCTCTGTCTTAGAGAAGTCAGATGGCTGTCCTGCAAATAAAAAAGTCTTAGAAATTCTAAGGGAAAACAATCGACTGCTTGCTAAGAATGACCATGTCCATCAATATCCGCATTGTTGGCGTAGTAAGACTCCAGTTGTGTTTAGGGCTATGGACCAGTGGTTTGTTGGATTGGATAAAAACAAATTGCGAGAACAGTGTATAGATGCAGTTGAGTCCGTTAAGTTTACGCCTGATTGGGGGAAAAACAGAATTAATGGCTTTCTGAAAACAAGACCCGATTGGTGCATTTCAAGGCAAAGATCATGGGGAGTTCCAATACCTGTTTTTTTTGATGAAGAAGGAGTTCCATTGTTAAACGATAAGATCATTCTTGGTCTTGCTTCGAAGTTTGAAGAATTAGGTTCAGAAGCTTGGTTTTCACTACCAGTTGATGAATTACTTAAAGGTCTTGAACTACCGGAAGATTGGAAGAGCAAAAAACTAACAAAAGGGAGTGATACATTAGATGTATGGATTGACTCGGGTTGTAGTCACAGAGCTGTTCTTAAAAAGAATGAAAATCTAAAATGGCCTGCGGATCTTTATCTTGAAGGAAGCGACCAACATCGAGGATGGTTTCAGAGTTCACTTTGGACAGGAATAATCTCTTACCAGAAAGCCCCTTACAAACAGGTTCTTACGCACGGGTTTGTTGTGGGTGGGGATGGTCGAAAAATATCCAAAAGCGATGGAAAGCCACAGACTGCAGAATCTTACATCAGAAAATACGGTGCAGATGTTTTAAGAATTTGGGTGTGCTCAGAAGATTTCCGGAGAGATATTCCGTTATCTGACGAGATTTTAGGACAAGTTGTTCGTTCATACAGAACGCTGAGAAATACTATCAAATTTCAACTTGGAAACTTAAATGATTTTTCGTATGAAAATGACAAAATTGGAGTAGAAAACTTAAGTATTATTGATCGTTGGGCTTTAGATCAGACAAATTCTTTAATAATTGAAGTAACTAACGCCTTTGAGTCATATGAGTTTCATAAGGCGGTGCAGGCAATTAATCGTTTTTGTTCTAATGTTCTTTCATCGACCTACCATGATATCATCAAGGATCGATTATATACGCTGCATTTTAATGATCATAAAAGAAGATCGAGTCAAACTGCTTTATATTTAATTTTTAAATCGTTGATTAGAATGCTTGAGCCGATGGCACCCTTTACCGCTGATGAGGCTTGGGCTTATTTCGAGTCTTCGCAAGATTTTACAGAAGATTTTATTGTCCTTAAACCGTGGCCAGTTTTTGAAGATGAATGGGAAAAGGGAAATGAAGTAGAAGATTCAAAAGCCATATTAAATTTTAAAGAGACTATTGTGAATGATTCTCTTGAGGAAATCCGTACTAGAAAAGAAATCGGTCAATCTTTAGAAGCTCAAGTTGAAATTCGCATACCTACTGATCATTCTTTACATTGTATATTAAAAAGGAGGATTGAAGATTTAGCTGAAATTTTTATCGTCTCGAAGGTTACTTTATTAGACTTACCTGAAGGAGGAGAAATCCAAGTTTCTTCGAGTCACGCCAGTGGGGAAAAATGCCCTAGGAGTTGGCGATGGGTGCCTGAATTAGTTGAAACTGAGGCATGGGGGCCAGTTTCACCTAGGTGTGCTGAAGTTCTTGCCAAGATTAATTAACATTCTATTATTTCGATTAATTTATATGACCAAAAAAAATAAATCTGTAAATGCAGCAACAAAAGCTACAACTGCAAAGAAAACAAAAAATGAACCCGTTTCTAAAGTGACAAAGCCGAGAGGAAGAGGTCGACCCAGAAAATCTTCTGTCACTCAAGAGAAAGGTGCCAAGGGTAAAAAAACCGATAAACAAGAAAATTCTAACAAGACCATCAAAGATTCTGGATTGAATAAGGCTGTTAAGTCTACTCGGAAACTTAAAACCGAATCTCTTGTAGAAACAAAGGTTCGGGAAATTGTTAAAAAGACAAAAGCTAAATCTGATTCTCAATATGGCAAAAAAGAAAGTGCTACATTCAGCATTGATGATGTCCGCTCAATAATTGAGAATAGAAAGAAAGATTTAAAGAAATCTAAAGCTAAAGAAACAAAAAAAACAAAAGCAACTCCGCTCAAAACCGATAAAAAGATTTCTGCTAGTAAGAAAAAAGCAATTAAAATTAAAAAAATTCAAACAGCATCTATTGATGATATTCTAGGTTTTGGTCAGGTTCTTGGTAGTAGTCGCCCAATAAGAGACGAATCGAAAGTTCCTGCTCAATGGAAATCGTATTATAACGATTTAATGAGTTTAAGGAATTCTCTTAAAGGTGCTCTTGGTCAAAGGTCTAACGAAACATTAGGTTCTTCAGCACGAGAATCATCTGGAGAGTTATCCATTAATTCTTCTGATTCTGGAACAGAGTCTTTCGATAGGGATGTTGCTTTATCTATGGTTGCATCTGAGCAAGATGCTCTTGAGGAAATTGAAGATGCTATTGATCGTATTTTTGATGGAACTTTTGGAATATGTCAGGAAACTCAAAAACCAATCAAAAAGGCACGACTCAAGGTTGTTCCCTTCACACGATTTTCTCTTGAAGGACAAGTTTTACACGAAAATCGTAAGCGAAAGGAAAATGACAATGGTGGTGGAATTTTTGCCACTATTGCTGATTCTACCATGGGGGAGGATAATTAGTTTTTTAACCTCTAGGATGAGACTTTGAGCTATTTACGCTTTTGGTGTTTTTTCCTCTTAATTTGGTTGTCAGATATAGCGACCAAATCATGGGTTGTTGAAAATGCTTTAGAACTTAGAAGTTATCCGCTTGTTGTACTAGATCTTCTCGATGGTAAAGAAGCTTTTCTTGAATTCACCTATGTAACCAATCCTGGTGCCGCATGGAGCATGCTATCTGATTATCCTCAGTTTTTAACTGCTCTCGCATGTTTTGCCTTATTGTCAATTTATTTTTTTCGCAAGAAACTTGACCTGCATATTCCAAATATTCAGATTGTATTTGGCTTAATTTGTGGAGGTATTGCAGGGAATTTGGTTGATCGTATATTTCGCATTCCTGCGGAAGTGGTCGATTTTATTGATGTATTTATACCCCTTGTGAACTATGACTATCCTGTCTTTAATATAGCAGATTCAGGTATCTTTTTAGGTGCCATATCTTACCTTATTATAGGCATTAAGGATACTAAAAGGGAAATAATTAAAGAAATTGACGATTAATTTACTTGTTGGGCGGGGCGAGAAAAAACTAAGTGATTAGTTATATCATCAAGTTTACAGTTATAATTTTTTTTGTTGTATTAATAAACTTTGAGCAGAAGCAGCTCAACCGAAAGCCGGCATAGTTGTTTATGGTGATACGGCCGTCAGCGTCGCAGCCCGAGGTGCAAGGAGTCCGTATGAAAAATTCCGTAATACTGATATTCTCAATACGGACATTTTAGAGGTAAGAGCAGTAGTGCCTCGGGGTGAACGAATATTCGGAACTCCCAGATATTGGGAGTTATTTCTAGGGAACTTTACCATCGGCCTCTATCGCTACTATCAGAATTTCGATGTATGGGTTCATTAGCACAAAAATGAATTACCAGAAAAGGGCCACGCATCCCGCTTTTGATAAGACGCCCAAGCTTTCTTGGGTTTTCGAGCCTAAGATAACCGAGATGATTTACAATCAACTTGCCACAGAAGCTGGAGTCCGAATTATTGATGGTCGCCTAAACCTGAAGGGTGCCAACATGACAGGAACGTGAATCACTGGATTAAAGCTAGAACATGGTATCGCAGTTCAAGTTGTCGATTACAACAAATTGAGAGAACGACTTAAAAAAGATGGACAACAATATTAGTATAACTCAACAATTAGTTTCTGATAATGACAAACGCCGCATCTGAACTCAAAAGATATCAAAAATTTACTCAATATTTAAAGATTGCTCTCTCATCTTTTCGACTTCAGTCCTAGCATTCAGGGCAATTTCGGTACAATCAGTAACTGTTGTTTTAGAGCAATATGTATTCAACTCTCTTGCAATTTCCTGTAGTAAAAATTCAATCTTTCGACCTATAGAACCATTAGTTTCAATGGTCTTATTCATTTGATTCAGGTGACTTTTAATTCGGGTTATCTCTTCAGTAGTGTCTGTTTTCTCTGCAAATAAAGTAACTTCTTTGAGAATCCTTTCATCTTCTAAGTCAATGGGTAAGTCCGCTTTTGTTAATCGGTCCAATAATTTATTTTTATATTCGGATGTAGCCCTGGAGGAGAATCGTTCTAAATTAAGTAAATATTCATAAACAAGATTAATTCTTTTTTTGAAATCTTCCTTAATTGCAGATCCCTCAATTTTTCTCATCTCGCACATATTATTGCATGCTTCAGAAAGAATTTTTTTTAAATTTTCCTGAATTTTTTCAAGTGATGGTACAGATATGTTGTTTTTTCTGAGATTGGCTAATTCCAAAATTAAACTCGCATTAATTTCTAAAGAAAGACCTTTTTTTTGAAGAAAACCCTCTAATTGGTTTAGATCATCCTGGATGTAGTTTTCGTTAAATAGTTCACCATTTCTGATATCAATGCTTTGATTTACATTAATCGATATTCTAATTCTACCTCTTTCAAATAAAGGTTTCATGTGCGCTCTTGCAACAAACTCAAACCTTTGCCACTCCTTTGGAGCAGATACAAAAATTTCAAGGTGACGTTTATTAACAGACGATACTTCAACTTCTATAATTGAATCTTGGAGGCAATATGTTGCTCGCCCAAAACCAGTCATGCTGTTCATATTTATTATTTATTCTTTTTTTCCGCCAATAGACGAGCAACTTCCATGGCATCTTTATCACCACGACCACTTAGGTTAACACATATAATTCTATCCTTAGGTAGTTCCCTTGCTCTTTTAAATGCATAAGCCAAACCGTGTGATGTTTCTAAGGCAGGTATAATCCCCTCAGTTGATGAAAGAATTTGAAAAGCATCTAAAGCTTCATCATCATTGGCGTATGCATAATTGATTCGATTTAAATCTTTGTAGTAGGCATGCTCTGGTCCTATTGCAGCATAATCAAGTCCAGCAGATACCGAATGCGTTTGATTTATTTGACCATCTTCATTTTGTAAAATCCAGGTCTTACAACCCTGCAGAATTCCCAATTTTCCTCCTTCAAATCTGGCAGCATGATCACCTTCACTTAAGGATCTGCCGCCTGCTTCCACTCCAACTAATTTAACATTTTTTTCTTCAAGAAAATCAAAGAAAAAACCTATTGCATTACTACCCCCGCCGACGCATGCAATCATCTCATCAGGCAGGTTGCCCTCTCTTTCAATAAATTGTTGCTTAGTTTCCTCTCCGATAATGCGATGGAAATTCCTTACCATTTGTGGATAAGGATGTGCACCTAATGCTGACCCAAGTATATAATGAGTCGTTCTTACATTGGTTACCCAGTCCCTCATAGCCTCATTTATCGCTTCTTTTAGAGTCTTACTTCCTGATTCAACTCCTCTCACTTCAGCACCGCTAAGACGCATACGAAAAACATTAAGCGACTGCCTTCTCATATCTTCAGCTCCCATGTAAATTACGCACTTAAAGCCAAAGTGAGCACAGACCGCGGCAGTTGCAATTCCATGCTGCCCTGCACCAGTCTCGGCTATAACTCTGGACTTGCCCATTTTCTTTGCAAGTAAAGCCTGTCCAAGAGCATTATTGATTTTATGCGCACCAGTGTGCAATAAATCTTCGCGCTTCAGAAATATTTTGGCACCTTCAAGCCTTTTAGTTAATTGCTTGGCATAATAAAGTTCCGTTGGTCTACCAGCAAATGTCGTCAGGAGTGAACTTAACTCACCATTAAAGACAGGATCTTTCTGTGCATCTTTATATGCTTTGCTTAATTCTCGTAATGGATGAGACAGAGTTTCTGGTACATAAGACCCTCCATATGGACCAAATCTCCCATTTTCATCGGGCAAAGAGAATCTGTTGAGTGTAGAGGATAAATCAAAATCTTTTTTACTAGTGGCAATCATATTATAGTTATATATGTTATCCTTAGATAGGGTTTGTGCCAACCCAAGAAATTATTTCTAATCATTTATATTATGGTTACCTCAGAGAATCCAATTATAGTTGTACCGGCAAGGCTTGCGTCAAAAAGGTTTCCTCAAAAAATATTAGCTGATGCTGGTGGGAAACCTCTTGTTTTACGGACCGCAGAGCGAATAAGGGAACAGTCCCCGGAATTTGATCTTTGCTTTGCGGTAGATGATGCGAAGGTAAATAAGGTTTTGATAGCAAATAATTTTCAGACGATTATGACTGATCCACTACTCCCATCAGGTACTGACCGTGTCGCTGTAGCCAATCAGTTTCTGAAACGCGAATTTGTGATAAATGTACAAGCAGATGAACCCTTTATTAAAAGGGATCATATAATGAAAGTAGCCGCTGCTTTGAAAAAAGAGCATGCTGATCTATCTACAGTAGCCACTTTTTTTCGTAAAGAGGAAGACTTTCTAGATCCTAACCAAGTAAAAGTAGTTATGGATCTTAACGGATATGCACTCTATTTTTCCAGATCTCCAATTCCATTTATCAGAGATTCTGATCACGATTGGGAAACCCAAAATTCAGTAAAGTTTTATAAACATTTAGGTATATATGGCTATAAATATAGTTTTCTTGAAGACTTCTTGAAAAGCAAAGAAAGTGAATTGGAAAAAATTGAAAAATTAGAACAACTTAGAGCATTACAAAAAGGGTTTCGGATCGCGGTTGGTGTAAGTGATTATGAATCTGTTGGAATTGATATACCAAGTGATTTAAGTACATTTCCATTTATTTGATAATCAATGAAATTTTACTTAATAAACAAGTATTTCATTATACAGATTCTGTCTGTAACAGGCATTAGCACATTTTTACTGGTTGGTTTCTTATTGTATGGGAACTTGGTAAAGCATGACGAATATTTATTACAAGCACTGTCTGTCTCTCCAAAAACATTTATTCAAATATTATTTTATTTGATTCCATATGCATTATCTTTTGCATTACCATTTGGTTTTATTCTTTCACTTTTGTTATGCTATGGCAAATGGTCATCAACAAATGAAATTTTGGCAATTCGTTCTCATGGTTTAGGTATACTATCTTGGGGTGGTGTAGGTGTGATCTTTTCTGTTCTTCTATCTTTAATATCAACTTACATTTTTTTGGAATGGGCTCCATTAAATAGGGCTAAATTTGATAAGGCTAAGTCTTCTATAATCTGGTCCAACCTAAATTCTTTATTAGAAAAAGAAAATGAGTTTGAAATAGAATTCCTACAAGAATCCTCAAAAAAAAATGAAAATTTTCACAGTTTAACTAACGAAGGAATTGAGAAAATTTCTTTATCCGTAGGTTCTACTAATGGAAAAAATTGGTCTAATGTTCGAATCTTGCTTATCGGGGAAAAAGGAAAATTATTAAGGATTGTTAACAGCAAGGGTGCATTTGCTAAATTTGATGAATCTGCTTCCCAGTTAATTCTCGAATTAAACAATGTTGATTTTGAATCAATTCAGGATCAAGAAAACGACAATTTCTATGTTAGTTTTCAAAAGTGGAATGAACCTTTAGTGTTACCTATAAATTCGCCGCCCCAAAAAACCAATATTAATAGAATGAGTTTCAGTGAATTGGTGAGGATTTCCAAAGGTCAATCTTTACAAAAATTGAAAGCTGAATTGATATTGAGTAAAGGGTTTGCTCTCGGTACATCACCATTTTTTCTTTCACTAGTTTTGATACCGCTTTCCATTACAAAGGGGAGAAGAGAATCCATGTCAAATTTGTCTTTTGGGATTTGTATTTCTGTGTTGTATTATTGTTCCACAACTTATTTTGAGGATTTTGCGGAAAGTTATTCTTCTACAAGTTTAATATGGGTTCCAAATTTATTAAGTTTTATAATTGGGACTTATTTATTTTATAAATTTGAAAAATGCGGTGCTCGTTGATATTTTTGAACTATATCACTTTTAAGGTGACTTATATAAAATATTTTTGTGTTTTGGTATTAAATCGATCAAAAAAACATTTCAATTTTATGTAATATTTAATTAAATTATGATAATAGCCTACATCAATCGTATCAACGCAAAGCCCATTATGAAGACAGCCCTCTTTTACTTTTCTTTAATTATGTTTACATCTCTGATGACATTTGCTGCTTCAAATGTAGCAGGCATATCAGGGAATATTCAAAAAGATGTTACGAATTCCGCATCTGATCCTGCAAAAGCACCAGTTTTTACAGTTGTTAGTGCCGGCATAACCAGTGATCCAGTTTTCACTGGACAAATTGTAAGTACTGGATCTGATACAATAGAATTTGAGGCATCTTCAGATGAAAGTGAAGTAACGGTAAACCCTTTTACATCAGGCGTTTTTCATGAGAATGTTAAAACTCCAGTACTGACCGCGAGCCTTTCTGGTTCAGGGGTAGGAGCGATCTCAGTAACTTACGCTGGAGCGGGCTTCTCTGCTGCACCAGAAGTAGTTATTGAATATCCCACTTCTGGAGATGATCAAGCAACTGCAACCGCTTCCATTAATGGATCTGGTGAAATTAGTTCAATTACAGTAACATACGCCGGTTCAGGTTATTCTGATGCTCCATCTGTTTCGATTGTAGGTGGTCCACATTTTGTTAAGTTAACCGAATCTGGGGATACTAATGAGGGGCGTGTATTCAGAATTAAAGATAACAATGCAACACGACTAACTTTAGATACTTCAAGGCTGGAATCAGGTGAATCATTATCAAATGTTCTACAAACCGACTATTCTGTTGAAGTGCTTCCTGCATCCACCCTCGGTTCTGTCTTCGGGTATACCTCATCGGATTTAGACTTATCGCCCTCGTCCAGTTTTGGAAGCGGGGCCGATGCCGATTATGTTTACCTGTACATAATGCAAAATTATTATTCATTTTGTTTCATGCCTGAAGGTGGAGGAAATCCAGCAGGCTGGTATTCTACAAATTATTCTACTGCATGGGGAATTCTCAATGATTTAATTCTTTATCCAGATGAGGCATTTATTGTCGCAAAAAGAACCAACGGAACCCTCACAATAGATTTTGATGGTGTTGCATCCACTTCCGATCAAAAAATGCAGCTTCCAGCTTACAATGATGCTTTTGTAATGAACAACCCCTACGGCACCGATATGATTCTTGGGGAGTTGATACCTTCAAAAGATTTTGGAACTACTAGTCGAGAGTTTAGACCCGGTTCGAGTGATACTGATACTAATTCCGATCAACTATATTTTTTAGATGGTGCGGTATGGTCTCAATTTTACTACAGATCTGGAGTAAACGATGGAGTTACGCAGACTGCAACTGCAACTGCCAAAGCTGGTACTGCAGCTAACAATGGACTTGCAGATGGAGATGTATCACTAGCTGGAGGAAATATAACTAATTTAGAGAGTTGTAATGCTGTTGGAGCTTCTGTTGATCATAATGTAAGCATTTACACAAAAATAACCTTATCAGGAACCTCTGCACCAGCTCAAGGCTTCAACATAACCATTTCTGGAGTTTTTGGTAGGAAGTTGGACGATGAAGGTAATGGTGATTCCGAAGTTGATGTTAACGGAACTTCTGTAAATGAAGGTTCGGGTATATTTATTAACTCGGGTCTTAACGGTACCTATGAAATTATTAGGCGAATTTCTGGAACTTCGATTGTTGTTAAAAAGAAAAGAGATATTAACATTCGTGATACTTCAGACGCACTTTACACAAGGGGTGGTGCAACTGGTCCCAAATGGACTACTGGGCATGGTGGTGCTGGTTACAACGGCAACGCTAAGGCATATTTTTTAGGTGGAGGTAATACAACAATGGCAGTTGCCACAGCAACAGTTTCCTCTGGTGCAGTAACAGGATTTAATTTTACAGGTACTGGTAATACTAGAGGTGCTGGATATACTCATGCTCCTCAAGTCATTATTTCAGGTGGAGGATGGAGAAAAGTTGGTGCAGCGAATCCTAATAATGTTATCCAAGACGGACAGATTTTAGAAGCAACTGAGGGTTTGGTAATCATTCGTAAGAATCCAGGTCCCGATGGTAACTCCGGTACTTCTGATGACGGCAAGATGACCTACATCAAACCCAAAAATCCTTTTAACTAAAGTTTTTAAACACTAACTTAATTCATTTTTTTATATTGAATTAGTCTTTAACACTAAAATAACCTAGATTTACACCATTTATCTTTGGAGGTTTTTTATTTAATGTTTTAAACATCGATTCTTAGTTCTACTGGATATGATTCAGCTAAGTTGCTCAAACCTTGAAGATAAGATAGTAATCTCCAGTTCATTCTTTGATTTTAAGAATTCATTTTCTGACATACTTTAAGGTTTTTGTCCAAAATTGGAATATGTTACATTAACTTTTGAGATGTTAGTTTTATTACAGGTCTATTAATTTCGTGTAAAAGAAACTTCTAAGGTTTAAGCGATTCATACCATAAAGTTTAAAAACTTTGATTCGAACAAGATAATGTTTGGTTTTTCTTCTCTTTTAGTATTCTACCCAATTTCCACCTCGATTTGAATCATCGTATTCGAAGAATATCCTTTGGTGCTGAGTAGATTTTTCTTTATTAAACCAAAACCATTTTGCATTAGTGTGTGCACGATGGTAGGGGAAAATCGTTTTTTCTGTCCATTGCCAACCTGAGAGGTATTCGACCCAAAACCACAGTCCATTGTTGGAAGTTTCTGGGAAAATGTACATCCATCCGAGTGGTGCATGATAAATCCATAAGTCAGCGTCTCTATGCCAGAATGGTCCAAACCAATCACTATACCACCAGGAATTTCCAAGAGAACTTGCATCTTTAATTAAATCAAAACCTTTGAGAGGTTCAAAAAAAGCAGAGATGGTTGTATTTGAGGTAAGGAAAAACTTTGTCTTATTTAAATTAGCGTTCTCAACGCCATTGGCATTCCAGTAAGAGAATTTATATCCAGCGGCACTTAAAGCTTCAATTTCGACCCAACCCGTACCAAATGCACCACCTCCGATAAGAGTTCCACTATTAGATGGCACAGCAACTAAGTTTAAAGAATGGATTCCTGGTAATGTGGGATTTCCAGTACCTATATAATTAGGATCTATTTTGAAAACAGCTTTGATGGTTTTACTTTCATTCAAAACGATAGAAGAATTTGGAAGAGATACATTTTCAATTCCAACTCCTTCCCATTTGTCAAATAAGTAACCAGTACTTGGCGTAGCAAAAATGGGGTGAGTTGAACTAAAAATATATGTACCTGCTCCAATCGCAAAGCCTGAGTCTTCAGGTTCGATAGTTATATTTAATTGCAAAGGTTGCAGTGGAATGAATTGAGCACTGATGTCATAGTTACCAACTACTTCAATATCTATGCTTTTGGATGAGGTATTGAGTCCACTCAAACCAGTGCCAGACCATTTTTCAAATTGGTAGTTGGCATTAGCAATAGCTAGCAAATTTAATGCTGACCCATGGGCTAAGGTAAGCTTTTGTACTTGTGAACTCGAATTTGAATTTGGACTTATCTTACCTCCGACAAGAGGCGTTGTGTATAGATTAACGTCATAGCTGAGTTGTTTAAATGTGGCTGTTAATGTTTGGTTTTCAGTAAGTGTTATTGTTTTTGAGCGAGATGAATCAATACCTCCATTAGCATCAATCCATTTCTCGAATTGAAATCCTGGTTTGTCATTTGCAGTAAGCGTCACGATATCGCCTACTTCTAGACCTGATTCTTTAGTTGTTGAAATATATCCACCAGATTGACCAACCATAAGTGAGTCAAGAATGTCTATGGTTATAACCGGGCTAGACAGTGAAGCTGGTTTTCTTGAAAAATTAGCTGTAATGGAGGTATCAGTATTCATTGTGATCGTTGTTGTACTGTTCGTCTCTCCGTTTGACCAATTGGAAAATAAGTATCCCGGGTTCGGGTTTGCTTGTAGGGATACAGTTGTTCCATTCGTGAATTTATATGTGTTGCCCGTGGTGAAGGCACTTCCTGCATCAGCAATGTTTTTAGCTATTGTTAGGTCGTATAAAATAGGCGTAAACTTTGCGTTAATTTGAGCATTATTTGTTATAGTCGTGGAAGTTGATGCTGAATTGTTGGAGAGAAATGTCGATCCTTCCCAATGACTAAAGAGGAAATGTGAGTCAGGAGAAGCTGATAAACTGACAACACTGCCATGAGAATAAACACCACTATTGCCATTAGTTATGGATCCTCCATTGCCTGCAATAATAGAAACATTATACTGATCTAGTGCGAATATCGCGTTTAATGCTAGATCATGGTTCACGCTTGGCGAAATTATGTTTTGCTCCGGAAATGGAATAATTTGATTGTCTGGAATTAAATCAATAATCTCAATACTGCTTCCCATAAATGGATTTAACGCAGAGCAATAATATAGTTTGTTGCTAGAGTTGTAGTCGTTTGGAATTGAAAAAGTAAGAGTTCCGTTTGATGTACGAGAACCAGAAAGATTCGGATGTGTGTATTCTGAATCGTAGTTAGTGGAATTGTACTCAGTAGAAAGATAAAATGAATCAGAACCCGTATTGCAATTAAACCGATAAGTATAGCCCTTAACCAGCGTAAGGCTTGGGCACTCTTTCCCGTTTAAATGAAAGACAGTTGACGAGGAGTTAACGCTAGAATTTTGAACTGTTACATTGTAGGAAAAGTTGTGATCAAGTTCCCAGTTCCTAAAGTTGTTGAACTGATCTGGAATGGCTTGAACTAAGATTCCAGATTCGTTCGATTCAGAAAGAATATTTCCATTACCTGTTATTCGGGAGGTTATATTTGGATTGTTTTTCACAAACTCGGCAATTAATGAAGCATTTGAGTCTGTGGTAAATGTGATTAATTGGCTTCTAAAGTGTGGGTAAATAGTTTTATTGTCTGGGTTCCTCCACCCAAGGAATGTGTATCCTTGTTTTGGGGTGGCTGAAATAATGGATTTTAGAATAGCTGTGCTTGAATTCCATTCTCGCAAACTTGTATCGTTGAAAACCTGTCCGCTGTTAGCCATAGACATGGTAATATTTAAGTCATGAAGTTGAACTTCTACAGGTTCAAAGTTGGCAAATACAGAATAATTTCCATCAACTAAAAGAGAAAAGGGATTCGAGGAACTCTTGTAGACTTGTCCATTTGGGTCAGTGATGTCCCAGTTTGCAAGTGTATAACCGGCAGGGGCAAGAATGGGATCACTTCCTGCACCACTTGATGTAATTATTATGTTCGTTCCATAAGAAAAAGTTCCACCTCCGGAGACTGAACCATTGCCATCTGAGGAAATATTAACTTGGAAGGTTTTGGGTAAAAAAGATGGAGTTAATGATATTGATCGATCTGGTATAATGGCTGTTGTAATAGGTGAATTGGCATCTTGCAAATATTGTATATCACCAGTCCAAGAAGAAAAGTTATATCCGGTGTTGGGAATAGTTGATATCGTAACATTCGATTCGTAAGGATATGATCCTGTACCATTCGATTCTCCGTGAGAAGTATTGGAAATAGCTAAAGTATAATTTTTTCTTTGGAAAGATGCGTTCAAATCAAGATTTGAATTTGCACTAAAAGAAATTGATTGATTGTTAGGATTAGTAAATGGGTATCCATACCATTGATTGAACTCCCACCCAGTTGAAGCAGTTGCATTAAGTTCAATAAAATCTTCAAAGACTGGATTCAAATTCAAGACAGCTTGGCCATTAACAGTACCATTGCCATCTGCGATTACATTAACATTGTATCCATTCCTTGCGAAATGGGCTTGTACAGAGATATCCTGTGGATTTTGCAAAAGGTTAACGCTCGTGCTAAGTGATGAATTTGAATTAAGAGCAAATACATCACCGCTCCAATGGCTAAAGTGCCAACCGGTGGAAGCAATCGCATTTAACTGAGGAGCATCATTAATTGTAAAAAAACCACTTCCGCTAACATTCCCTTCTCCAGCACCTACACTAGCGGTTACATTGAAGTCCGTAAGATTAAAGTTTGCTGTTAGGTTTACATCATTAACTATTGCTAAACTATTGTTAGCGTCAGATGTAGAGGATGTCAGGGAATTAGTAGAGCTTGCATTTCCAGACCAATTAGTGAAGTGGTAGCCGCTATTTGGGGTAGCAAGAATAGGATAAACTTGGAAATGTTCCCATGGACCTAATATTGGGCTGATCGAAGCATGTCCTCCGTTCCCGGAATTAATCGATACTGAGTATTGCTTTGCTTTGAATATCGCTTTGACATAAACATTTGCTGCGTTTCTGGACATAATTGCAGTCGTATTTGCATCAGTGAAATTTAGTAAAGACCCGTTCGTATCCTCCCATCTGTCAAATTCGTATCCTTCCAAAGGTGTAGAAGTAATGGGTACTTGTGAAGAGTGATTTTGTGTCGAAGGAGAACCAGGACTTACTGAAGCACCTCCCGGTCCCATGTCAACTGTTAGAGTATATTGATTCTCAGAGAAACTGGCATTAAAAGAAACATCTCCATTTAAAGTAAATTGAGAGGGTGAAGACGAGGTAGACGAAAGTAAATTTTGTGATCCTGTTGAACTTGTCCAATTGTTAAAGCTATATCCGTATTCAGGGATCGCTGATAAGGTATAATTATTATCAAAATAGTAGGGACCTGCTCCCTGAACAACAGTAGCATTCCCTCCGGTTGAAGAAGTTACAGATATATTAAATGGCAATGGATCAAAAACAGCTACCAAAGCATGCCCTCCCTGTACGGTAAGAGTTGCTGAAGAAGAAAGGTTATTATCTAAACCTGATGAGAAATTGTTATTGGAGTCGTAGTTTAGCCAATGACTAAACGAGTATCCGTAACTAGGAGAGGCAGTAATGTTAACATCGCTGTTGTATGGATATATTCCAGATCCAGTAACCGTTCCTTTTCCCGATTTTGTAATTGTTACATTATAATTTCTAACCTGAAAGTAGGCTGTCACATTTCTGTCTTGAGACATTGAAACTTTAGTGTTGAGGGATGAAGGGTCAGTTACCCCACCACCACTCCATTGAACAAATTCCCAGTGCTGGTTGAGAGGTTGTGCAGAAATGTTGACTTCCGAATCGTATGGGTACGGACCAGATAAGTTATTGTCAACTGTCCCGCCTGTAGATGCAGAAACATTGAGATAGGCAGGAATTTGAAGAGAGCATTGAAATGAATTGTTCGAATCTTCAAAAGTACTACCATACTTCCATGTTGATCCACCAGGAGGTGTCGAATTACTGATCTTGAAGTATTTGTTTACAGGTACTCCTGGTTGGAAACCTGGCCATTTCCAATCCGGTCCATGCACAGTATTATATCTTGCAGATGGTCCAGTAATAGTACGATCGTAGAATCTGATGCAGATCGGGTGGTTAGCTGGAGGCGTATTTTCCAAAATGATTACCTGTGAATTTACACTGTAAGAAGCTGGTTCGTTCGGATAAACGCTAACGGAGTTGGAATTTTTAGTAAAAACAGTTGTAAATCCAAATGTTCCGTTTGCGAACCCGTAGCCACTACTTGAGTCTCCCATCCGAGTCCCGAAAGTTAATGGAACCCAGTCACCATGAAATGGATTGGATGAAGTTCCTAGTTTGAAATAGCCAAGAGTGATCAAGCATCCGTCTCCATTACTGCTAGAACCAGAATCTAAATTAACACCGTTTCTGTCTTTAAGTAGAATTGGACTAGATAAGTCCGTTTCACTCGTCCAATGGATAACCACTTGCTGCTCGTTTCCACTAATTGATGCAAGAAAAATTAAGTTTATAAATACTATGATATTCCAAATATTAAACTTGTTTTTTCTGAAAAAAATCATCAGCAAAAATCTACATATTTTGTTATTGTCAAAATATTAACACCGAAACAAGGGTTTATGTAAGGCTGCAATTGAGACTGGGCTCGATCTCATGGAATAAATTTACCCCCACTTGATACAAATTTGCAAGTATAATCCACTAATAAATTAATGTAGATTTATACATGATTAAAGTTAATATATAATCATTAATTTTTCTTATGTTGAAGAGAATGCATTTTACTGATTTTTTATTTGACCTTTAGCACAATCATATAAGAGATTAATAAAAAATAGAAATGCCCGCTATTAAAATTCGCCCAAGACATAAACTGTTGTTATTATGTATCACTCTTACGGTGACGCATTTGGAATTGTATTCTGCAAAACAGACAATTAACTTTTCGACTTGGATTGATTTCACAAATTTTAATGCTTCTGATCCTGCTGGCAGTACCACTTTGCTTAAAGCTTTAAATAACGCGGGAACCACGCCTACAGCTTTATTCGGTGATGCAACTGCAGATACAACTTATAACGGAGATTTGATCGAGTTAGGCTTTTTCAAGGATCTAGGAGATGACGGAGCTATTGGCGGTAGTGGAGCAAATGCAGATAGTGCTTCTACCACTGCTTTCAAGGGAGTTTGGACTCCTCTTACCAGCAAAACAACGATTGGTCATGATGCTTCAATCTTAACCCAAGTGCTGCCTTCTCCTGCAACTACTGAGTATGTTATTCCTAATGGGGAATTTGGTTTCAATGTCGTGATTCATAATAATGTTGGTGGAAAAGACGATGACACTGCCTACATTAATCCATCAGGTACGGATACAAACTACAAAATTGACGATCAACAATCTGGTGGAAGCCAAGGTCTCGATTTATCTGATAATTGGGATCTTTTAACTGCTGCTACAAATGCTAAACTAGGAATTCGTTTCTACGATATAAACACTGCTAACTTTACTAGCGGTGGAACTACTAAAGCTACAAACGGATCAACTCGTTACAATACTATCATGGACGCGGCTTGGGTTTGGCCATCTTCTGATGATCAAGTTATTACGATGGCTTTGCATGAAAAAGGTTCTGGAGCAGCTACACCTACTCTTGATGCTTCTTTGGAATTTGAATTTGATAACAGCGACGCATATACAGCTAACTTAGCAAAAGTGGGTACTGGAAATACTCGAATCGAAAATGATGATTTTGTTGCAACTGTAACCTATTTTAATGATTCAGCATCCGCAGTTACTTTAGATTTGGATGATGATGATGGTATAGGTTCGACAGTAGTTAGCGGATTTAGAGGTACTAATACATCCAGTAAAATAACTGGAGGAGATGATGGTACATTTTTAACCATACATTCAGTTGCTGGAAATACTGGTTCCGACGCGTTTGAATATGTGGGTGATATTTATGAATCATCTTCATCAAGTTCAGATTTATCGTTAATTAAAACAGGTTCGGGGGATCAAATTTTATCAGGTAATATTAATTTAGCTTCAGGAAGTGGGGATAAGGGATTCATTAATTTAACTGATGGCGGTCTTACCTTAAATCCAGGAGCTGGTGAAACTCAAGTGATTGAATATTTGAAAGGTGCATCTGGCACTACCTTAACTTTAGATGATACCGGATCAGGCACCATCGAGCTTGGTTTTGCTCAGTCACAATCTGGAGCCACTTACTCAGGTAATGTCGTTTTAACAGGTTCAGGTTCGGAAAATATTATCAAGGTTTCCACGGGTACAACTGTAGCTGACTATTCGAAGGAGCAGATTTTTGATACGGGAGTTATTAGTGGGGCCAAGAAATTAACCAAGTCTGGGGTCGGGCGATTAAAGCTTAATGGAGACAATACATTTAGCGGAGGGATGGATATCAACGATGGAACTGTAGTTGTGGGACATGCGGATGCATTAGGTGGAAGCGGCAATACTGTGACTATTAACAAGGGCAAGCTCGAAGTTAGTTCTGGTATAACTTTAAGCAATAACACAATTCAAGGTGGTTCGGGGAAAAGTATAATTGGAGGAGATGGTACTGTTGGTAGTGTTACGATAGGTGATGGAGCAAACGAAGTTGATTATGTGTCTCCAGGTCGTGGGATATCGTCCTCTTTAACCCCATCCGTTAAACAAGTAGATATCGACGCGAATAGTGGAAATGATGCTATTGGTTCTTTTACCGCTACTGCATTAACTCTTAACGGAGGAGGCGTGTTTGATTGGCAAATTAAAGACTTTACTGGAGGGGCATCGGGTGCGGGTAGCAAATATGATGTACTTAATTTTGAAACTTTGACTTTTGAAGCTGGGCAAACTTTTACCATCAATCTTATGGCTATTAATAGCACTTCAGGTAGTGCTGGTTTTCCTGATAACGGAGGGAATATTTTAAATTCCTACCATGAGGCTAATGGTTTCTTGTTGTTGAATAATAATAACAGCTCAGGAATAACTTGGAATGGTTGGGGAGATGGTTCAGCCGGCGTGATTTCTAATTTTAATGTTAATGCAGATGATTTTGCTTACAGCGTTGGAAATTGGCACGGTGATTGGAATGTTTGGTATGATGGAAGTGGAGATTTTTATTTGCAGTATTCTGCAGTACCCGAACCTTCTACTTACATCATGGTTACTGGTTTATTTATGCTTCCAGGATATCGTTTTGTTAGACGGTTTATAAGGGGGAGGAAGTCCTCAACTTGCCAAGACGCTTTAGAACTTTAGTTTTCTCTTATATGCTTATCAGAAATTAATTGTCAGTCAGACTAATTAATTCATTTAAAGTAGAAAAGTGCTCGGCCAAGCCAATTGGACGGTCGATTTCTCCAATAATTTTTTGAAAAGTTTCCTTTTTCGAATGTTGTAGATTTCTAACTCGTTCTTCCACAGTTCCTTTTGTGACTAATCGATAAATGAAAGTGGGCTTGGTTCGTCCTAATCTATGAGCTCGGTCAATTGCTTGTTCTTCAATTGCTGGATTCCACCATGGATCCATAAGGAAAACATAATCTGCAGATTTTAATGTAACTCCTAGCCCAGCAGCTTTGAGAGATGCAAGAATTACAGCAGGTCCATTATATGTTTCAAACTCTTGAACTGGTAATGTACGATTTTTAGTTGAGCCTGTAAGCTCAAGGATTTTTAAATCGTTAATTTTTTTGGAAATTTCATTTTTTAAAATTTTTAGAAATGATGTAAATTGACTGAACACAATAATTTTGCATCCCGTTGTAGCCAAATCTGACAGTTTTTCTATTAAGATTTCACTTTTTGAACCAGATGAAGACAGTCCTTCATTCCATGGAAGCAAAGCCAGGTCGCAACAAGTTTGGCGTAGACGTGTAAGTAATGAGAAAACATGGGTTGGGGCTTCTCTAAGTGCCTCGCGCAGATTATTGCTGTGAGAGGAAATAGCTCCTTCAGAAATTTTACGGTATTCCCTGCGCTGATCATCATTAAGTGTGCATACCAATTCATTTTCAATTTTGGGAGGTAGTTCGGTGGCAACTTCACTTTTAATTCTTCTAAGAATAAAGGGCGTAATTTGTTTGCGAATCAATTGTATCGTTCCTTCAGAGTCGGAGGTTAATTCGTTTTCCATTTCTTTTCTGCCTCCTAAAAGACCAGGCATGAGAAAACGAAAAATTGTCCACAAGTCTAAAGCCGAGTTTTCGATAGGAGTTCCTGACAAAGCCAGTCTTTTTTGAGCATTAATTGATAGGCAAGCTTGAGTAACTTTTGCCTGCGGATTCTTAATTAACTGGGCTTCATCAAGAATTGCGTAGCGAAATTTTGTATCATCAAGAAGGTGTCTGTGTCTTCGTAGTTGGGTGTAACTTGCAACCCAAAGGCAACATTCATCATTCTGATTAAAAAAGTTTTCTTTATTTAATACACGTGCCCTGATTTTTGGAAACCTTTCATTTGTTTCCCTTACCCATACAGGTACTACTGAGGCCGGGCATATCACAATGTCGCAAAGGCTTTTCCCTTTTTCATTAGCAATTAAAGCCAATGCTTGAACAGTTTTTCCTAATCCCATTTCATCTGCGAGCAAACCATGACATCCCATTTTATGAAGTGCATTCAAGTGTGAAACACCTTCTCTCTGGTATGGGCGCAAAAAAGCAAACTTTTGCGTATTTAGGTTTTTAGCTTTTTTAAATATTGATTCTTGCCACTCTGATAATTTCCCGTCAGGTCTAGCGTTTAAGTATTTACGAGCAAAGAGAGAAAAAAGCATATAACGAGGCCAATTTGCCCTTGTTGAATCTCCTCGGTTTCTTTGCCACCAGTCGAAATCCTCGAGTTGCTCTTGTTCGAGCTTTACCAACCCATGTCCAGGAAGAAAGGTACTGCCATTTCGAGTTTTGGAAATTCTTTTGCTATGCTCCCTGCTAAGATGATGGGAGCCTAGACGAAATTTTTCGCGAAGGGACATTTCATCATTATTGCGACTTCTCGCTTCAATTTCCCAGGTTAGTTTTCTTTGTCCATGTTTAAGAAGTCGTGCATCTCCATCATATTCAAGATTAAAAGAAGTTTCCCAAATAGGTAGTAACTCATCTGCAAAGGTAGCTATTTTTTTCCAATCGTTCATCCTGAATGAACCCTTGTTCTTTTCAAATCTAAAGCCTTGTTTACCAGTTTCTGCAACAAATCTCATTAAGGTTGGTCTGTCTGTGTTTGATTTGCCACTTTCCTTATCTTTGCCGTAAGCTTTGATTCGGTGATCTTTTGCAATGAGCCAAAAGGGAGTTAACGATAAGCCGTGCTTTAATGAAATTTCAATAAGGATTAAAGCAGGAATGGCCTTTTCTTTATCTGGATTCTCCACTTGGCTACAACCTGAACCTGGGAGGTTTTCAAGTTCGGCTGTCTTTGTTTCAATTTCTGAAAAAGAAAGTGTTTCTAAAAGTGGGTCTTCTTCGTGAACTTCTGCGACTAATTCTTCAATTTCATAAAGTCCAGCAGTACCAAGTGCAATTCCAATTTCTTCATCTTGAGAAGAAGTGCGAATTTGTGGTTTTTGTGCACTCCATTCAATAACGGAATAAGTTTCAATTCTGTTTATTTTTTGAGTAACTACGATTTGGCTTTCTTGAACATCAACCGAAGAAAGAACTCCATCTCGATAAAATGTTCTTCCTTTGTGTAAGATTTGTTTGCTGATATGAATCTCCCAGTCGGATTCTGTTAGTCTAACTAGCCATGCTTCAACCGCTTCTCTGGTGAATGTGCGAGCAGGTCCTTTAGAAATCATTTTTAGTCACTTTGATAAATTAAAATAAACTAACTCTAATTTTGACTCCACTAGCTTCGCAAGTGGAAATCAGAATTTTTTGTGGAAAGTTATCCACATAGATCAGTTTTTATTTGTCCGAGTTAATGACCCAGTCATAAACTTGAATATATTTTTTTGCAGGTAAATCCCATGAGCTTCTTTTAAGAAAGGCATTCTTTCTCACTTTTTTAAAGCTATCATACTTTTTATAAAGATTTATTGCTTTGTTAATAACATGTCTCAATGAGGTTGAGTTTGCATCTTCGAATAGAAGACCGTCGGCAGAATTTTCGTTATTATTATAGTTTTTTATTGTATCAGCTAATCCTCCTGTTTTTCTTGCAACAGGAATAGAACCATACTTCATTGCATATTGTTGGGCTAGTCCGCACGGTTCAAAACGACTTGGCATTAAAAAAAAGTCAGTACCTGCAAAAATTCTTCTAGCCAGACTGTCATCAAACCCAATGACTGAGGTAATTCGGTGAGGAAACTTGGTTGCTAGGCTTTTAAATTTATTTTCCAATTCTTTATCACCATTTCCCAAAATTATAAATTTTGCGTTAGTTGATTTAAGTAAGCCAGGAAGAACATCTGCGAGCAAATCTAATCCCTTTTGATTATACATTCGAGAAACGGAGCCAAAAAGTGGACATGTCTCATCGTTGGGAAGCTCCATATCGCTAAGTAATTCGATTTTATTACTTCTTTTTCCTTCATGTGGGTTTGTTGGGGAAATTTTGTGCTTTAGTGCTGGGTCGATTGCGGGGTTCCAAGATTTTTCATCAATTCCATTTAAAATACCTATCAAGTCAGCAGCACGGTACTCTAGGCTATGCTCGAGCCCACATCCAAACTCTTCAGTTCTTATTTCTTTAGCATAAGAGGGACTTACAGTGGTTATTTTATCTGCGTGCTGAATTCCACCTTTTAAGAGATTTAAAGAGTTGAAATGATTAAATCCGTCCATGCCAAAAAAGGAATTGGGTAAACCTGATAATGAATAGGTGTTTTCAGGATAAATCCCTTGATGTTCTAAGTTGTGAATTGTGAGGATTGAACGAGGATTTATTTTTCTATTCCTATATTGATTATTTCGATTTAAATATGCAGATAATGGTGCTGCCATCCAATCATGAGAATGAAAGATTTGGGGTGTCCATCCTGTTGTTGATTCTAATTGTAGAGCTGATTTGGATAAAGCAAAACTTCTCAGTGCATTATCAGAATAATCTCCGTTTTCGTCTGCGTAAATACCACTTCGGTCAAAGAGTGGGCCATTCTCAAGAAGATAAACTTGTATTTCTGATTCTCCTAAACGAGTTTCCTGAAATTGAAAAGTATGAGAAACTCTTCCAAATTTCATCAAAAAAGGTCGACCAACCTTTTCCATCTTTAAGCTTTTACAGACTCGGTGTAATGGGCATAGAACTCTAACATCTATGCCAGCTTTATGAAGTTCAAGGGGAAGGGCTCCAACGACATCTCCAAGTCCCCCTGCACGGACTATGGGTGCTACTTCTGGGCTTATAAAAAGAACTTTCATTTTAGATGTTATATAGGAATAACTCAAAATCGAAATTGGAGAAATTTGGCAACTTGAATCGTTTTTTGTTCCTCAATCAAGACTTGCGGCAAAGTAAGTTCTAGGCTGTAATGATTTAATGAATAATTTACTTTGGTTATGCAGTAGGAGAATTAATGATTTCTTTCACATATTCTGATTCCAGCATGCATATAAATGAATCTTGCCGTCTTTAAATTAATAACCTGAATTGTTTGATATTTTTTATGGCTAAACTCGTAATAGATTTTGAATCAGAGAGAGAGTTTCATAGCTTGTACGAGGAAAAACCTGATAATCTAAAAATAATTGAAAAAGAATTAGGCGTAAACTTGGTTGCTCGAGGCGTATCTCTTCAAATTTCTGGTGACAAGAAAGAGATAGAGAATTGTAAAGAATTCTTTTCTTTACTACAAATGGGTAGAGAAAAAGGTTTTATTCTCAGAGGATCTGATTTTAAAAGATTTTTAAAAGATGTAGCAAGAGGAGCTTCTGACGAATTCAGAGAACTTATCCTAAATCCATTGGTTCTTAAGATCAGAAAAACCTCTATTGTGCCCCGAAATCTTAGTCAAAGAAAGTTTCTCGACCTGATGCTTAAAAACGACTTGGTTTTTGGTATCGGACCTGCAGGGACTGGTAAAACTTATTTAGCAATGATTATGGCTTTAGATGCTCTTCTAAAAGGCGATGTTAAGAAAATTGTGCTTGCTCGTCCAGCGGTAGAGGCGGGAGAAGCTCTTGGTTTTCTCCCCGGTGATTTAGAAGAAAAATTACTTCCTTATTTGAGGCCATTATATGATGCTATGGATGAAGTGCTAGGACCAAATGAAGCCCGCAAACTTATTGAATCAGGAGTTGTAGAAATTGCTCCTCTCGCCTACATGCGAGGAAGGACTCTGAGCAGATGCTTTGCACTTCTAGATGAGGCACAAAATACAACACGATCTCAAATGATGATGTTTTTGACTCGACTAGGAGAGGGTAGTAAAATGGTTGTAACTGGAGATGTCACCCAGATAGATTTACCCCCAAATCATCAGTCAGGGTTAACAGAAGCAAGTAAGATTTTAAAGAAAGTAAAGGATGTTCATTTCCACCATTTTGATCATAAAGATGTTGTTCGCCACCCTTTGGTAAGTAGAATTATTTCAGCATACCAAACAATGCAGTCTTAATAAGTAATTTAAGAAATGGAAGAGGTTAAGGTTTCACGCAAAAAGTCTGTTCGTAAACAGGCTCGCCGTCGAAAGAATTTAGACGATGGAAATTTGAATGAAAAAAAATTAAATGGTCTATACGGTTTTTGGAGTAAATTTGGAAAACAAGGGCTCTTTACGCTCATATTTGCAACTTCAGTTGTCTTTATTTGTTTTGTAGGACAAGATCCACCCGGTTTACGATCTTTGGGGGAGGTGGCTCCAGAAAATATCTATTCCGACCGATCTTTTTTTTATCAAAGTGACATCAGAAAAAAGGAAGCTGAAGAATGGATAAGGAGCAGTACTCCTCGAGAGTTTTCGAGAAATATTTCTGGAGAGGAGAGTTTTCAAAAAGCTATGATTCGATTGGAGGAGTCCTTAATTTTACTTAATTCAATGGACTCAAATGCCAGGGCTTTGGCAACGGATTCATTGTTTGCTGAATTAGAGACCAATTTTAATCTTCAAGTAAATAAAGAAGAGTTAGAAGCTCTCTTTCTTTGGAAGAAATTTTCTGGTTTTAATTTATTTTTTGAAATAATAAAAGAACTGCTGGGCAAACTTCATTTAACCGGGGTTGTTAAATTTCCTTCAGTTGATCAAAAGTTTCTTTCAGAATCAAACGCAACATCCCGGATTAATAATGCGATGTTAAGCCTTGCTAATAAACTTGTAGTAGTTGGTGGAATTGATGATGGGTTACGGTTTAATTTAGATCCAGAGAGTTTACAGGAGAGATTTCCCGAATTATCTATTTATTTGATTAGTTTAAAAGAGCACTTGAGTAATGACGGTCCTTTTCCTGAAACAGGTCTTCTTTTAGAGGATATAATCGAAAGTGAGGACGAGAACGCTTCTTTTTCAGCTCAGCAATATAGAAATAATCTTGCTGGAATTTTTTCTGGTTTTGTTAGGAAAGGACTTTTTTTGAGAAATATTGATCGTGAGGCAACAACGGCTGCTCAGAATCGAGCTATCCGAGAAATGGAGGAGCCAATGGTTACGGTTCAGGAAGGTGATGTTATTCTAAAAAAGGGAAATAAAGTAACCGAGTTAGATCTTGAGAAATTCGGTGAATTTTTGTCTTTGACTGCTGAAGACCGTGATTTACTTCCAAAAAGAATTTTTATAACGATGGGCACTTTTCTGATAGCAATTTTTTATATTAGCTTGGTTCTACCGAACTTTTGGAAGGATACCATAAGATCGACTATTGTAGCCGTCGCAATTATTACAAATCTTATTCTTTCTAGATTAATTTTGGAATTGGGTTCGACTGATTTATTTGGAGGTAATACGATTTTGATTGGACTAATCCCTTTTTTATTACCCGTCGCCTTTTCTCCTATGATTGTTATGATTACTGTAGGACCAAAGATGGCTGCTCTTTCTGCATTAATGACTAGCGTTTTCCATGCAGCTATGCAGAATGCGGGAATTGAAGCACTCGCAGCTTCATTAGGCTCTGCTTTAGTGGGTGCTTTTTTCTGTAAGGAGATCCGTTTGAGGGGAAGTGTACTAAAAGCTGGTGCAATGGCTGGTTTAACAGGAGCTATTTTAGCAATTGGAACCGGTATTGCTTACGGAGGAGCGGGAGTTTCATCTTTTAATCATGGATTGGCTTCGCTAGTTGTCGGGGTTTTTACAGGTGGCCTTGTTTTGACTGCAATGCCACTTATTGAACAGACATTTAAGGTTGCGACGGATGCTACTCTTTTCGAGTTAACTGATTTTAATCATCCTTTACTTCGTAAGATGCAGGTTGAGGCACCAGGCACTTACCACCATAGTCTTATGGTCGCAAATTTATCAGAAAATGCCGCAGTTGCAGTTGGTGCGAACCCAATTCTTTGCCGTGCTTGTTCTCTTTTTCATGACATTGGTAAAATGGCTCAACCTCTTTATTTTACTGAGAATCAAGGAGAAGTTGGAAATCCTCATAATCGCCAGAATCCTGCTATGAGTGCCCTAATTATTAAGAGTCATGTGAAGGAGGGAATTGAGATGGCTCGGGAGTACCGGCTTCCCAAAATAATAAGGGATGTGATTCGCCAGCACCATGGTACAACTTTAGTGAAATATTTTTATCATCAGGCAAAACAGAAAAACAAACAGGAAAAATTTACTTATGGGGAGGGTGAAGCAGACAAGCCAGATGAATCAACTTATAGATACGATGGTCCCAAGCCTCGATTTAAAGAAAGTGCGATCATCTTTTTTGCAGACTCGGTTGAAGCTGCGGCAAGGAGTTTGCCAAAGATTTCACAGCATAGTGTAGAGGAATTGCTGGAGAACATATTTCAAGATAGGTTGGAGGATCAGCAATTAGATGAATGTCCTTTAACCTTAGAAGAGGTTGCAAAAATTAAGAAAAGTTTTATTAAAACCACTCTCAATATGCTTCATTCTCGAATTGAATATCCTGAAGACGAGAAGATTGAAAAAGTTTAAGGAAGCGTAAGTTCATAACCATTTTAAGTGAAAGCAAATTCATTTTGATTTCGATCGATTTTACTAAATTATACCCTTCACTTTTTTTTAATGAAGGAAAGGCTGTTGCTTTTTTTCAACGCATTTTTCAACTGCATGATCATAAAGCAGAGGGAGTCCTTTCAATTGTCTTTTTGAATGAAGTTGAGCATTCAAAGTTGCACGGTCAGTTTTTAAACGATTTCCGTCCAACAGATGTAATAACATTTCCTGCAGATAAAGAAAATGGAATGATAGGTGAAATATGTGTATCTGTTGATAAAGCATTTAAAGAATATAAGAGCCATGGAATGACTTTTGAAAGAGAGTTAAGTCTTTACTTAATACATGGCTGGTTACACCTAGTCGGTTTCGACGATCAGACTGAAACAGATCGTAAGATCATGAGAAGAGAGGAGGATAATGCGTTGGGAGTCATTGAAAAAGATGCTCTGTGGCCAGATTTTCTTCTCGCAGAAAATTCTTTTGAAGTTTAGCGAAATACTGTGCCAACTGCATTTTTATCTAAACCCCGAAGGTTTCGTAATGCTTTTCTTACGGGACTGCTAATTTTCCTGCCACTTGGAACAACAATTTTTGTTCTAGATTTTCTGCTAAACTTATTTAAGGAACCGGTTACTCGTTTAGCCTCGCAATTGGGACTTGTTGAAGAAAGTTTTTTCTTCGGTCTGGAGTCTTTGCTTGGCTTGCTTGGTCTGTTAATCGGAGTGCTGTCGTTAACTGTACTAGGTTTTTTATCGAATTATGTATTGGGTAGATTTTTTATTTCCACCACAGAAAAGTTTCTTGGCAAGGTTCCTTTTATCAGCTCGGTTTACCATTCCGTTAAGCAAATTGTAGAGACTTTTGGCAAAGAAAATCGAGCAGTTTTTAAAAAAGTAGTTCTAGTCGAGTATCCTAGACCCAATTGTTATGTAATTGGCTTTCTAACCAACGACGCATCCGGAGAAACTGTTGAAGTTATAGGTAAACCTCTAACCAATGTTTTTGTGCCCACTACTCCGAATCCTACAAGTGGTTTCTTGCTTATGTTACCACCTGAGGATGTGTTTCATTTGGCCATGACAGTCGGAGAGGGAATGAAAATGCTTATTTCAGGTGGAGCAGTAATTCCTCCGTATAAAGCAAAAGAATTAATGGGTAGCCGGGATAAATCGAGTGCTAAGACCAGAAAAAGAGATCATCCAAAAAGTTCTACTGAACCAACAAGAAAAAAAACAAAAACTGTAAGGGCAAAAAATGAATAAATTTTAATGTCTGCTCCAACCAAAAGTATGGAGGGAATCGTCCTGAACAGGGAAGAAACTGGAGAATCATATTTGCGGTTGAATTTATTTTCCGGTGAGATCGGCTTGAAACCGATGCTACTTAGGTTGAGCAAGAAAAAAAGCAAAGGCCCCGCACCAGATTTATTTGATGATCTTGAAGTGATTTTAAATCTCCCAAAAAATGCACAGGGAATTCCATTCGTTAAAGATTATAAAATTATTCGAAAACGCAGTCAGCTTGCAGTTCGCCACTTACGATTTCAAGTTGCATCTTGTTTAAGTCGTTTGTTTTTACAAAATGGAACTGATTTACAAGATGTGTTTCCATTTTATGATCTTTTGGTTCGTTCTTTAGATTCCTTAACGAATGGTTTTGATGCAAACTGTATTCTGTTTAAAACAATTTTTCAGTTTGGTCGTCTTGAGGGACTTCCAGTCAAGGAGAGTTGGCTTTCTCATCTATCCAAAAAAGAGAGGCTTTTAGCGATTCATACTCTTAACCGAAAACTTAAAGACCAGAAGCCTAGCGGAGATGAATTGTCTCATTTAATTGAATCTCTCAGAGAGTGGTTAAATAGAGAAACAGAACTTATATGCTAAAAAGCCGATTGTTAATTTTTCGAACAGAAGAGATTTTTGAAAATGGCAATTTTAATTTTTTTTTCTCAACTCTTGCCAAAGTATTCTTGGTTACCTAATACTTTAATTGTAGTTTGATCTAAGATGTCAGTATATAAAAAACCATGCCAAATAAAGACACCTGGAAAAGGAACGATAGAAATTACTCGATTTGTCGAAGAGGGCCTCGGTGAAATTGACTTTTATGAAGGTTTAGTTTCTGTTTTTGTAAAGCATACCAGTTGCAGTCTAGTATTGATGGAAAACGCTGATCAGTCAGCCCGAAATGATTTGGAGCAATATTTGGATTACTTGGTGCCTGAAAATTACCCTCGCTTTACTCATACTTATGAAGGCCCTGATGATATGCCATCACATATAAAAATGGCTCTAACTCGAACAAGTGAAAACATTCCTTTTTCAGAAGGCCAACTAGAATTAGGAACTTGGCAGGGGCTTTTTTTGTGGGAACATAGAACATCACCATCAGTTCGAAACTTGATATTCACTTATTTGGGAGAATAGATGAAACTGAATATATTTTTCCTATGTTTGATGACTTTACTAAATTCGTGTAGTCAAGTTGGCCCTTCTGCTACTGAAGAAAATGATCCTTCTTATAAAAATGGCCGATCACTTCTGAAAGTAGGAAAAGAAAGTGAGGCTCTTGATGAGTTTCTATCTGTGACCAGGCGTACATTAAATTCGCCTAAATCACATTTGGAGGTTGGTAGGTTATTTTTAAATCTTAAATCCAGAAAAGATCCCTTTGCCGCAATTTATCACTTTAGGAGGTTTTTACTGCTCAACGGTGAATCTCCTGAGGCTCCAAAAGTCGAGCAATTAATTGTAACTGCGGAGAAAGAAATTATTCGAAAGCTTCCTGGTGAACCCTATTCAGACTATTTAAATTCATTAGCATTGAAAGAGGAAAACAACCGCTTGAAAATTGAAGTTGCCGATCTTCGAGCACGATTGGGACTTCCTGTGGGGACTATCGAATCCTTGTCTGCAATACCCAAGGTATCACCTTCTGTAAACAAGCCAATGGTTGTTCCTCCATCAAATCAGCCCGAAAGGCTTCAAAAATATACTGTTAAGAAAGGAGATAGTCTATACGCGATAAGTCGTAAGTTCTATGGAGATTCCTCACATATCGATTTAATTTTCAAGGCAAACCGATCATCCCTTCCGAGTAAAAATAGTTTAAAACTTGGCCAAATTTTGATCATCCCTCCTAAGCCTTGATGTGTAATAAGCTTGATGGTTTATTTCGATAATAATGCCACGACTCCTATATGTAAGGAAGCTTTACTTGCATATCATAATACCTTGGCAAGCGATTGGCAAAACCCTTCATCTCCTTACAGGAGTGCATTGAAGGTTCGAGCCAAAATCGAGATTGAAAGGGAGAAACTATCTGATCTGATTGGGGTTAAAAAAGAGAATATTATTTTTACTTCCGGTTCAACTGAAACAAATAATGGAATTTTTTCTTATTTTGAAAAAAATTCTGCCCCGGATGCTGCTTGTTTGATTTCTCCCTTTGAACATTCGAGCATTATAGATTCGGCTAAATATTATTTTGGAGGCCGAGTAATTTATTTTCCTACTGATCAGATCGGAAGAATCAATCTTAACAAAGTTGAAGAAATTCTTAAGGATAAAAAAATTGTGCTCGTTTCATTAATGGCCGCAAATAACGAAACTGGCATTCTTCAACCTTGGAGAGAAGTAGCAACCCTTTGTCAAAAACAAGGTTTGTTTTTTCACTGTGACGCTACCCAATGGATTGGTAAATTACCAACTATAGATCTTTCTTTGTGCTCTTCGTTTTGTGCAAGTGCTCATAAGTTTTCCGGACCGAAAGGGGTTGGGTTTTTGGTAAGTAATGTTGCGATTCCTTTACAAATTGGTGGAGCACAAGAGCGATCACTAAGAGGGGGGACAGAAAATTATCCTTCGATTCATTCTATGATTGTTGCATTTTCTGAGGTTGATGAATTAGTGGGTAATTCAATTCAGCATGAAAAATGGCGTGATGAATTTGAAAAGAGCTTAATTCTTCAAATTCCCTCGACTAAGATTCTAGGGACAGGCATGCCTCGTCTTTGGAATACATCGATGTTTGTCTTACCTAAATATGATAATTTAGCCTGGGTAAGTAAGTTGGATAAATTGGGTTTTTTAATTTCAACGGGTTCGGCTTGTTCAACAGGTAAAGATGAATTTTCCGCGATTTCTTTATCGATGGGTCTAAGTGAACTTGAGTCTAGGAGGCTTATTCGAGTAAGTTCATATTATTCGACTCAAAATGATGATTGGATTTCTTTGGCCAACGCGTTTGGAAAGGCATTCGAAGAATTAAATAAAGATGCATTGAACTCATCGGTCATTTCGATTTGAAGCTATCGTGCGCTTACTTTCCTTAAATCTTGAAAACTTTCGAAATATAAAGGCCTCAAGGCTGACCTTTTCCAAGCAAAAAGTATTTTTTATTGGTCCTAATGGGCAGGGGAAAACGAATTTGCTTGAAGCAATTGGTATCTCTTCTTGTCTTCGGTCATTCCGCAAATCTGGGATGGATGGATTGGTGCGATATGGTGAAAAACAAAGTCGCTTGTTTTTTAAATTTCTTGATGATGAAGGTAGCGAGCACGAGACGCTTTTCCAATTTCAGGATAAAAGAGGGAAGGAGCTTATTGTCGATGGCGAAAAAATTAAACGATTTTCTGATTATCTTGGGGAATTTCCATCAGTTGCTTTTTCTTCTAGAGATTTTCGTTTGATTCGAGATGGTCCATCAGAACGCAGAAAATGGCTTGATCTTGTTCTTTCCATTTCTTCTCCTGAGTACTTTGATTGCCTTAAATTGTACCATCGAGCATTACGAGAAAGGAATTCTTTATTAAAAAAGGATGGAGGAGATAAGGAGTTGGATGCCTTTGAAAAAAGTTTGATTAGTAATGCATTTCAAGTTTTTCAATTCAGATTAAATTATTTACCTCTAATTTCTTCATCACTTGCCAATTGTTATCAAGTTTTATCAGGAGGTTTAGAGGACGCGACTTTGAGTTATAGACCAGACTTTCATCCTGAATCTAAGGAAGAACTTGCGGAAAGATTTTTAACAGAAAGAATAAAGGATAGAAAGTTCGGTACGACTCGGAGGGGACCTCATCGTGATGACTTCGAATTTTTACTGGACAAAAAAGATGCTCGAATATTTTCATCCGAGGGGCAGCAAAAAGGTCTTATTTTAGGGCTTAGATTTGCAGAATTTGAAAACCTTTCGACCGCTCTTAACAAAACTCCATTACTACTCATAGATGATGTGCTTGGTGAGTTGGATGAAAAAAGAAGGATGAATTTTCAAAATCTTATGCCTTCTAATGCACAGGTTTTTGCAACGGGAACATCATATCCCGATAACTGGAATAAAAACGAATGGGAAATTTTTGAGGTTAAATCAGGAAGTTTTATGAAAGTATTATAACATGGATCATTTAACAATAATGCATTGGGGGTTACTGACTATTGGTTCTCTAATAATGGGAATGAGCAAGGGTGGGTTGCCAGGTGCGGGTAATCTGACCGTTGCAATTTATGCTTTGGTTTTGGAAGATGCAATGGGCCCAATTGGAGTAGCATTATCAGTAGGCTTGCTTTTGCCGGTTTTAATTTCTGCTGATTTGACCGCAACTTTGGTCTACCGAAAATACGCTGATTGGAAATTCATTGTTCGATTGCTTCCATGCTTTTTAATTGGAACAGTAGTTGGTTGGTGGGTATTTGATTATTTTCAGGGCGGACCAGCGAGAGTCAAGCAATTGAAGTATGTGATAGGCGGTATTTTATTAACTATGACAGCATTACATTTCTTGGTGAAGGCTCGTAATCATTTGGAAGAAAAAAGAAATGATAGGATAAATGAGATTCCTAGTGGTTCAATTGTTTTAGGCTGGTTCTTTGGTCTATTGGGGGGTGTTGCAACTATGCTCGCAAATGCTGCCGGACCTGTAGCTCAATTATATTTACTCGCCATGCGATTGCCCAAGTATGCATTTATTGGAACATCCGCGTGGCTGTTCTTAATTGTAAATGTATTTAAAGTTCCATTTATGATCGACCTCGGGATTATAAGCGTAGAATCCATGGCTGTTAGTTGGTGGATGTTTATACCCGCAGTAATCGGTGCTTCAATCGCTCCCTTAATTTTGAAATATATCAATCAAAAGCTATTTGAGAGATTGGTTTGGATTTTCATTGTAGTTGCTGGTATTCGAATGCTTTTCTAAGGTAAAAGGATGGCAAAGAGTTCAAGGAAATTGTGGGCGGAAAAATTAGCAGGTAAATCGCTAAAACCAAGTTCTATTGATCGTAGTCTACTCCTTAGGAAAGTTCCTTACAAAGGAAGAGTCCTTGGGATTGATCCTAGTCTGCGTGGTACAGGCTTAGCAGTTTTGGAATGTGATGGAAATAAATATTCACTTCTTCATTCTGAAACTCTTACACTAAAGCCAAAGATCGATTCAATTACATGTCTTGGATCAATCCACCAAGCAGTTTCCAGTTTACTTGAATTGTGGAATCCTAGGCATGTATCGTGTGAGACGACTATTTATGTGCAAAATTTCAAAACGGCTCAAATTATGGGTGCTGCTAGAGGGGCCGCCTTATCCGCTCCTGCAATAAAGGAGATTCCTGTATTCGAATATGCACCGTTACGGGTTAAGCAAGCAGTGGTAGGTTTTGGGCGTGCGAGCAAGGAACAAATGTCTCAAACACTATCCCAGATGTTAGGGCTGCCTGAGAAATTACCTTATGATCAATCGGATGCTCTTGGACTCGCACTTTGTCACGCAATGACTTGGCAAAGTGAGTAATTCATTGGTAGAAGAGTCGTGAAGGTAAGAGTGGCCGCTGGTGTGTAGAGCAACCAATCAACTTCACCGTAACCGCAATTTGATCTTTAATCACATCGAGCATACCTCCGGGATTTATCCCGAAGGTGCCTCTGCTCAATGGAAGAGAGCCTTGTAAAACAAGCAAATCTCCTTTTCTGCCATCAAACTGCTTTCTTTTGGCAGTCAGATATTTAATTTTTACTGGAAAATTAATTTGGGAGGTTTTATCTTTAATGGTCAGTGGCCCAAATACTTCAGCTTCAAAAGTACCATTTTTCCAACTGCCATCTCTTAGACCCTCTATTTGGAAGAAAATTTTTGGGAACTTTGAAGAATCCAACCAACTTGCCTTTTGTGCATCTCCATCCACTTTATGGTAACCAAACCTCAGGGTCCTAGAATCAAGAAGCACTGAACCTTTTGTGGATGACGGGTTTTCAGATTTAAAAAAAATTCTCCCGTTCACCTGAGTGAAAGCTCCTTTTAATTCACCAATTCCAAAAACTGGACCTTTAGCCAAAGATATTTCGATCTGATTAAGCTTTCCCAAAACACTTAAATCAAACTGGACGGCTGCGGCAGAAATTTGAAAAGCAAGCAACAATAAGCAGTTCATCAAACTTGCTGGAATTCTAAATGCTGTGACAATGATCATCAGAGAAGAATGTGGAATTGTTGATTAATGTTGTATGAAAAGTTAGAATTTCCCTTGACCTTGGATTGAAGGGTTAGATTATCAAAGATAAATTACTTTAATCATGATTGCTATAAGAAATTGTATCTGTTTTGTAACCTTTTGCACACAACTTGCCAGTTTGCCCGCCGCTCAAATTAGCAACGAAGGATTCATAGGCTCACCGTTTTATGGTGTAACTGCAAATTCAACTAAGAAGATTGTGAATCAGGTCGGTCCTTTTGCTGACTTTGCAATACCTCATAAATTGAATGTTCGATCGGACTCGAATTCTCTTCTTTCCGGAGAGGTAACAAAACTGAATGCATCTCTTCGTCTTGATGATGGTACAATTAGCAATTTGAACCCTAAAAATGTTACCTGGACTGCTACGAGCCAAGACTTGGTTGTAAAAGATGGCTTTCTAACTGCTAAAAAAGTTTCCAAAAATGCTCGTGTATCAATCCAAGCAACAGCTGATGGATTTAGTGCTACACTTTATATTCGCTTAAAGTCAGAAGGAACCATTCAACAGGACATTGATGATGTGGTTTCATCTGTAAAGAATGCTCTTTCTGATTCAGTTGAACTTGAGATGCCTGGATGGAAAAAATCTTCTTGGTTGGGAAGCTACTTTGATGGCGGAAATAATTGGATTCATCATCAACATCATGGTTGGCTTTTTTCTTTTTCGGATCGTTTAGATTCTCTCTGGTTATGGAGTCCTTCGCAGAAATGGCTATGGACAGGACCTGCTCTTTATCCTCACATGTATCGAAGTAAAGATGGTGCTTGGATGTATTTTATTGTTCAGGCTCTTCCACAAAAAGTTTACTACAACCAATCAAGCAAATCTTTGGAGATGTCTGAATAAGTTTTTAAGAAATCAGAACATACCGATAGCTTCTTAAAACGGAGCGAACTGATCCACAAATTAGTAATTTAACAGAGGTCATTTCGACAAAGAAACTAACTTGTACTTAAATTGCTTTAATCCCTTCCTAGTATTTTACAGAATAACTATTCATTATAAGTGCAAGAGTGTCGGGAATCGCAAATTTGTATAATTTTAAATAAGTAATGTCGGCTTTTTAAATTCACTAAATTTAATCTTTGCTTTTATAGAATTAGCATTGCATCACCGAAAGAAAAGAAGCGGTATTTATTTTCAATCGCTTCTTGATAAATTTGTTTAAGAAAGGTAATCCCACCGAATTCATTCGGGGTGAGAAAGGAACCAACCAGACACATCAAGGTGGAACCGGGTAGATGAAAGTTGGTAAGTAAATGATCGACTCCGCGAAAATGATAAGGTGGGCGAATAAACAGATCTGCTTCAGCTTCTGTTGATTGAGTAGGGTTTGTTTCCTCTGTTCCCAGATAGTGCTCAATTGCCCGGACACAGGTAGTACCGATGGCCAGTTTTTTCATTTCGGGATTTCTCAGAATAGTTTTAGTCCCGGGCGGGAGGCAGTATTTTTCACCATGCATAGGATGATCTTCAATCCGCTCTGTTTCAACCGGGCGAAAGGTGCCCAGTCCAACGGATAAGGTTAGATCATACATAGAATGCCCATCTTTTTCAAGGGCATCTAATATTTCTGGGGTAAAGTGTAGACCGGCAGTGGGAGCGGCCACAGCTGAACATTTTGTCCGGTCTGCATAAACTGTTTGGTACCGATTTTCATCCTCTTGATTTGCGGGTCTGTGAACATATGGGGGCAGGGGGAGGGAACCAATTCGTTGAGCGAGTGAGGCTGGGTCTTGGTCTTTATATAGTTCAAAACGAAGAAGATATTCACCAGAGGGCAGACTTTTTAAAACGGTTGCAGAATATTCGCTTTCCATCCCAAATGTACCGGAATTCGCAGTTTTACCACCCGGTTTTAAGAGACATCGCCATGTATTCTCAGCTAATGAGTCGGGGCGCAGTAAAAGACATTCAACCTGTCCACCTGAGGGTCTCTTTCCAAAAATCCTTGCTTTTAGGACTGATACATCATTTCGGAAAATAGAAAGATTTGAAGGAAGTAGCTTGGGGAATTCATGAAAATAGTGGTGAGAAATGGATTGTGTTGACCGCTCGAAAAGGAGCAGGCGGGATTGATCCCTTTTATCTGCCGGTGATTGGGCAATCAATTCTTTAGGGAGTTCGTAATGTAAATCTTCAGTCAGCATAAATCCTTCTTTAAAACTCATCGACAAGATAAGGGCAATCGCCTAAAACTTTAAAAAACCTTTAACTCTTGAATACCATGATTGAGAAAAATTCTGCCGACTTAGTCAATCCTCCCGAAAATCTTTCCAGTAAAGCACATGTTGGAAGTATGGAAGAATATTTAGAAAAATATGAAAAAAGCATTAATGCCCCAGATGAATTCTGGTCAGAAATAGCTCATAACTTTCATTGGTTTCAAAAATGGGACCATGTTCGATCTTACAACTATGATATGACCGAGGCTTCGATAAAAATTGAATGGTTTTCCGGGGCAAAAACGAATGTTTGTTATAACTGTGTCGATAGACATTTAGAATATAGAGCGAATAAAACTGCTTTAATATGGGAAGGTAATGAGCCTGGCGAAGATAAGACAATCAGTTACCGTGATCTGCATGAGCAGGTTTGTAGGTTTTCAAATGTACTTAAAAATAGGGGAGTTAAAAAAGGCGACCGTGTTTCCATTTACATGCCTATGGTGCCTGAGGCAACTGTAGCTATGTTAGCATGTGCACGCATTGGTGCAGTTCATTCAGTTGTTTTTGGAGGCTTTTCTGCTGAGGCACTTTCTGACCGTATCGTTGACTCAACCTGTACAACTTTGATCACAGCTAATGGAACCTTTCGTGGTGCCAAGGCAATTCCAATGAAACCTAATGCAGACTTGGCAATGGAAAGTGCATCATCTAGGATGAAAGAAGATGTAAAAACATGTATCGTAGTTCGGCGAGTCGAGGATGATTCTTCTATTTCCTGTGATATGGTGGACGGACGGGATCTTTGGTGGGATGAAGAAGTAGCGAAAGCGAGCCCTGAATGTCCATGTGAGGAGATGGATGCTGAAGATCCTCTGTTTATTCTTTACACATCCGGATCGACTGGAAAGCCGAAAGGTGTTCTTCACACGACGGCTGGCTATATGGTGTATACTGCAACAACGCACAAATATATCTTTGATTATCATGAGGACGATATTTATTTCTGTGCAGCAGATATCGGTTGGATAACCGGGCATTCCTATATTGTTTACGGGCCTTTGGCAAATGGGGCCACCACTATTATGTTTGAAAGCATTCCGACTTATCCAAATCCAGACCGATATTGGCAGGTTATTGAAAAATGGAAGGTTAATCAATTTTATACAGCTCCAACTGCAATCCGAGCGATTGCGGCAGCGGGAGAAGAATGGCCTAGTAAATACAACATGGAAACCCTTCGAATACTCGGGAGCGTGGGGGAGCCCATTAACCCGGAAGCTTGGCGCTGGTATCATAAAAATGCTGGTAAGGAAAAATGTCCAATTGTTGATACATGGTGGCAGACCGAAACGGGAGGAATCCTAATTTCACCACTTCCCGGAGCAACTCCTTTAAAGCCAGGTTCAGCCACCTTTCCATTTTTTGGCGTGAAACCTATTCTACTCGATCCCCAAAGCGGTGAAATAATCGAGGGAAATAATGTGAGTGGTGTCTTGGCAATAGAGGAACCCTGGCCCGGGCAAATGCGTACTATTTTTGGAGATCATGAACGTTTTGAAAGTACTTATTTCCAACAATATAATGGTTATTATTTTACCGGAGATGGATGCAGGCGAGATGAGGACGGTTATTATTGGATTACTGGTCGTGTTGATGATGTTATTAATGTATCAGGTCATCGAATGGGGACGGCTGAAGTGGAGAGTGCTTTGGTTGCTCACGATGCAGTTGCAGAGTCTGCGGTTGTTGGTTTTCCTCATGAATTAAAGGGCGAGGGAATTTATGCATATGTGACACTTAATTCAGGTGTTGCATATAACGATGAGTTGAAAGTGGAGCTTAAAAATCAGGTACGAAGTGTGATTGGTCCTATTGCTACTCCGGATTTCATCCATTGGGCACCCGCTTTGCCAAAGACTAGATCTGGAAAAATTATGCGCAGAATCTTAAGAAAGATTGCAACTAATGAAACGGATCAAATTGGTGATGTTTCTACACTTGCGGACCCAAGCGTTGTGGAAAACTTAATTGCGAATAGTTGAATAACCTTTTTTGGTTGGTCTCGCTATTGAAAAAAAAATGATTTAATTGAATACTAAATGAAAATTTATTTGAATGGTGATCTTGTAGAAAAAGAAGATGCAAAAATATCTGTCTTTGATCACGGACTGCTCTATGGCGATGGTGTTTTCGAGGGAATTCGTTTATATAATGGATGTGTCTTTAAACTCGAAGAACACTTAGAGCGACTTGAATACTCGGCTAAAGCAATTCTTTTGGATTTGCCACTAAATCGAGATCAAATGCGGAAGGCAGTCTGTGATACATGCTTGGCTAATAATCTTGCTAATGGATATGTCCGCCTCGTTGTGACAAGGGGGCCGGGTCACCTTGGCTTAACACCGGATGGGTGTGGACCAGGGAATGTGATTATAATTGCGGATGATATTCAACTTTATCCTGAAGAATTATACGAGAAAGGATTGAAGATTATATCCGTAGCCACTCGCCGAATTAATTCAGCTGCTTTACCTCCAGCAGTCAAAAGTTTAAATTATTTAAACAATATTTTAGCAAAAATTGAGGCTAAAAAGGTTGGTTTCCAAGAGGCTTTGATGCTTAACGATAAAGGTGAAATTGCAGAGTGCACCGGGGATAATGTTTTTGTTGTTTCAAAGAGTGTTTTGTATACTCCACCCCTTGATGCTGGATCTTTGCGTGGGATTACTCGTGGTGCAGTTTTAGATTTAGCAGCGGAGTTGGGTATTAAATGTATCGAGCAAGCATTGACTAGATATGATTTGTGGACTGCGGAGGAATGTTTTCTGACTGGTACTGCGGCAGAAGTAATTCCATGTGTAGAAGTAGATCATCGAAAAGTGGGACATGGTCTACCCGGATCTTTAACGCGTAAATTAATTGAGTTATTTAGAGAGAAGGTTTTAACGGATGGGGTAAAGTTAAATGAGTCATTTTGAACTGTTGCCGAGTGAAATATTAACTTGGCACATCATCTGCGTTGAGTTTCTCAGGAAAAAAGTATAGATTTAGATAATAATTATGAAATGCCACCATTGTGACAAACAAGCTACTGTTCATCTTACTCAAATTCTGAATGGCCAGATGCACAAAATGGATTTGTGCGAGGGTTGTGCCCAGGCCAAAGGTGTTACCAATCCTGAAAATCTTTCGATTAGTAATTTGATGGATAAGGTGGAATTAGAAGTTGATTCGAACTCTACGACTATGGTTTGCGAGAGTTGTGGAACTACTCATCAGGAATTTAAAAAAGGTGGAAGGTTAGGTTGTGCGGCATGCTACCATGTTTTCCGTCCTGTATTGGATCCTTTGTTAGATAGTATGCATGCAGGTACAAAGCATTTAGGTAAGATACCATCCGGGTCTGAATCTAGAGTCAAATTTGAACAAACTTATGACGACTTGAAGAAGCAGCTAAAGCATGCAGTTGAAACTGAAGATTACGAAAAAGCCGCACGGGTCAGAGATCAACTTCGAGATCTTGAAAATCAAGCTGAGGCAGCACATTAGTTTTATTATGTTTCATTCCATACTACAGGGTGATTCATCCAAAAGAAAACAGCCTAAAGCGATCCCTGTTACTTTGAGTACCAGGATTCGGCTTGCTAGGAATCTTCGAAAATTTCCTTTTCCTGGACGTGCTGAGGCGGCACAAAAGCGGGCTATTTTGTCGGAGTGTATTGACGCGATGTCTGGTATTAAAGGGTTAGACAAATCGATTTCAGTCGAGGTCGATGATTTGAGTGAATTGGATCGACAAATTCTTGTTGAAAAACATTTGATCAGTCCTGAATTATCCCAAGTTGAGGAAGGGTCAGGAATTATTCTTACCGAAGACCGTTCATGTTGTATAATGATCAACGAAGAGGATCATTTACGCATTCAAGTTTTAAAACCGGGCCTTGATTTCAGCTCGGTTTGGAAAGATGCCGATGCACTCGACTCCGGAATCGAGTCGGAAATAAGCTATGCCTATGACGGAGAACTCGGTTTTCTTACCGCTTGTCCCACAAATCTTGGAACTGGAATGCGAGCATCAGTGATGATGCATCTTCCTGGACTTGTGATGTCGAAAAACATGGAAAAAGTGATAAATGCTGTGAATCAACTAGGTATTGCCGTGCGGGGATTGTTTGGTGAAGGTTCTGATGCGAATGGTAGTATTTTTCAGATATCTAACCAACAGACATTGGGAGAATCTGAAACTGCTATCATTGACCGGCTTAATTCTACCCTTAAAAGTTTAGTTAAGCAGGAGAACAATGCTCGAGAAAAGCTTTTACAAGACGACAAATCCCGACTTGTAGACAAAATGAGTCGTGCTATTGGTAGTCTGAAAACCTGTCATGTTATTCAGAGTTCTGAAGCAATGGATCTTCTTTCACTAGTTCGATTAGCAACTGATTTTGGAATGCTTCCGGAAAAATTTAGAGGATTGGCAGATCGTATGTTCATTGAAGTTCAACCAGGTCATGTTCAATTATCCGCCGGTCATTCAGTTGATCCTTCTGAAAGAGATGAATTAAGGGCTGAATTACTAAGGAGTCATTTTTTAAGGGCTCCGCTACTTGACTTGGCTAGCACTTGTTGACTTTAACAGATAGAAAGGTATAAATTAAATTATGTCCGAACCGATGAGTAATTTTACGCCTAGAGCCCAACAAGTTCTAGCACTTGCAAGAAAAGAGGCAGATCGTTTTCACCACAACTATGTAGGTACTGAACACCTTCTTTTAGGTTTGATTAATCTTGGTCAGGGGGTGGCAGTAAATGTTTTGCAAAAGATGGGCTTAGATTTGGACACGGTTAGACAAGCAGTGGACGAACAAGTTGGTCTAGGACCTGAAGCCAAGCCATCGGGTAATGTGCCATACACACCCAGAGTTAAGAAAGTTTTAGCATTGGCTGGAAAGGAGGCCAAATCTTTGAACCACAGTTATGTGGGTACTGAGCATATTTTATTGGGCTTGCTTCGAGAAGGTGAGGGGGTTGCTGCACGCGTATTAAAATCATTGGATGTGGATGTGGAAAGGTGTCGCAATGAAATTCTCTCCGAGCTCGATCCAAATTTTTCTTCGAGTGAGGAATCCGAACCTTCAGTAGCAGGTGGTGGTTCTGGAGAGGAAAAGAACAAAGACCATAAAACGCCTGCATTGAAAGCTTTTGGTCGTGATCTTACTGAAATTGCTAAAAACGGAGAGATGGATCCTGTTGTGGGAAGAGAGAACGAAATCCGTCGGGTCACTCAAGTTCTATGCCGAAGAACTAAAAACAATCCTGTTTTGATTGGTGAAGCAGGGGTTGGAAAGACAGCAATAGTTGAAGGCTTGGCACAACAAATTGCTTCTGGGATGGTTCCAGAAAATCTGTTGGATAAAAGAGTCGTAACCTTAGATCTTGCACTCATGGTTGCCGGAACGAAATATCGTGGACAATTTGAGGAGCGCATTAAGGCAGTAATGGATGAGCTGAGAAAGGCCAAAAATATTATTATCTTTATAGATGAGCTTCACACTATTGTTGGAGCAGGTGCGGCAGAGGGTGCAATGGATGCATCAAATATCTTCAAGCCAGCTTTAAGTCGTGGTGAATTACAATGCATAGGTGCAACCACTCTTGCCGAATATCGAAAGTATATTGAAAAAGACAGTGCGTTAGATCGTAGATTTCAATCAGTGAAAGTTGAAGCTCCTTCGGTTGAAGATACGATTTTAATCTTGAAGGGCATACGTCCCAAGTATGAAGAGCATCATAATGTTAACTTTACTGATAAAGCATTGGCTGCTGCGGCTAAATTGACTGATCGTTACGTTACTGGTCGTTTTCTTCCTGATAAAGCAATCGATGCAGTTGACGAGGCGGGTGCACGTTCTCGCATGGAGTCTCTGAAAAGACCACCTGAAATAGAAAAACTTTCAGACGAAATCAAGGAGGTTTGTGCCACAAAAGAGTCTGCGATTTCAGATCAAAATTTTGAAGAAGCAGCTGAAGCCCGAGATAAGGAAAAGAAATTAAGAGCAAAGAGAGACCGTGTTTTAGAAAATTGGAAAAAGACTCGAGAAGAAAAAAGAGCTTCAGTGGATGAAGATGATATGCTCCAAGTTATTGCTGACTGGACTGGGATTCCTCTTAATCGCATGGAAGCAAAGGAGTCTAAGAAACTGCTTAAACTTGAATCAGAACTTAGAAAACAGATCATCGGCCAAGATTTTGCAACCGAAGTTGTATCCAAAGCACTTAGGCGCTCTCGTGCAGATCTTAAAGATCCCAAAAGGCCAATCGGTTCATTTATGTTTTTAGGACCAACAGGCGTTGGCAAAACCCACTTAGCTAAAGTTTTGGCTGAAAGAATTTTTGGAGATCAAGATTCCCTTATTCAAATTGATATGTCTGAGTACATGGAGAAGCATGCTGTTTCTCGCATGATTGGGTCCCCTCCTGGTTATGTCGGTCATGAAGAGGGTGGTCAACTGACTGAGGCAATTCGTAGAAAGCCTTATTCGGTAATTCTTTTCGACGAAAAAGAAAAAGCACACCCGGATGTCGCTCAAATTCTTCTACAAATTCTAGAAGATGGACGTTTGACTGATAGTTTAGGTCGGAAAGTTGACTTTCGTAATACTATTCTCATCATGACATCCAATGTAGGTGCTCATATTCTGCAGAAAAATAGCTCCCTTGGATTCTCCGCTAGGACTGCTGACGATTTTGATAACACGAAGGATAAAATTATGGATGAAGCCAAAAAATCCTTTAAGCCTGAATTTTTGAATCGTCTCACTGAAATTGTTATTTTCCGTCCTCTAGCTAGAGAAAGCATGCGTGCGATCGTTGATCTTGAGTTGAAAAAGGTAACTGATCGGTTAAATGAAAAGAAACTTAAATTAAGCATATCTGATGATGTTAAAGAGTTTCTAATTGAAAAAGGATATGATGATAAACTTGGTGCCCGCCCGCTTAGGCGTGCCGTGGAAAAATATTTGGAAGATAATCTTGCTGAGGAAGTTCTGTCGGGTTCATTGAGAAAAAATAAAACTATTAATGTCTTGATTAATGAAGAGGAAGAACCCTCTTTATATTTCTCTCAGGAAGAATCCGATAGCAAAATTTCTGTTTCTTCTTCTGAGGAAGAAAATTCCGATAAATCCTAATTCTAAATTTATAGAATTTAAGGTTCTGAACTATCTGTAGATAAATTTTTTATGCAAAGATCACTTATATTACTAAAACCTGACTGTGTACAAAATGGGCTTATTGGGCAAGTCATCAGTCGATTTGAAAACGCCGATTATTCAATTATAGCCTCAAAAATTGTGCAATTGGACGACCAACTACTAAACGAACATTATGCACATGTTGCAGACTTGCCTTTTTTTCCTGAAATTGCTGAATTTATGAGTTCTTGTCCGGTTGTCGCTCTTGTTTTAGAGGGTGAAGATGTGATTCAAGGTATCCGAGATTTAATTGGACCAACGGATTCCACCGTTGCCCCTAAAGGCACTATCCGAGGTGATTTAGGAACTGATCGCATGAGAAATGTTGTTCATGCATCGGATAGTCCTGATTCAGCACTAGCAGAAATTAACCGTTTTTTTGAGGCAGATCAGATTATATCTTAATTATCTTTTAGTAAAAGTGTGCAAACTGCATATGCAGCGATACCTTCTTCTCTGCCAACGGGACCGGTTCCTTCATTTGTTGTAGCCTTAAGACCGATAAAATCTTTATCCAATTTCATTGTTTGAGAAAGGGACATCCGAATGCTAGCAGAGTAATGGCTTATCTTTGGTTTTTCAGCAAGTATCGTTAAATCAACATTTCCTAATCGATATCCCATTCTATTCATTTCTTGAATAGCTTTTCTAAGAATTATTTTAGAATCTAAGTCTTTATTTATTTCTTCATTATCAGGGAAATAGTGCCCGATATCAGGCAAAGCTAACGCACCTAGTATAGCATCAGCTAAAGCGTGGGTTAGGCAATCTGCATCAGAATGCCCAAGTAACCCAAATGCAGCAGGAATATGAAAGCCTCCAAGAATTAATTTTCTTCTTTCAGAAAAGCGATGGAAATCATATGCATGCCCAACGCGAATAGGTGTATTTATAGTCATTTTTTTGATAGTAAAAATTCTATATAAGACCAATCAGAATTGGATGTAATTTTTGGGTTTGGATATTTCGGGTCGAGTAAAGTGACTTTTTTTCCGATTGATTCAAGAACTGAAACTTCGTCTGTTGGAATAAGATTTTTCTTTCTTACAAATTGCATACCTTCTTCCAACCAATCGAATCGAGAAACTTGAGGTGTTTCCATTATCCATAAAGATGTGCGGTCTATAGGTTCTGTAGTAAGGGGTTCTGATGTATTTTTATTTGTAGTAATAATTTTTATCGTGTCATTAACAGGGCGAGCGATAATAGCAGAGCCTAAAGTTGAAGCGATTTCTTCTAATTGATCTATTGTTTTTGATTTAATCATTGGACGTGCACAATCATGAACAAAAACCAGTTCGGTTCCTATCGGGCAAACAGAGAGAGCATTATAAACTGAGTCAAACCTTTCTTTTCCGCCTATTTTAAAAATAGGTTCAAATGATCGGTCGGAATTTTTATGTGCAATTTTGATTTCTTTATTAATCAGGCTCTTCTGGCTTTCATCTCGATAAATAACAACAACATTATGTATTTTTTTAGCTCCTAAAAATGCTTCATAGGTTAGGCGAAATGCAGTTGTTTTCTTGATACAATTTAAAAGTTTGTCTTTGCCAGGAGTATTCATTCTTAAACCTTTTCCCCCCGCAAGAAGGATTCCAATATTTTTCATTCGTTTAATTCTTCTTGGATGGAAAGTAGAGCTTCTTTTGGCCTATCTGCTGCTAGTATTGGTCTTCCGATCACTAGGTAGTTTGCTCCGGCAAACGCGGCTTCTTTTGGGGACATGATTCTTTTTTGATCACCTGAATCCGCTCCTTTGGGGCGGATTCCTGGGGTCACGAATACGGTATTTTTCGGAAGCATGGGACGAAGTCTCAAGAGTTCGAGCGGAGATGAGACAATGCCCTGAATGCCAGATGCAATACTCATTTCGGCGAGTCGGTCAACTTGGTTGGGTATAGAGTCGAGGATGCCAATTGAGTTGAGGTTTTGCTGATTCATTGATGTTAGGACAGTAACAGCTAGAAGCTTAGTTTCTGGTAAGAATTCTGCTGCTGTTTGAGCGCATTTTTCCAAGGCTTCTGGTCCAGCCGTTGCATGCAGCGTGAGCATTTTAATGGGGAGCTCAGCTAGGCTTTCTATTGCCTTTGCCATTGTATTTGGAATGTCGTTTAATTTTAAGTCCAAAAAAATAGATTTTCCACTTAAGGCAACATCCCTAAGGAATTCAGGTCCATCTCTAAGATAAGTTTGTAGTCCGATCTTAACCCAGGCAAGATGGCTGCCAGTTAATTCTAGTATTGATTCTGCTTTTGCTCGAGTTTCTACATCTAATGCTAAAATGACTTCAGTTTGAGTATTTGACATATTTATTATCATGCTTCGTCTAACGGATGAGCCAATCCTATTATTTAGAATCGCTTGGGTAGAGTGTTAATTATATGATCTCATATAATATGAGATTAGTAACGGCAATAGAACGAGTATCAATACCTGCACCTGCAAAAATAAATTTATTTTTAGCAATTTTAGGGAAAAGATGTGATGGTTTTCATGAAATTCTTTCTGTTGCTTGCAAGGTGGCCATTTTTGATCTGATCACATTGGAAAAGTCTGAAGTTTTAAACGAATTATCCTGTTTTTGTCCGGAGGATAATTCATTATCGAGTTCTAAGAATTTGGTCTGTTCTGCAGTCCGCGAATGGCGAAAGTTCACTGGTGATCAAACTGGTTTCCGAATTACTCTAAACAAAAAGATTCCTGTAATGAGCGGTTTGGGTGGAGGGAGTTCTGATGCAGTTGCTACCTTCGTTGCATTGAATTCTTTTTTTGGAAAGCCATTGAATGAGAGTGAACTTATTGAGTTATCAGGGAGAATTGGGTCCGATTGTCCTTTATTTTTCAAAAAAGGGTTTATTGAGATTAGCGGAAGAGGTGAAAAAGTGAATACTTTAAATGAGCGAGACATCGATGAATGGACCAACAAAAAGTTATTTTTGTTTAAACCTGATATAAGTTTTTCAACACCTGCCTTGTACCATCTACTTTCTGAAAAAGGATCTTATTCAGATCTAGACTGGGCAAAAGAAAGATTGCAAAGTTGGAAAGATAGAACTCTTTCAGAATCAGAATTTTGGCATAATGATTTTAAATCGGTCATTTTAGAAAAGTATTTGTTTATGAAACCTCTCTTTGATGAGCTTATGGACAAATTTGGTTTATCCTTTCAGGTTTCTGGAAGTGGTTCCTGTTGCTTTACTTTCCTTGAAGAAAGAATGGACCATAAATTAATTCAAAATCTAATTGCGAAAAGACTGGGTACAGCAACAAAATTTTGGGTTACTCATATTCTCTGAGATTAAATGTATATGTTTTTGTTTCCAATCTATTTTGTTTTAGGGCATTATTGATACGCATGACTGCCACAAAAGAAGAAGTTGTACTATACGGGATTCCGGGTTCGCCTGGAGTTTCTCATGGTTTGATATTTCGTTTTTTACATGGAGATGTGGAAGTTCCTCACTATCAGGTTAGTGAATCAGAGCAATCTGCTGAATGGAGTAGGTTGTTAGATGCAGTCGATAAAACTCGTAACCAAATCGAAGAGATTCGTAACGCTGTAGCGAAAAATCTTGGAGAAAAAGAGGCTGCTATTTTTGATGCTCACTTACTTGTTCTAGAAGATAAAGCTTTGCTCGATGATATTGAGAATGACTTAAAGAAAACGGGTGATAATATTGAAAGGTGCGTTTATCGTGTAACTCAAAAGTTTTACGATTATTTCAATCAGTTGGAGGACGAATATTTAAGGGAAAGAGGTTCAGATTTAAAAGATATCTCTAAACGAATGCTTCGTAATCTTGTTGGTGAAACAGCAGCTGGAACTGCTTTTTTAGGAGAGCCTAGAATTCTTGTTTCGGAAGATCTTAGTCCATCAGATACCGCTTCTTTGGATCGTTCGAAAATTCTCGGCATAGCTACTGATACAGGTGGTAGAACAAGTCATGCAGTTATAATGGCAAGGGCGAGCGGTGTGCCTGCTGTAGTGGGACTTCGTTCTTTGACAGATAATTTATCAGAGGGAGATACTCTTCTCATTGATGGCTTTGAAGGTCTTGCAATAATCAATCCAAAGAAGGCAACATTGTTTAAATATGGCAAGGTTGGACTCCAGCGTAAAAAGATCAAAAATTTGTTGGAAGATGAAGCGTCTTTACCTGCCGAGACAAGCGATGGTTTCAAAATAAGATTTCTTGCTAATGCTGATTCACCTGAAGAGGTTGTTAATGGAATTAAGAATGGTTGCGAAGGTGTTGGTCTATTTCGAACTGAATCTATATTTTTAAAGAGAAATCAGATTCCTAGCGAAGATCAACAGTTTGATGAATACAAAAAGATTATCTCATCTGCCGAAGGTAAAGTTGTAACCATTCGGACTTTGGATCTGGGGGGGGATAAGATTCTTGATTCGATCGGACGCGAAAAAGAAGAAAACCCATTCATGGGGTTTAGAGCTATTCGATATTGCCTCCGTAATCCTGATATTTTTTTGAAACAGCTTCGTGCTATTCTAAGGGTAAGTTCAATAGGTCCTATCAAAATTATGTTTCCAATGGTAAGTGGAGTAGGGGAGATAGTCCGTGCAAAAGAGTTTCTGTTTACTGCAAAAAGGCAGCTAAGCGAAAAAGGAGTTAGCTTTGATGAAGATATAAAAGTGGGATGTATGATTGAAACTCCGTCTGCCGTTACTATTTGTGATATGCTAGCTGACGAAGTTGATTTTTTTAGCGTAGGTACTAATGATCTTGTACAATATTTGTTAGCTGTGGATCGAATAAATAATCAAATTTCATATTTGTACGAACCTCACCATCCAGCAGTAGTCCGTGCTTTAAAACATATTTTTACTGTTTCAAAAGAAAAAAATATTGATGTTACTTTATGTGGCGAGATTGCTGGTGATCCTCATTTTTTACCTCTTTTAATCGGATTGGGCTTAGATTGTTTGAGTGCTTCAGGTAATCTACTTCCGGAACTTAAGTTTTTTGGTAGAAGATTTTCTTACAATGAGGCATTTAAGTTACAAGATCGCATTAATCAAATGAGAAGACCTTCAGAAATCAAAGAATGCTTGAAGGTTTTTTATGAAGAGCGAGTCTCAGCAATTTTAAATTGAAACTTTATTCGTCCTGAAATTTAGATATAAAGAGCTCGGTCATTTCTTCTTTAAATTTTTCCTGTTCGGGTGAGTCAGTAAAGAATTCAAGTTTAGTGCCTTTAGCGGCAGCTAACATCATAATGCCCATGATACTTTTGGCATTTACTCTCTCATCATCTTTCTCGACCCAAATATCACCCTCAAATCGGCTAGCAATTCTAACAATCATGGCAGCGGGGCGAGCATGAATGCCCATTTTGTTTGAGACCACAACACTGAAGGATGATTTACTTTCCTCACCATTTTCATCCGCATTACTCATATTCGTAGAATTAGAATGGTAATTTTTTAAAAAGACAAAGGAAAAGTTTTCACTAGATATAGAAAAACGGCAGAGATAAGGGCAGCGGCAAAGTCATCAAGCATTACTCCGAGTCCACCTGGTAAACGCTGAATACTTTGAATTCCCAACGGCTTTACAATATCAAAAATGCGGAACAATACGAAACCCATTATCAACAAAATGACTGAATTTGATAATGCATATTCCTTGAGTTCTTCGAGACAAAATAAATATACCATCGGGACAGCAGTAAATTCATCCCATATTACTTCACTGGGATCAGTCTTACCCAAGAGGATTTCTGCGCGTGAGCAAATAGGAATGCCGAGGATAAACAAAAGTGAAAAAAATAAAATTACCAGTAATGGAGGCAATGAAGAGAACCATAATATTAGAGCAAAGCAAATAACCCCAGCGATTGATCCAAAAGTCCCTGGTGCAGGTAGAGATTTTCCAATTGGTCCAAGGGTAGAAAGGTTTTTTATAAGCCAATCCATATATCATTCTTCTTCGATAAAAAACCTCCAGTATTTAGAAAGGTATACAATACCCGAAAAAACGGTAATTACGGTTGCAGCAACTAAACTGATCCTTCCTGAAATTTGGAGAAGGCCAACTAAGCTTTCTTGGAAATCAGGTGGTAAGATATTACTAAAATCATGTTCGACAGCTATTTTCCCAAGAAAGAGGCAAATGCATGTTAATTGAATTACCGTTTTTAATTTCCCAACTTTTTCGGCTGCTAAGGTTTTGCCTCTGCCAGATGCTACTAAGCGCAATCCAGTAATTAAAAATTCTCTAGACAGTATCAGTAAAATTGGGAAAAGAGTCCACTTGGCAATTTCATCCAACGCTAGCAAGCTTATGAACATACCAAGGGTAAGCACTTTGTCTGAAAGAGCATCCATAAATTTACCAAATTCCGATACTTGTCCAAATTTTCTTGCAAGCCAACCGTCAAGCCAGTCCGTAAGTGCAGCAAACAGAAATACCAATAAGGCGATTGTTCGGATCCACGGAAAAGCAGTTTCTGGAGCAGGGTAAAGAAGTCCAATGACTATAAGCATTAAAGGAATTCTTGATAGTGTTAATAAATTAGGTAAATTCATGAAAAACTTCTTAAAAATACATGGATTAAGCACCATTGCAATAACAAGGAAACCCTTGGTTGTGGACTTGTATCAATAAATGGGTATTATAGTCATCTTATTCAATGAGCATCGCAATTTATCCAGGAACTTTTGACCCCGTCACTTACGGTCATTTAGATGTTTTACAGCGGGCAGCGAAAATCTTTGATAATGTGATCGTTGCTGTTTCTGAGGATAATTCAGATAAAAGAACTGCATTTGGATGTCGGGAAAGAGTTCAGTTGGTTGAAGGTAATATAATGCATTTTGAGAATGTGTCGGTTGAACCTTTCGATGGACTATTGGTTGATTATGCAAAGACGAAAGGAGCAAGTGCATTAGTAAGGGGACTGCGTGCTGTATCTGATTTTGAATACGAATTTCAGATGGCACAAATGAACCGTCGACTTGACTCCAATTTAGAAACCATTTTTTTAATGCCCAATGAAAAATATTTTTACACCAGCTCCACATTAATTAAGCAGGTTCACCTTTATGGAGAAAAGGAAACAGGTTTAGTTCCTGAAAATGTTTCATCCGCATTAAAAAAACTTGCTGAGGCTAATTCTACTTTTTGATTTAATGTGAGCGAGTCAGAAGAAGAATCAAATAAAAGAAAAAAAGCAACCTTTGGTGTTGTTTTTTTAACTATATTTTTGGACATGGTCGGATTCTCAGTTATTTTTCCGCTTTTTCCAGCAATGCTTGATTATTACCTTAATCGAGAAGATTTAATAGGTGGCGGATTTTTAACCAACTTTGTCATCTCTCTTAAAGAATTTGCATTCGAAGGAAACTCTCAAAATACAAGTTTTCGTTTTGAGACTGTTATCTTTGGAGGAGTTTTAGGTTCGTTGTATGCGATTTTACAGTTTTTCTTTGCTCCAATTTGGGGCCGATTATCAGATAAGATTGGACGTCGACCCGTTTTGCTTACCACCTTATTTGGTACTTGTTTGGGATATGGTTTATGGATTTTTGCCGGTGACTTTTGGATTTTAGTCTTATCAAGAGTGCTTAGCGGTATTGCGAGTGGGAATCTATCTGTTGCGACTGCATCAATTGCAGATGTCACTAACCGTGAATCTCGTTCCAAGGGTATGGCATTTGTGGGTGTTGCATTTGGCTTGGGTTTTGTTGTGGGACCGGCACTTGGTGGCTTTGCTTCTCAGTGGTCAATCGGAGAAGAAATTGGTTCCGCTTTCGGGTTGAATCCTTTTTCTGTAGCCGCATGCATAAGCTTTTGTTTGGCATTAGTTAATCTTTTGTGGCTTGCCTATTCATTCAAGGAAACATTACCCCCTGAAAAAAGAGGTGGTGCTAAAGATGTAAAACCAGTTATTTTTCAACTCGGGAAAATTAAGAATTCTGCAGTTAAAGATACGTGTCTTGCCTATCTATTTTACATGATATCATTCTCTGGAATGGAATTCACGCTTACTTTTCTTGCAGTGGAAAGATTTGCATATGAACCGTTACAAATAATGAAAATGTTTCTTTTAATTGGTGGAACTTTAATTTTTGCCCAAGGCTTTTTTGTTCGCAGATTTGTTGGAAGGATAGGCGAAAAAAGGATGGCAATTTCCGGTATCTTTATTGGTATTATCGCTTTTGCGATGATTGCTTTAATAAAAGATGAAGCTATCTTTTTCGTTTCATTATTTCTGATGTCGACTGGGGTCGCTTTCATCAGTCCCACCCTTACTTCTCTAACATCCTTGCATTCTGGAGATAATGATCAGGGATTTCATCTGGGTGTGTTCCGTTCTTCAGGGTCTATTGCACGAGCGTTTGGTCCATTATTGGCCGGTTTGATTTTTTTCAAGTATGGATCTTCTTTCGCCTACCTTTTAGGTGCATTATTCTTACTTATTCCGTTTTGGTTCCTTTTTCGAGTGCCACAGCCTACTTCCTCAGATTAGTACTCATTTTTAAAAACATCCCTTTTCTCTCGCCATTTGAGTAATAATTCTTTCTAATAATTCTTTACAGTTTTTTACAATACTTTCCACCTATTCTACCAAAACAGCTATTGAATGAATGTTGAAATCATTGATCAACTAATCGCACAAGATCCTTCTCTTGAATCATCACGTTCGGCCTTGGAAGCAATGAATGAAGGTGCTTCCTGCATCCATAAAAGTTGGGGCCTTGGTAAAATCACAGGCTTTGAGGCTGACAGAGGTATGCTTCTTATCGATTTTGAAGATGGTGAGCGAAAAAGTCACGCTATGGACCCAGTGTTTTGCTTAAGTAAAATTGAAGTGCTTGATAATGATCACATTATATCTAGACACCGTACTAATCCAGAGGAAATAGATACGATGGCCAAAAAAGAACCGGTGTCTATTGTGATAGATATTTTATCTAAATATCCCGATGGATGTGCATCGAGTCGAGATATCGAACGAACCATTAATTTTCTTTTTGGTTCTTCAAAAGGAAAGAAATGGTGGACGGCTACTAAAAAGCTATTGATCAAAGACCCTCGAGTCGCCGTTCCAAATAAAAAGACCGAACCTTATGTGTTAAGGGATGAGCCAGTTAAACCTGAGCAAGAGATCTTGCAGGATTTCTTTGATGAAAAAAGATCTAAAGAAAAGATAGCTCTTGCTGAAAAACTTTACGACTTAGCTTCTGAGAAAGAAGATTTACAGGCTGATCTTCCTCGCGTTTTAGAAGAGCTGACCAGTGCAATTATGGAAGCACGAAATTTAAGCGATGCTGATAGATTGTACGGAATTTGGGTACGAAATAACCTAGCTCGTGATGTTGAAGAAGATGTAGAAAAGCTTGAGCCAACATCTGCATCTATTTTAAATGAGTGCGAAGATGATCTCCCTCGTTTGGCAGATCTAATGCCCACTAAATTTCATAGTCGTTTTCTAGACTTGGTAACGCGAGTATACCCCGAAAAATGGAGAAATATTGTTGTAGATTTGCTTTACAATACTTCGGTTAAGTTTTCTGGAGAATGTGCTCACTTTCTGATTGATAGAGACGAGTCCAAACTTCTTGTAAAATCTCTTTCGAACTCGCTAGATGAACAGACTCTTAAAGCACCCGTATTACTTTGGCTGCTTAAATTTCGCGAATTGGCAAAATTTAAAGATTTACTTAAAGACTTAATCAATCCAAGGCTTTTGACTGCCGTTTTTTCAGCTATTGATTATGAATCATTGCAAAACGCAACTTCTAGAAGAATACCTTTGGCAGAGATTTTGTCCGATGATAAAGAGCTACTTCCTGATATACTCAGCAAAGGCACAGCCGAGAATGCTCAAGATTTAGCCCAAGCTCTTTTGCTTAACCCTGGTTTCGAGGACTTGAGCAAAAGATCATTATTGGCCAGATTTATTAAGCGTTATCCTGAAATACAAGATATTTTGGATGGAGGAGCAAGTAATTCTACATCCTCTGGAAAAACAATAACTGATGATTCATTAATTGTTTCACAGACAAGCTACGATCAGAAAATTGCAGATTTGGATGAGCTTACTAAAGTTAAAATTCCCGAAAACTCTTTGGCTATTGAAGCAGCTCGTGAACATGGTGATCTCAGAGAAAATGCTGAATATCATATGGCCAAAGACGAACAAAAAGTTCTCCTCGCAAGGCAATCCGAATTACAGACCGATATCATGCGAGCCAAACCAACTGATTTTACTGATGCTCCAACAGACTCGATAGGAATTGGATCTATCGTTGAACTCATTGATCAGGCAAATGGCAAGACACAGACCTATACTGTTTTAGGTGCTTGGGATAGCAACCCCGAACAAAATATTCTATCTTATCTTACGCCTCTTGGGCAAATTCTCCTTGGTAAAAAAATTGATGACTTGGTTGAGACTGATGTAGAAGGCAATGTACAAAGCTGGAAAGTGCAGGGCGTATCTCGTTGGATTGATAAAGTTTAATCTTACCCTTTGTAATGACTTATCTCTTGATGAGTCTGTTAGGTAGATAATTGGAATTGCCAAATATCAATCTTGGTTAAATTCTCTTTTTATGACACTAAAGGTCACTGAGGTTTTACAAATTTTATCAGATAGCACTCGATTGAGAATGCTAAGGCTTTTAAATATAGATGAATTATCTGTGGCGGAGCTTCAGGAGATTCTAGAAATGGGGCAGTCTAGAATTTCAAGCCATTTATCTCTTCTTCGACGACATAACATTGTTACAGATAGAAAAGAGGGTAAAAAAACTTATTATGCTTTGGAGTTAGATGATTCTCCGCATTTTGAAATAATCAAATTGGCAATAAGTGTTGAATCTGATGAAGAATTTTGGGAAAGCGATGAGACTGGATTGAATAGAGTTATTGATCGTCGAAGAAGGGACAGTGAACGTTATTTTGATGAAGTTGCTGAACGTTTAGGTAAAAACTATGTACCCGGTAGGTCTTGGGATGCCATTGGTCATTTCCTTCTTCGCTTGGTTCCCAATATTTCAATCGCCGATCTTGGTGCAGGGGAAGGGACACTTTCTCAGTTACTTGCAGAACGTGCCAATAAAGTTTTTTGTATTGATAGTTCTAAAAGTATGGTTCGCTTGGGCACTGATTTAGCAAAGAAAAAGAACATATCTAATTTACTCTACAAGCAAGGGGATATAGAGAAAGTTCCCTTGAAAGGAAAAAGTGTCGATTTAGCTCTGATGAGTCAGTCCCTTCATCATGCTCGGCGACCTGAAATAGCACTTAATGAAGCTTTTCGTATACTTAAGCCAGGTGGGCAATTAGTTGTGCTGGATTTGAAAAAGCATCAATTTGAGAAGGCTCGAGAACTATACAAGGATCAGTGGCTAGGGTTTGGTGAAAACGATCTTTATCGAATGATCCGCGAATCTGGCTTTAAGCGAGTAAAGGTCGAAATCGTTGCCAAGGAAATAAAGGAACCTTTTTTTGAAACTATTATCGGGGTGGGCGAGCGACCCTAACTTGAAATTTCTTTATACTTTTCTCTAGCTGCAGAGTTATTATTGAAATAACCAAACCAATTAAAAATTTTCTTTATAACAAGTTTTATATCTTCTAGCACAAGATAAAGGCATGGTACCATAAGCAAAGTAATGAAGGTGGCAAATAGGACTCCAAACCCAATTGCAATTGCCATTGGTTTGAGAAACTGTGCCTGAAGACTTCGTTCAAAGAGGATAGGAAGTAAACCAACAAATGTTGTTAAGGATGTAAGCAGGATTGCACGAAAGCGAGCCATTCCTGCTAGTCGAGTTGCTTCGAAAATATTCATTTCCTTAGCTCGTTGATTAACATAATGAACAAGTACGAGGCTATCATTAATAACTACTCCGGTTAGAGCAACCAAACCAAAGTGAGATAGTTGGCTTAGTGGGAGTCCAAAAATGTAGTGACCAAATACAGCTCCAATTAAGCCGAAAGGAATCACTGACATAATCAAAAATGGTTGAAGGTATGAGCGAAATGGAATTGCGAGCAAAGCATAGATTATGAAAAGACAGATTCCACCAGCTTGGGCTAGTCCCGAATCACTCTCGTCTTGTTCTTTTTTTTCACCAACAAACGTGAATCGTAAACTTGGGAATTCTTCTCTTAAGGAGGGGAGGAAACTTTCATCTAACTCTGATTCAATTAGGGGGGTATCAGCAACAACTTTATCTGCAGAAGTCTGTACATTTATTATACGTGCACGGTCAGATCGTTTGATTGTAGGGTATCCTTTTCCCAGTTCAATACTAGCAACTTCTTCAAGGGGTGCCTCAACTCCATTGGGAGCCCTTACCCTTAGGCTAGACAACGCGTTTAGAGATTTACGATCAGCTAAAGGGTAGCGAAGCATTACTTTAACTTCATCTCTCTCCCGTTGAAGTCGTTGAATTTCTTCACCGTAGTATGCCTGCCTGACCTGTCTGCCCAAATCGGACTGAGTAATTCCAAGAGAACGACCATTTGGTTTTAATCTAATCTTCATTTCTCTTTTCCCGCCCGAATAAGTATCTGAAATATCGAAAAGTCCTTCGTAACTGCCAAGTTTAGTTTTAATTTTTTCTGCAGCTTTGCTCATTTGTTCAAGGTCATATCCTGCAATTTCTATATCAATAGCAGTTCGGCTTCCACCTGCCGCAACATCTCCAAAATACATTTCTTTAACTCCCGGCAAAGGACCGATTCTCTCACGCCATAGAGCAGAAATTTGAGGAGCTGTTCTCGTTCGTTCTTCAGATTTTATCAATTCAACACTGATTTCTCCCAAGTTAGATCCAGTCGCTATATTCGATGAGCTTTTCGGACCGCCTGAAAAAGGTTGGGCTCCCATAGTTTTCATAACATAACGAAAAGGATTTGGTTCACCTTTTCCAACAAGGAAAGTGATTACCTCAAGCCTTGCTTGCTCCACTTCTAATAGTGCATTTTCGGTTGTTTGAGCAGGGACACCGTCCTGCATTGACAACTTAACCGAAATATAATCCGAGGGTACTGGAGGAACACCACGAATGCTTGGTACATGACCTCCTAGAATCAAACCTAAAGTTAGGAATAACAAACCCAAAAAGAATGAAAGTGTTAGATAGCGCCATTCTAAGCAATTTTTTAGAATCGGTTGGTACACAGATTCAATTAGTTTCTCCAATCCCTTTGATATTTTGTTTTGAAGTTTGGATAACCAATTTTTGGGAAGTTTATCAAACCGACAAAGACTTAAATGATAAGGGAGAATAAATTTTGATTCAATGAGTGAAAAGAAAAGAGCTGGAATCACCACCAATGGAATATCTTTCATGAGCTTACCTAGCCATCCTGGAAGAAAGAGCATTGGGACAAATGCAACCATACTCGTGATAATGGCAAAGGTTACGGGCATGGCTACAAGATGGGTACCTAAAATAGATGCTTTTATTGATTTTTCTCCTTTTGACCCAAGCGTGTAAACTGATTCACCAACGACAATTGCATCGTCTACCAAAATACCTAAGACAACGATAAAAGCGAAGAGTGAGACAAGGTTGATTGATGCTCCAACTAAACCCATTGTTGCGAATGCACCCATAAAGGAAATAGGCAAACCCAATGCAACCCATACAGCTAGTGAAGGACGAAGAAATAAAGAAAGAACCAGAAAAACAAGCAAAAGTCCCTGCAATGCATTACGCACCATCATTTCTAATCTACCTTGGAGGTAGAAAGAACTGTCTTTCCAAATTGTCATGGAAAGCCCTTCTGGAAGAGTTGGATTTACTTTTTTGACATATTCACTGACCTTCTTGGAAATGTCCAAAGGACTTTGCTTACCCACACGGAAAACTCGAAGGGTGACTGCTGGTTCATCAGAAAATTCAGTGTAAAGTACTTTATCTTCGAATCCATCTTTAACCGAAGCAAAATCATTGAGTTTAAGATTTGATCCATTACTCGTGGTCATGACTTGCAGATTATTGAATTCTTCACCATTTCGAGCCTTACCCATTGAGCGTAAAAGTGTCTCGCCGGATGATGTACGGGCGACCCCTCCAGGTATATCGATCGAGTTTGTTTTCAAGGATCGAGCGATATCGTCAAAGCTCATACCATGTTCTCGAAGGGCACCCTCAGATACTTCTATTCCAATTTCAGGCTTACGAATACCTGCAATTTCGACTTGGGTAATACCAGATAAATTAGTAAGGTCATCAAGGGTATTGTCCGCAAGTTTTCTAAGAGATTTAGGATCCGCTTTGCCATGGATGGCAACAGCTAGGACTTTGCGTTTTTGAGTCGCAACTTCAACCATTGGTTTCTCTGCTTCCTCTGGAAAATTAAGAATAGAATCAACTCTTACTTTAATTTCATCGGCAAGTAACTTTGCATCTCTATTTCGTTCAACTTGAACACTAACCACCCCGACGTTCTCACGGGCAAACGAAGTCATTTCTTTAATTCCGTCCAAATCCCAAATTTTTTCCTCAATTTGTTTACAAATACCATCCTCTACCTCTAGCGGGGCAGCACCGGGATAAGGCACGGAAATCGTTACCAAATCGAGGTCGAAATTAGGAAACAACTCCATTTTTAACCCTCGGATTGAAAAGAACCCAGATATTAAAATAATCCCCATTAAGAGGTTTGCTGCAACTCCGTTCTTGGCAAACCAAGCAATCATTGTGCAGTTTTGTTTGAGTCTTCTGCTAGACTGGTGATATTTACCTTCATACCTTCAGATATAATTTCAATCGGGGTGATACATATTCGATCTCCATCTTGCAAACCTTCAGTTACCCAGGCATTCCTCTCTGCTCTATGAATAACTTTTACCTCTCTGGTACTGAGCCGGTTTTCTTTATCCACAGTTAGGATTTTGTTTTGGGTACGAAAAGCAGACTCCGGGACAAGAAAGACATTTACTTTCTCTCCTTTGAGTCGGAGCTTAACAAATTGCCCAATAGTCAGGGGGTTATTAATGTTTTTTGGGGAAAAAGGATTGGCGAAGCAATTATTAACCTGTGCGATGAGGTTGGTTAGTCTGGTTCTTGGGTCTACAACACCCTGGGACCGTTCCAATATTCCTCTATGAATAATTATTCCTTTAGAATTTAAAACTTCTGCTTTCACAGATAATTTATTTTCTAATTTAAAACCATCCGTAAATCCGAGAAAATTTAATTCAGATCGACTTAATGAAAAATTAATTTCAGCAGAGTCGAGAGCATAAATCTCAGCAAGTGAAGTGGATGCACCTGATCCAACCTGTTGTCCAACATCAACCATGGTCTTTAGAATTCTACCTTGAAAAGGTGCCCGAACCTGAGAACGATTTACATCTTGTGATGCTTGTAAAAGCTTAGCCTCTGCTGCTAAGGTGTCAGCAGTTGCTTTTTGTATTTGAGGTATACGCTTAACCAAATCGGATGCTAAATCCCAATTACGATCGCCCCATTCAACTTTTGCTTGTTTAGCTAATTCTTGCTCTTGTAAGAGAAGTAATTCTGTTCTTCGTAAATTAGCAAGAGCCTCTGCTTCAAAAGTTAGCAGGTCAGTATCCTCAATTTTCATGAGTAAATCCCCTTTTTGAAAAAAGCCCCCCGCCCGGAAGCTTACCAAATTGGAGAGTTGATTTTCGAAGGGGGCAACTTTTTGAATTATTCCAGGAACTTCAGCAATCAAGGTAGTTGATGTGCGAGGGTTCACTGTGCCAAAAGTGACAATAGTTGAAAGTAATGGTTCCATCTTCGCGTCAACAATTTCAACGAATGGTATCTTTCTTTTTACCTCCTTAGCTTCTGGAACAGGTCGCATTTCTACCATCAACCAAGCTAAGTAGAGCATCAGTGTAAGAGCAAAAAAAGGTAGGAGAAGTTTCTTCATTGTCGTGGGGGTAGGGCAGAAGTACCAAGTGCCAAATAAAGTTCGATGCGATTTAGGATTCTTTGTTTTTGTATTTCAAGAAGTCGGCTTTCTGAATCAAAAGCTCTCCGTTGGCTTTCGAGCGTATCAAAAATACCGAGAACTCCAGTTTGATAACGGTTCCAGCTGGTCTGTGCAGCCGCTTTGGCCGCATTTGTAGCATTGCTGAGGTAAAGTTCTTCGTTCATCAAAAAAGTTTCGTTAGCAAGTATCGTTTCGACCTCCGAAAAAGCTCGAAGAGCGATAGCTCTGTAATTTGCTTCAGCAGCTTTTTTGAGTGCCTCAGATCGTCGTATATTTGCCCTTAAGCGACCTGCATTAAAGAGTGGTTGCGTAATAGATCCGGACATTTCCCAGGTGCGAAACCTGTTGTCTAAAAGGGCTCCAAATTCGTTCGTTCTGCTTCCACTGGTTCCTGAAATTGAAATAGCAGGCAGAAGACTTTTTTTAGAAACTGCTAATTCATGACCAGAGGCTTCAAGTCGAAAACGGGCGGTTTGCAAGTCGGGTCTAGCCTGTAATATTTGCGAGGGTGTTTGCGGAATAGGGATTCTTGAAAGTTTAGGCAATGGTTGAGTGTCATTGAAATCATTGTAAAGGCTGGTTTTTTGTCCGAGCAACAATTCAAACTTCCTAATTGAAGCATTTAGTTTACGTTCAAGCATTGATTGATTGGCTTGTGCACTAGCCAGGGCGTTCGTGGCTAAATCGTTATCTAGTGCAGAAACAAGACCGATCGCAAAACGATTTGCTAAAAACTCTTGATTTTTTTTGAATGTTATTGTGGTTTGTCTTGCAAGTTCTACCTGATTCTTGTTCGCAATTATAGAAAACCAAGCTTTAGAAACTTGCCCTGCTATGGATAATCGTAAGCCTTGATATTCTGCTTTTGCTAACTGGAATCTCTTCTCGCTTGCTCTCTTTTGTTCTCTTATTTTCCCCCATAAATCAACCTCCCAACTTAAATTAATTCCGGAATTAAAACTATCACTGGTAAATGAAGTATCTCCATTAGGTAAATTAAATCCGATAAGGTTTCGCTTACTGCGCGATCCATTAAGTGCAAGATTTGCGTCCGGTAAAAGTTGTGCTCCGCTTATTATTGCTTCCTCTCCACGAGCCAGTGTTTGTTCAGCAACTGAAAGTAGTTCAGGGTTTTCATTCCATGCAGTGTAAACTGCATCGTTAAGCAATTTAAGATTAAAAGAATGTATCCAGAATGTAGTATTTTTATCTTTGGATGTCGTATTATAATCCAAATACTCCCAATTATCTGGTGTTTCGATAAAAACTTCGTTCGGTAGAAGTGACGATTTTGTCAGGCAACCCGAAAATTGGCTGAGGAAAAGAAAAAAAGGAATTAATCTAAATATTTTGATCATTTTATGAACTTTTAATTCCTGCTCAAAATCAATTTGCATTATAGGTAATCAGATATTTTATCATTCTCTGTTGTCGGACTCATAGCAATTTCCTTTTGAGAAGTCGTAGAGTAAGCGGAGCTCGTTAAGAGCACCAAGCATCGAGATAATGGCGAAATGAAAATTCCGGTATGAAATCGGCTTTTTCCTGGATGGAATGTTGCCATTAATTTAATCACAAATCCTTCGCGAATTGTGCTTAGAAATTCATGTTTAACCTTTTCCATAAATTTTCTTGGCTCAGCGAATGATCTTGTAGTTGTTCGAGTTGATGATGATCGAGAGCCTTTGCATTGGTAAATTCTATGTGCACTGAGCGAAGTAAGATCGTTCAGAACCAATTTGATGCTCAAAGCGATTCCGATGGCGGTCATTCGGGCTTTTTCTAGAAGGTTTAATCTCATTTTTTGATTGGTTAATACGAAATCTTTTCATAACTCAAACATTGATTCATTCGTTCTGAAGCGATAATGTTATGAGGCATCAGAAGAGTTTCCGTAATTTGCAACTCTTAAAATTGTTACTTTGTTAAAACAATGTTCAACGAAGGGATAATCTAGCTTTTTTAGTAGAGAGACTTTGTTTTCGAAACCTGCTGAACGAACTTTTTCATGTTGTGTTTGTGCATTTATTTATAAATTTTAAACAGGCGTTTGAAAAAAGACAAGATTGCAAAGTTTTTAAGTGAATTTGTCTGAATTAGTGAAGTCATGAACAAATGAAACAGAGGGGCTTTTTAATTGACACTTCTCTTGAAATAACCTTTCATTAACCCTTTTTCCTTATTTCTTACCCTTCATACTAGAGAGTAGACTATGATTAAAATTCGCTTGCAAAGACACGGTGCTCGACATGCACCCTTTTACCGTATGGTTGTTGCTCCTTCGACTGCTCGACGCGACGGGAAATTTATTGAAGTTTTAGGAACCTACGATCCTCAAGCACACACTCGTAACGAAGAACTAAAGTTGAAAATGGACAGGGTTGATCATTGGCTTGGAGTTGGTGCTCAACCTACTGACACGGCAAAAAGTTTAATTCGTCAGGGTAGATTGACTCCAGAGCAGTGGCTTGAAAGAAGTGAGAAACAAGCAGCCAAAAGACTTGCTCGTGCTAGAAAAAGCGATATTGCTCCATCCATGGATGAGTCTGTTACTAATGATGGACAATCTGGTAAAAGTGAGGAGCACGATGAAACACCTCCCGTAGACAAGAAAGAGGAAGAAAAGGAGCCTGTTGAGGAAGCAAAACCTGGAAATGCGGATTCCAAAGATGACTCCGCTAGTGAAGAGAAAAAGGAAGAGGATGTAAAGGCAGAGGAAAAAAAGCAACCCGCAGAGGAAGTTAAATCTGAAAAAACGGACTCCAAAGATGACTCTGCTAGCGAGGAAAAGAAAAATGAACCCAATGCTGACTCCTCGCCCAAAGAAAAACAGAAAAAAAC
>CBFIBI010000003.1:0-9744 GCA_965660725.1 Opitutales bacterium
AGATGATCTCGCTAGGCTTGCCCCAAAGACCAAGTTAGTGGGTGAATTTGTTGTTGCTGGATTGGTGGTATGGGGAGCCAATCTATCTTTTTCTGAAATTCAATTTCTTGGACTTGGGTCAGTTACCGTTCCGGCATGGCTAGGAATTGGATTGGCGACTTTTTGGATTGTTGGCATGGCCAATGCCGTAAACCTCATTGATGGTCTGGATGGGCTTGCTTCCGGTATTACTCTTGCTGGACTGGTGGCCGTCTCCGTGGTGGGCTACTTCGGAGGAATTACTAGTGTTACTTGGATGTCTACCCTTCTCATCGGGTGTTTACTCGGATTCTTGGTATATAACAGTCGCCCAGCCTCCATATTCCTAGGTGATTGTGGGAGTCTTACACTTGGATATCTGGCTGGATGCTTAACTCTGCTTGCGAGTTTTCGGGAGGGCGGAGTGCTAGATGGTATATTTCCAGTTTTAGCATTCGCGGTGCCAATCCTAGATTGTGTTTTTGCGATCTTTCGTAGAATGATGCGTGGCCGATCTCCTTTCTCTCCTGACATGGAGCATTTTCATCACCGATTGATGGCGAAAGGGTTATCTCATGGTAAGGCAGTCCTAGCACTGTGGGCAATGGCCTTTTCTTCCTCATTGGTTTCAATTGCAGCAGCTTTTGGTAAAGGCGATCAATTATTTGCTGTTTTCGTCTTTTTTGGAATGGGTGGATTTATCATATTAAGATATCTTGGATATTTTCGTTTTGAATTTATTGGTGAAGGACTTTCCTCTTTAATGCATGATAGGAAAAGTATGAAATCAATTGAGCAGGCCATTAAAGAGGCTGAGCAATTGATTGTTAATGGTAACAACTTAGATGTTGTGGAAGCTTCCTTGGGAAAAGCTGCTGAAGGGATGCAATTTCAAAAGGCAGAGGTTAGTCTTTTTCAAAGCAACGGTAGACTTGGTAGCGATATTGAACTAAAAGAAACATCTGTTGGAAAAGTCATCTCATGGAGTGACCCAAGCCATACTGGATATTTTTCGCGCGAGAACGAATTCTTAGTTGAATTTCAGATTTCAGGTAGAAATTATTCATACGGTAAAATACAGTATGTATTTACGGATGGTAGGTCTAACTTAAGTGTGCAGGATGAAGTTTTACTTGAAAGAATTCACGATTCAATTTCTGTTTTAGCTGGTAGGCTAAGGAAGGAAAATTATCAAATTTGTTAACAGAAATTTAACTTGCAATAGCTTCTGCTTTCGTTGATCAAATTTTTTGTCAAGATATGTGTGGAATAGCTGGATTTATCAGCTTAAAAGGGCGACCTATTAATAATGGGGAAGCCATACTAAATTGCATGAGTAGAATTCTTGCTCACCGTGGACCCGATGGTCAAGGATCTTGGATCAATGATGAACAAACAACTGGTCTTGCCCATACAAGACTTGCGATTATTGATCTGAATAAAAATGCAGATCAACCCATGAAGGGTCAAGATAACTCTATAATTTCTCTTAACGGAGAAATTTATAATTATCTCGAACTTCGAGATAGTCTAAGTCCAAATTGGAATTTTTCCACAAAATCTGATACTGAGACAGTTTTGGCTTCTTATCACAAATTCGGAGATGCTGCTTTGGATCACCTTCGTGGAATGTTTTCTTTTGCTCTCTGGGATGAAAATAACAAAAGACTCTTTTGTGCTCGGGATCGATTCGGAATAAAACCATTTTATTATGCAATAATCAAAGATGTATTTTACTTTGCATCCGAAGCAAAAGCCTTGTTACCAGTTTTGCAAGAAATTGAAACTGATGGTGATGCTTTGGCAGAATACTTGACTTTTAATTTCGTTATTGGAGAAAACACTCTTTTTAAAGGTATAAAGCAATTATTGCCGGGACACAGTCTTATTGTTGAGAATGGCTTGTTATCGGTTACGCAGTATTGGGATGTGAATTATGAAATTGACTGGGACCATCGTGAAGAATGGTTTCAAGCAGAACTCAGGCAAACATTAGATGATTCAATACGATTGCATTTGAGATCTGATGTACCAGTTGGAGCTTATTTATCTGGAGGGATTGATTCTAGCCTTATGTCAATCCTTGCTTCTCGAGAAAATTGTTTAAATCGAGAGTCATTTCATGGAAGATTTCTAGAATATCCGGGTTATGATGAAAGCGAATTTGCCCAATATGCATCTGATCAGAGTAATGGAAACCTTAATATAAAAGATATCAAAAGCGATGATTTTAGGGAAAATTTAGAAAAAGTAATTTACCACTTAGATTATCCTGTCGCGGGTCCAGGTTCTTTCCCACAATATATGATTTCACAATTAGCCTCGGAGAAGGTTAAAGTTGTATTAGGAGGGCAGGGTGGGGATGAAATTTTTGGTGGTTACACCCGTTATTTATTGGCATATTTCGAACAATGTATTAATGCAGCAATTGATGGTACATACAAAAATGGAAATTTTGTTGTTACTATTGAGTCAATCATTCCAAATCTTGGGATTTTAAGGGAATATAAACCCATGATGCAGGAGTTTTGGCGTGAAGGTTTGTTTGAAGATTTGGACCAAAGGTACTTTCGATTAATAAATCGTTCTTCGGACATGGAAAAAGAAATTGATTGGAGTGAACTTGATAAGGGTAAGGTTTTTGATTCATTTCAAAAAATTTTTCTTAGCGAATCAAATGTTCGCAAGGGAGCTTATTTTGATCATATGACCCATTTTGATTTTAAAACCTTGCTTCCTGCACTTTTACAAGTGGAAGATCGTATGAGTATGGCTCATGGATTAGAGAGTAGAGTGCCTTTATTGGATCATAAATTGGTCGAATTAATGGCAACAACCCCAGCGGATATAAAATTTTCCGGTGGTAACATGAAATATCTTTTGAAACAGACATATAAAGATGTTTTGCCTGACAGAATTTTAAACCGTAGAGACAAAATGGGCTTTCCTGTTCCCCTAAAGGAATGGTTAGGCAGTGAATTAAAAGATATGGTGGAGGACATATTTTATGGAATGAAAAAACGTAACCGCCCATTTATTAATTCTGATCAAGTACTATCTAATTTTCAATCTGCAGGTAGATTCTCACGAAAAGTTTGGAGTTTGATGAGTTTGGAAATTTGGCATCAAGTCTTTCATGATCGTAATTCTTATTATAAATCCTTATTAAAATAATTTTATAACTTATGAAAATTTTTGTATCTGGCGGATGTGGTCAAATAGGATCGCGAACAACTGAAATGCTCTTGGAGCGAGGCGATGAGGTTCTTGCTGTAGATAACTTTGCAACTGGACGACGCATTCATTTACCTAAATCTCATGACAGACTCACTTTTGTAGAGGGGTGTATTTCTGATAAAAAGTTAATCGATCAGATTTTCTTAGATTTTCAACCAGATGCGGTAGTGCATACAGCAGCATCCTATAAGGATCCAGATGATTGGTATAATGATACTTTAACTAATTGTGTTGGAGGTTCGAATTTAGTACGGGCTTCTCTCACAAATAATGTATCACGATTTATTTATTTTCAAACGGCCCTCTGCTATGGAGTAAAACCTCTGGAACAACCAATAACTCTTAACCATCACAAGTTCCCTGCAAATTCTTCATACGCTATTTCAAAAACTGCTGCAGAAGATTATATAGAAATTTCCGGGTTAGATTATGTCACTTTTCGCCTTGCTAATGTAATCGGGCCACGGAATGTATCAGGGCCACTTCCCATTTTTTATCAGAGACTGAAAGATGGAAAAAAATGTTTTGTAACCAAAGCAAGAAGAGATTTCGTCTTTGTCGGTGATCTTTGTAAGGCCGTTCTTCGTGCTGTAGATGGAACTGGTTCTGGGGCCTATCATTTCTCATCCGGAAAGGATGTTGCAATTAAGGAATTATATGACGCCGTTGTTGCAGGGATGGAAATTCCAGAATATCCTGAGCCAGAAGTTCGGGATTTGGAACCTGATGATGCACCTTCTATTTTATTGGACCCAACCCGTACATTTGAAGATTTTGGAAAACTCGATTTTACGCCTCTATGCGAAACAGTAAAGGCAGGAGTTGACTACTTTAAAGAATATGGTGCGTTTGGAGGATATACACACTTAAAGCATGACTGAAGCTTCAGATGTTTCCGATGTTGGAACTGCAAATAAAAAGTTTTGGGATGAACCCTGTGGGACAAACTCTTACAATTCTCTAGGTTTCAATTCGAAGAAGGACTTTGACTCTTGGTTTTTTAATTTTTATTCTTATTTAGATGACTTTATTCCATTTAATTCAGTAAAAGGAAAAAAGGTATTAGAAGTCGGATTGGGAATGGGATCAGTTTCTGAAAGGCTAGGCAAAGAAGGTGCTGAATTTTATGGAATGGATATTGCAAAGGGTCCAGTAGACGGGGTAAATCAAAGATTTTCAGAGAGTAATTTTGATGGAAAGGCTGTCATTGGAGATGTACTGAATTGTCCATGGGATGATAACTATTTTGATTATGTTATTTCAATCGGATGCCTTCATCATACCGGCGACTTTTATAAAGCAGTTGATGAATTAGTTCGTGTTTTGAAGCCTGGAGGCCAAGGGGTTTTTATGGTTTACAATGCATTCTCTTACAGACAATGGCTAGTCAGCCCACTTCGTACATTGATAAAGTGTTTTTCAAGTGGTTTTGCATCCTCTATTCGAGGAGAAGAGGATGAAAGAGGTATGTACGATTGTAATTCAAAGGGTGAAGCTGCTCCTGCTACTGAGTTTTTAGGTCGAAAAGAAATTTTTAATTATATGACTGAATTAAAGACTCAAGTTAAAATTAGATCAGAAAATATTGGATCATATTTCATGTTTCCTTTACCTCGCTCTTTAAAATTAAAACTATTTTCTTCTTATCTGGGACTCGATTTATATGTTAATTTTTTAAAAGAGGAGAATTAAATATTTATTAGATGAAAGTTCTTATTACTGGTGGAGCGGGTTGTTTAGGCTCAAATCTTTTGGAAAAGCTTCTACCTGATGGGCATCAAGTATTAGTTATAGATAACTTTATCACCGGGAGTAAGGAGGTCGTTCCTCCTTACGACGGCTTACAGGTGGTTGAAGGAAGCGTGGCGGACGAAAGTTTAATGGAAAAATATTTTGATGAATTCTCTCCAAATTTAGTAATACACTCGGCTGCTTCTTACAATGACCCAACAAACTGGAAAGAAGATTCACTTACTAATATAATCGGTTCAATTAATGTTGCAAAAGCAGCTGAAAAAGTCGGAGTTAATAAAATAATTAACTTTCAAACTGCTCTTTGCTACGGAAGGCCTAAAGAAATTCCAATAAACAAGGATCATCCTTTGCAGCCATTTTCAAGTTATGGGATTTCTAAAACTGCCGGGGAACAATATTTAATTAATTCAGGCTTACCTGTGGTTTCTTTACGACTAGCCAATGTAACTGGGCCTCGACTTGCAATCGGTCCGATTCCTACTTTTTATCAAAGATTAAAAGCAGGTAAACCATGTTTCTGTAGTGACAGTAAAAGAGATTTTTTGGATATGGAGGATTTCTTTTCGTTAATGGACATTTTAATTTCTTCTGAGGTTACCAGCGGAGTATTTAATGTCTCTACCGGTGAATCAAGATCGATTATGGATGTTTTTAATTCAGTTTCTTCTTATTTAGGAATTAAGCCAAAAGAACCTCCTCCCATTGTCCCTGTTGGAAATGATGATGTACCTGAGGTGGTTCTTGATCCAAGAGAGACTGAAGAAATTTTGGGATGGAAGGCAAGAGTTGGTTTCGAAGAGACTATTTACCGTATGCTAAGGTGGTATGACGAGCATGGTGTTTCTGCTATTCATAGTCATCTTGCTCAACCCAAAAGCTAATTTAAGAAGTAAAAATTATGGAAAGAGATGCTTTTAAAAATGCTAAAATATTAGTTGTAGGAGGGGCCGGATTTGTAGGCTCGAATTTAGTTTTAAAGTTACTTGAGTTAAATCCTGCCGAGATAGTCGTTGTAGATAACCTGCTTTCTTCTGAAGCGTCTAATGTTCCTGCTGATTCCAGGGTGAGATTTATTCACGGATCGATAACTGATGATTCAATACTTCAGGGCATACCTGACGATCTCGACTACGCTTTTCACTTAGCTTGTTACCATGGTAATCAATCATCGATCGCAAATCCATTGGCTGATCATGAGAATAATACACTTACCACATTAAAATTGTGTGAGCGTTTGAAGGATGTTTCTTCTTTGAAAAAAGTTGTTTATGCTGCTGCTGGCTGTGCAGTTGCTGAGAAAACTTATGACAGTGCCATTGCCACAACTGAGAATGCTCCGGTTTCATTATTCCATGATTCTCCTTATTCAATATCTAAATTGATAGGAGAAATGTATGGTAATTATTATCATCGCACGCATGGATTACCATTCGTTAAAGCACGATTTCAAAATGTCTATGGCCCGAGAGAAATTCTTGGTGCAGGGCAGTGGCGTGGTACAGCTCATACTGTGTGGCGAAATGTAACTCCAACATTTGTTTGGAAAGCACTCAATCAAGAGTCTTTACCTTTGGATAACGAAGGATTAAGTAGTAGAGATTTTATTTATGTAGAGGACATGGCAAGGGGATTGATGCATTGTGCAGCAAATGGAAAACCAGCAGAGATTTATAATTTAGCTTCAGGGAAAGAAACTACAATTGCCGAGCTAGCAAAGATCATAAACGAAGAAACAAATAACCCAACACCTCCAAAACTATTTCCCGCACGTGATTGGGATCGCTCAGGGAAGAGATTTGGGTCAGTAGAAAAAGCCAAAAAAGAACTCGGATTTGAAGCGAAGGTCAGTGTCCGTGAAGGTATTTCTAAATTGGTTCGTTGGACAATGGATAATCGGTCACTAATCGAGGGCTGTATTAGAAGACACGAGCGTTTGATTGAAAATTAACCAAATAATCTGTAAATGTTAAATTCTTGAAAATTCAAAATTCAAAAATTTTAGTTTTAGGAGGGGCGGGGTTTATAGGCAGTTTTGTTGTATCTGAGCTATTAAAGAACAATGTAGGAAAAGTGGTTATTTTTGATAATTTTACTCGTGGCAAAAAAAATAACTTATTGGAATGCCTCAAAGACCCAAGGTGTTCAATATATCCTAACGGAGGTGACATCAGAGATATTGAACTTCTGAATGATGCAATGAAAGGGATGGATGGTGTGGTTCATTTGGCAGCTATGTGGTTACTGCATTGTAAGGATTATCCTCGCACTGCTTTTAATGTTAACATTGAAGGAACCTTTAATGTATTGGAGGCGTGTGTAAAAAATAATATTAAACGTCTGGTCTACTCATCCTCAGCTTCAGTTTACGGAGATGCATCTGAAGTTCCCATGACTGAATCGCATCCTTTTAACAATAAAAACTTTTATGGAGCAACTAAGATTGCAGGAGAAGCTATGTGCCGTGCATTTCACGATCGCTATGGATTAAGCTATGTTGGCCTACGATATATGAATGTTTATGGACCGCATCAAGATCAGACAGCTGCCTACACTGGGGTCATCCCCATAATGCTCAATAAAATTGATGCAAATGAAGCTCCAACTATTAATGGTGACGGAACTCAGGCGTATGATTTTATTGATGTAGAAGATGTGGCTAGGAGTAATATTTGTTCTCTTGAATCTGATGCTAATGATGACTTCTACAATGTTGGTACAGGTGTTCAAACTAGTATTAAGGAGTTATGTGACACAATTTTAGAACTTAAAAGTTCAGACCTTAAAGTTACTTATAATCCATATAGCGCAGATGATGCTAGAAGGCTTGTACAGAATCGAATTGGTTGTCCTGTAAAGGCGTCCTTAGAATTAGGTTTTAACTATAAGTATGATCTTCGTACAGGACTTCAGAGATTAATTGACTGGAGAAAAACTAATACCACTTGAATTTAGTTCTTATTTATGTGTGGAATCGTTGGTCAACTTAACTTTGACAACAGTCCCGTTTCTTCGGTCATTTTAAAAAACATGACTAATGTAATTTCTCATCGTGGACCTGATGGGGAAGGTCAATGGATTGAAGAAGGCGTCGGTTTAGGTCATAGACGTTTATCCATCATTGATACTTCTTCAGCAGGTCATCAACCGATGATCTCTCCAGATCAAAGATATGTTTTATCGTATAATGGTGAAGTGTATAATTTTCGTGAGTTGCGTGGAGAGTTGGAAGCAAAGGGCTATCTTTTTCGTTCAAATTCAGATTCTGAAGTAGTTTTACATGCATTGGCAGAGTGGCACTCTGATGCAATTTTAAAATTTAATGGAATGTTTGCATTTGCTTTATGGGACAGAAAGTTAAAGTCACTTTTAGTTGCTCGTGATAGATATGGCATAAAACCTTTGTACTACTTTATTGATAATAAGAAATTTGTTTTCGCATCTGAGCAAAAAGCAATTTTAGAGCAGCCTGCATTTGATAAGAAAATCAATAAAAAGGCATTACTTGAGTATTTTACTTTCCAGAATATTTTTACGGACCAAACTTTACTTGAAGGAGTAAAGTTATTACAGCCTGGATATTTTGCTAGTATCGAATCTCGTAATGGTAAAGCTCAACTTAAGAAAACCCAATATTGGGATTATCATTTTCGTGAACCCGAAAAAAAAGTATTGAAAGAGGAATACTTAGAAGAGTTGGATCGTTTATTCACGCAAGCAGTTAGTCGGCACTTGGTAAGCGATGTTGAATTGGGTAGTTACTTAAGCGGAGGGATGGATTCTGGTTCTATTACATCGATTGCTTCATCAACATTTCCTTATTTGAAAACATTTACCTGTGGTTTTGATTTAAGTTCTGCTTCTGGAATTGAGCTTGCATTTGATGAAAGAACAAAAGCTGAAGCCATGTCAGCTAAATTCAAGACTGAGCACTATGAAATGGTTCTTAAAGCAGGTGATATGGAGAGGTGTTTGCCAAAACTTGCCTGGCACTTAGAAGAACCAAGGGTAGGGCAATGCTATCCTAATTTTTATGCCTCTAAACTTGCAGGAAAATTTGTTAAAGTTGTGCTTTCAGGAGCAGGAGGTGATGAACTATTTGGTGGGTACCCATGGCGTTATTACCGCGGAGCGAGTGCAAAAAATTTTGATCAATATATAGATGATTATTATTTGTATTGGCAAAGACTCATTCCGAATACTGATATATCAAAAGTTTTTGGCCCAATTTGGACTGATGTAAAAGATGTATGGACTAAAGATATTTTTAAGAATGTTTTCTCTAATCATTCTAATTCTTTAGAAAGACCAGAAGATTATATTAATCATTCACTCTATTTTGAAGCCAAAACATTTCTTCATGGTTTGTTAGTTGTGGAGGATAAACTTAGTATGGCACATTCCTTGGAATCAAGGGTGCCATTCATGGACAATGATCTAGTTGATTTTGCTATGCGATGTCCGGTTGGATTAAAGCTTAATAATCTTGGTGAGGTAATTCGGATGAACGAGAACGAATTTGGAAGAAAATCGAGTCAATATTTCCAAAAAACCAATGATGGGAAGCAGATCCTTCGGGACATGATGAGTCGATTTATTCCAAAAAGTGTAACGGAGGCCAAGAAACAGGGATTTTCTGCTCCTGACGCTAGTTGGTTTAAGGGTGAAAGTATTGATTTCGTTAAGAGTAAGCTTTTACGAGACGATGCTCTAATTTATCAAATTCTTGACCGAGGT
>CBFIBI010000003.1:9754-71146 GCA_965660725.1 Opitutales bacterium
GCGAAAAAAATAGACGTTTATTAATTTGGTCTCTTCTTAATGTAGAAAGCTACATTAAAGAATTTAAAATCTTTTCGTGAAGATTCATTTAACTGTAGACGATTCACAATTTGTGGCTTCAAATTCGAACTTTGGATCACAGTTAACTCTCTCTGATTGTCTTGCTCATAAATTATTAATCAGCCCTGATTCAAGATCAGAACTAAGGCTTTCTCAATCAGGGAAGTCTTTAACTGATGGAATTAATGATTTTGAAATAAAATTTGGTTGCCCGATTTTATATCCGAATCGAATTTTAGAAAATTGGAATAAGAGTGGGGAGTTGCCAATTAAAATATACGATGATCCATTAACTCAGTATGTTCTTCTTAGCCAGATAAAGCAACAGGGCGAGATTAATGCTCCAGTTAATAGTTCAGCCGCATTGAGGCATCAATATCGTTTTGCTAAGTTTTGTGAAATTCTTTCCGGGATTATTCTTGATATTGGTTGTGATGACCCAAGTTATTCAGTTAAACTGTTCTCGAGTAGATGCAGTTATTTGGGTGTTGACCCTTATGCTAGTGAGGGAGTCTTCAGGTTAATTAGTTTAGGAGAAGTTTTACCCATTCAGGATTCTTCTGTCGATGCTGTAGTTTTTAACACAAGTTTGGATCATATTCTCGATTATCATAGTGCCATTGAAGAAGCTAGGCGTGTTTTAAAACCAAATGGTCGAATCGTAATTGCCACATATGCTTGGATCAAAAAAGCTTCACTTTTATCTGATTCCGTTCATTTTCATCACTTTCGAGAATTTGAAATCTTAGGTGCGCTTGAAGGGTTTTTTAATATCGAAAAAATCTGCCGTTACGAAGATCCAAAAAAAGAATCTCATCGTTACGGGCTTTATGTATTGGCAAAAATTCGTTAAAAATATCCATCCTCTATCGCATTTTTCCCAAAAATGAAAATTTTGATTACCGGAATCAGTGGTTTTGTCGGAAATGCAGTTGGACAAGTCCTTTCACATCAAAACCAAATATATGGTCTTACTCGAAATCAGATTAGTTGCAATTATTTTACACCAATATTTGCAGATCTTTCTTGTGAAAATTTTACAAAATTATTACCTGCAAAAATTGATTGTGTAATTCATTTTGCTCAGTCGTCAAGGTATAGAGATTTTCCAGAAGGAGTTTCGGATATGAATAGAATCAACATTCACTCCTCATTAGATCTTCTTGAGTGGTCTAGGATAAACGGCGTTAAAAAGTTTATTTTCGCCTCAACTGCAAATGTCTACGGTAATGGGCAAAGAAAATTTTCGGAAACGGACCAAACCGATCCAATCTCTTATTACGGTGCATCAAAATTATCAATTGAAAAACTTTCCAAAGAGTATTCTGATTTTTTTCAAATTGATATTCTGAGATTATTTACAGTTTATGGGCCGAAACAAACGGGTATGCTTATTCCAAATATTGCTAAAAAAGTTAATAATGGAGGTCTTATTACTTTAGCAGAGGGAAAGGGAATATCCTTGTCCCCTATTTTTATTCAAGATGTATGTTCAATAATTGAAAGGCTTATTTTAATTCAATCGAACGAAAAGTATCGCTTGATAAATCTTTGCGGAGATCAAATTGTATATTTAGAAGAAATCGTGAGGATAATCGAAAATATTATCGAAAAAAAAGCCAATATTCAAGTTACTGGACAGAAGAAAATTGTGCTTGCAGGAAACAATTCTTATTTAAAAAAAATAATTGGTAACCATCAATTTATAGATATCAAAAAAGGTTTGAATATTTTTCTAAAAGAAAGCTGATTTCAACTGATATAGATTTTTAAAATAGATGTTTTCATTACTATCCAAAATTAATCCCAAAAATATTAATTCATGGAATAAAAAAACTTTTCTTACTTTTGATATAGATTGGGCTCATGATGAAATTATTTCTGATACAATTGATTTAGTTAAACAATTTAGCGTTCCATCTACATGGTTTGTCACTCATGATACGCCGATTCTTAAAATGTTTTCACTCGAAACAAAATTTGAACTTGGAATTCACCCGAATTTTAATCCTCTTTTAAATGGAAATTCACAAAAAAACAGTTCTGATGTGCTTAAGGAATGTTTTGATATAGTACCAAATGCTACTTCAGTTCGTTCTCATTCTCTTACTCAGAATGAAAGATTAATTGATCTTTTTAGAGATTTTGGAATATCTCATGTTTCAAACAACTTCATACCAGCCAATTGTGGAATCAATTTAAAACCGTTTTTTCTTTGGGACGAAATGGTAATTGTACCTCATTGTTGGCAAGATAATGTTTCTTTAAAAATGAACTTAAGTTTTCCTACTTTAAATGATTTTGAAGAGGAATTGTATGTTTTTGATTTTCATCCAATTCATGTTTTTCTTAATTGCGAAAACCTGAACCGTTATGAATCAACTCGCTCAATTCACCAAAAACCGGACGAACTAGTAAAGTATCGCTTTGAAGGTTATGGCATTCGCTCAAGACTTATAGAGCTATTAGAAATGAGTCTTAACTAATGAAAGTAGCGATTGTTGGTCGAACAGAAGTTCTATACAACACTGCATTGTTTTTGTTGGAATCAGGTCATGAGATTGTTTTTATTTTAACTTCTAAAGAGGCACCTGAATATACTCGTCGAGATAATGATTTTAAAGTACTAGCTGAGAGTTGTAGTGCAGTTTTTGCCTCTGGCAGTAATATTTCAATTTTTGAAGATGAAATTGTCGCTTCTGCTCCCGATATTGGAATCAGTATGAATTACACTGGCATTCTTCCTCAGCAAATAATTGATATTTTCCCCTTTGGTGTTCTTAATGCACATGGAGGCGATTTGCCTAGATATCGTGGAAATGCATGCCAAGCATGGGCAATTCTTAACGCAGAGGATCAAATCGGTCTTTGTATTCACAAGATGGTAGGGGGGGAACTTGATTCCGGAGATATTATTACCCGCGATTATATGCGTATCGACCATAGCACGAAAGTCACAAAGGTATGGGAGTGGATGTCCCTTCAAATACCTCGGCTTTTCTTGGAGGCAGTTGAAAAGTTAGAAGCTGATCCGCATTACATTTTGGAAATACAATCAGAATCCGCGGAGGATGCTCTTCGCTGTTATCCTCGAAAACCGGAAGACGGTCGTATTTCTTGGAGTAAATCAGCCCTTGATGTTTTACGCCTAATTAATGCAAGTAATAAGCCCTATGGAGGTGCATTTTGCGAATTCGAGGGCAGAGATATGATAATTTGGGATGCCGAATTAGTATTAGATAATGAAATTTTCTGCGCCGTCCCTGGTCAAGTCACAAGTATTAGTGAAGGGTTTATCGAGGTAGCTTGTGGAAATGGAAAAGTACGTCTTGTTGAGATCGAAATTGATGGAAAGGTGGCATCCCCTGACACGATCATTAAATCAATTAGACAACGCCTATCATGATTTCTTCGGATAATTTAGCCTTAAATAATTCTACTAAAGATGAGGATTTCACATATACCAAATATCGAGAGTTACTTAAAATGGCCAAATCAGGATGGAAGATATTCGATTACAGGAATATAGAATGGGAAGAAAAATTTATAGTTTGGAGACACGATGTTGATTATTCGCTAAATAGTTCTCTGAAGTTGGCCAAAATAGAACAAGAAGAGGGAGTAAAAGCCACTTACTTCGTTAATCCACACTCTGAATTTTATAACATCGCTGAATTGAGCCAGTTCCGAATATTGAAAGAGATTCTCTCATGTGGTCATGACTTGGGTTTGCATTTTGACGCTGCCTTTCATGAAATTAAGTCAGAATCAGATCTCGAGATTTTTGTGGCAAAAGAGTCTTCATGCTTAGAGGACCTATTTGGTGCAAAACCAATTGCGTTTAGTTTTCACAACCCTGTTTCGGAAAACCTCGAAAGTGAAGCAGATGAGTATGGTGGACTCAAAAATTGTTACTCCAAGAAATTTAAAGAGGAAGTTGGCTATTGTTCAGACTCCAATGGATATTGGCGTTTTCGCAGACTATATGAAGTGCTTAAAGAAGGAAAAGATACTCGTTTGCAAGTGCTAACTCACCCTGGTTGGTGGCAAGAGGAACCCGCTCCGCCAAGACAGAGAATCTTTCGGATCGCTTATGAGAGAGCTGCTTCAACAATGGCCTTTTATGATCGTGAGTTGGATCATCATTGCCGGATGAATTATGTAGGTGAGGCAGAGGTTCTCAAAATTATTCGAGAGTTGAAGCCAGACGAAATCGAGCTTTGTGATTACTTATGGAGTCGAGGGTATTTTAAAATGCTTTTTCAAAAACTATGGTCTATGAAAGAAATGCAGATTAACCAGTTGTGCTGCGTTTTTTTAAGAAAAGTATGGAATGTTAAAGCGAGTGAGATTCATCGTTTTTTTGCGGATGAAGCACTGAAGATCAATGGATGCGATCTATTTGAAGCTTTGTTCGATGAAAAATTGCAATATGTTACTGCTACAGATGATTACGCTTACGAATTTTTGACTAAAATTAGAAACCAGCTGATTTTCGAGCGCTTTTATCTTCAAGGTCGTGATTTGGAAAAGGGTTGTGTAAATTTATGCCACATGATCCAGAAACTCGCTGAATGGGGGGCGGCTCAAAGTTTTGCGTGCAATGGTTTTGCAGGGATCGATTCCATCGGGTTTGAGGAGGAAATATTCGAGCAGCCAAAACTTGAAAAATCTCAACTAGAAGGGTTCAATCAAATGACAGAAAAATCTCATCAAAATTGGTTGGCTTTCAAAAATAAAATAAAAGATAAACTGAAAAATCATGCGGATTCTTCTTTGTGGTGATACCCATGGAATTACTCAACTTCTCGGCCATGTGTCGACTAATAATATTGTGGGTATCATTGCCGCCTCGATCAGGACGAAGTATCTGTCAGAACTTAGGTCAATCGCTGAGAAAGCAAAAGTACCCTTATTCATTCAACCAAAATGGAAGTCTACCGATTATGTTGAGTTCAAAAGACAAATTATTGAGATCAGTCCAGATATAATCTTGGTTAATTCCTACAGCATGATAATACGCGAAGACGTTCTTTCGGTTCCCCGACTTGGCGGACTAAATGTTCATGCAGCTCTTCTTCCACGAAACAGAGGACCCAATCCTACACAATGGGCAATCCTCAATAAAGAATTTGAAACGGGGGTTACCTTGCATGAAATTAATAATTGTATTGATGCCGGTCCAATTATTGATCAAAGGAAGATACCGATATATTTTAACGATACATGGTTAGAAGTACGAGATCGTGAAGTGATAGCTACAAATGATTTGCTAAAAACAAATATCCCCAAAATTTTGTCTGGGAGATGGAGTTCAGTTCCTCAAAAAAGTAAAGATGCAATCATTGGCCGTCGCAGAAAACCTAAAGATAGCGAATTTAGTTGGTCTGATAAAATAATTGATATTCATAATAAAATTAGAGCACTTTTGCCACCCTTGCCACCAGCATTTTATGTTAAAGAAGGATTGAACATTGAAATTACAAATTATTTAACACCCTGGGAACTTATAATGAAAAAATTTGATCCTTCGATAGGGGGTGAGGAATTGCAGTCTGAACACTTAAAATTACGTCCGTTTAAGGAAAGTGATCTTTTGGTAGAGAATACATCTTGCTATTCAGTTTCAGAATTAGACCATGAAGAAACAGACCATGAAGTCTTGATTAAAAGCATGATGTCCAAAAAGTCTGACTTGGTAATTTTCGTAATTGAACTTTTAGAAGAGCAGAAAGTCATTGGAACCTGTGAGCTACTTAATATAAATTGGGTTCATCGTAACGCTGAATTACAAATAAGAATTGGAGATCAATTAGACCGAAATAAAGATTATTTAAGTGAAGCAGGAGCCCTTTTATGTGACTTCGGTTATCAAGACTTAAATCTTCACAGAATCTATCTAAAAGTTTTTGAAGATAGCACATGTGCTATAAAATCATATGAAAAGTGTGGGTTTTCTCATGAAGGCAGTCACGAACAATCTGTCTGTATTGATGGTGAGTGGAAAGATGTTTTGTCTATGGCTAGATTAGTTGGGAATGACTAAAGTTGTAGCTATTCACCAACCAAACTTTTTTCCTTGGCTTGGATACTTTGATAAGATTGTTCGTTCCGATGTGTTTATTTTTTTTGACGATGTTCAGTTTCCTAAAAAAGGAGGATCCTGGTCAAATCGAGTTAAGTTTTTAATTGGCAGTGAATCTAAATGGGTTACTGCTTCTATAGAGAGAAATTATAGTGGCTTTCGTAATATCAATGAGATGAATTTTCAGGAAGATAATTGGCGAATTAAAATGCTAAAGACATTGAAAACCAATTATAGCAAAAATCCTTTTTATGCCGAAACAATGGAGGTTGTGGAACCATTAATCTTGAATTCAGAAAAGAATGTTGCCGAATACAACATTAATACTGTTACCACCCTGAGTAATATTCTGGGTCTGGATATAGCTAAATTTAAAAGGTCATCGGAGTATAATGAACGTAAACACTCCAATGAACTTTTATGCTCGCTAACCAAAAAAGTCGGAGGGGACATTTACATGTGCGGTGGTGGTGCTGATGGATACCAAGATGAGACAGTTTTTATGAAGGAAGAGATTGAATTGGTATATCAAAATTTTCAGAATTGCACTTACCCTCAGTACCAAAAAGAAAATTACACTAGTGGATTATCCATAATTGATGCTGCAATGAATGTTGGTTGGCCAGGTGTTAGGGTATTACTGGCAAATCCAAAATGTTGAAAACTTCATTGATCAGGCTGGCAAAGGGGTCTTTGGTTTATGGAACTGGAAGCATATTGCAAAGGTTTATGGGATTATTGCTTTTGCCTTTATTTACTAGAGTTCTGAGTCCTGAAGATTACGGAATTGTAACTTTAGTTTCACTGGTAGGTGTGGCAATAAGTGGTTTTTTAACCCTCGGCACAGGAAATTCAATGGGAATCCTTTATTTTCGGGAAAAGGACTTATCAAAAAGATTCTCCATTATTTGGTCTAATATTTTGCTTATGGCAGGAAATGGAATTTTTTGTTTATTAATCATTTATCTGCTCTCGCCGATGTTGAGTAACCTAATTTTCAAAACAGAAGTTTATGCAAATTTAATAGTTCTTTCTTTATTAGGAAATGTCTTAACCGTCATTTCAGATCCTTGGTTAGCCTATCTTCGTTTTGAGGAGAAAGCGAAAGATCATGTAGTTCTAACATTAATTTCCTCTTTCTTAACAATTTCTCTTTCAGTCTATTTTGTTCTAGTAATAAAGCTTGGAGTTTTTGGTCTAATTTTAGCGACACCAATTTCGCATGGAATAATGTTGATAGTTAATTGGAGAGTAATTGGCAGCAAAGTTCCGTTTGCTATCGATGTAAAAGTATTTAAGCCACTTCTAAAAATTGGTTTTCCCTCTATTTTTGGTCTTTTTGCTTTTTTACTCATTGATTATGCAGATCGTCAGATGATTGAAAGGATTTTAGGACTATCAGCAGTTGGGATTTATTCTAATGGCTATAATTTCGGATTTTTTATGATTTTTATCGTGGGTGCTTTCGGGACAGCATGGTCTCCTTTTTTTATGTCTTTTATAAATAAGCCCGAAGAAGCTAGTCTGGTGTTTTCAAAGGTCCTATATTATTATGTAATTGGTTGTGGTTGTTTGGTTGTACTATTTTTTTTGATGGCTAAACCCGTTGTTATGTTGATGACAGCACCTGCTTTTCACGAAGCTCATTTGGTAGTTGGAATAATAGCTTGCTCTTATTTTTTTAAAGGCTGTTATCAAATTTTTCTTCCCGGGATTTATTATGCAGAGAAGTTGTATGTTCAATCTATAATCGAATGGAGTGGGGCATTTGCCAATATTTTCTTAAACCTTTGGTTGATACCAATATATGGGATTTTAGGAGCCGCTTTTGCAACGCTCGCTAGTTATCTTGTATTACCTTTACTCGCCTGGTTTTTTTCACGAAATTATTTAAAAGTAGATTATCAATGGAAAAGAATAACATTAGCTATTTTTATTCTCTTATCAGCAATTTTTGCATTATTTGGGATATCCTTTTATTTTCAAAATAATGTTATTTCTGCTTTATTGAATGGTATTTTGGCAGTCGGTATTTTCTTCTTAGCCTTATACAAAACTTCTCTTCTAGATGAGGAAAAAGCCTTCATTTGGCGACTAATAAGGGTAAAAGATTGAGATCTAAGAAGTCTATCCTTTTTGTTCGTCCTGATTTTCACTGTTCTTTTTTTTATCGAGATGAGTTTCGTAGATTAGGTTGGAAGGCTGAAATTTATGTTCCCGGAGACTATCCTAAAAAGTTACTTTATTCTGAAGAAGACATTCTAGAAATTCCGAAATTAAAAATATTAAAGTTTTTCAATGTATTTATTTCAATAATATGGTGGTTAAAAACATTCTGGCAATTTGAGTACCACTTATATTATGGGCCTTCTCCTGCAATTAACTTTTTAGAAAATCGCCTTAAAATTAAAAATTTCTTGGGCGAAGATTTTTCTTTTGAATTTTGGTTGTCTAAGTTATTTAGAGTCAAATTGTTATATTTACCTACCGGTTGCTTGGATGATGATTTAAAAGAAACATGGCATTCCTTTGATGGTGGAAAGGTATGTGATAATTGTGGTTTTTTTGATAGGTGTGACGATATTGCTAACAAAATTAAATTTGCTTGTTTGAATAGGTATTTTGATTTTTTTATTGGTTTTGGCTTTAAAAACTCTCTTCAGATCAAAGAAACTCATATCAAGTATAAATCAATTGATCTTAAATTATGGAAACCTAAATTAGTGATTCCTGAGGAGTTTCTTCTGCCTAAAACTAATAACTTAAGAATTTTGCATTCAAGCTTTCTTAAAAACAGTGGTCGAGACTTTGGGAATAGAAATATAAAGGGATCTCCCTTTATTCATTCTGCTGTTCAACGTCTAAAGAGTGAAGGCTTTGCAGTAGAATACTTAGAAATCGAAAACGTTGCCTCCAAAAATATGAGGTTTTATCAAGCACAATCTGACATTGTAGTTGATCAACTTATTTTCGGTTCATGGGGTTCAACCAGTGTTGAAGCTTTGGCACTTGGGAAACCTGTAGTATGCTATTTGCGACCCAGTTTTAAGGAGTCATTTCTGAAGATCTTTCCTGAGTATAAAGTTCTTCCTCTCATTGAGGCAGATACTGGTTCAATTTATAATGTATTAAAAAAATTGGTTTCGGATAAGAAATTTAGGAAAGATAAAGAAATCGAATCAAGGAAATTTGCTGAAGCTCATTTTGATCCTCAAAGAAATATCTTGGATTTCATTGATCATTTAAAAGACCCCGAAAAACAAAATCATATCAACTAAGTGAGACACAGATTGAATATACTTTTGTTTTGTGACTGTCCAGATGAGTATGAGAGTGCTTCTACTGTAATCGACCACATCCAGTCGTTTGAAAAATATTCTAAACATCAATTCGTAATATGGTCTTCTTTAAACGGTCTTCCGGACAATGATTATTTAAATAGCTTTGATTGCCTTATAATTCATTATTCTATTTCAATACTTTACGATAAGTATGTTACAATAGAAACTCTTGAAAAGATAAAGGCTTTCAAGGGTTTGAAAGTACTTTTTATTCAAGATGAGTACAGGCGAGTAAATTTTGCGTGTAAGCAAATAAATTATGCTGGGGTTAATATGCTTTTTACATGTGCCCCAAAAGAAGTAGCAGAAAAGATGTATGGTAGCCTTAATAAAGACATAACAATTCACACCACTTTAACTGGTTATGTCCCAGAAAAATTTTATTCCAATGAATTAAAACCAATATCTAAAAGAGCAACGGATATAGGCTACAGAGCTCGAAAGGTTCCCTTTTACTTGGGTAAAAAAGGAGTCGAGAAGTATGTAATTGGGAAGCAGTTCCTAAATGAAGTTAAAGATATGGAATTAATTTGTGATATTTCCTCTAAAGAAAGCGATCGGTTATACGGAAGGAATTGGACAAATTTTATTTCTAATTGCAAGGCAACTTTAGGTACTGAGAGTGGATCAAGTATAATTGATTTTACTGGTGAGATTGAGTACCAACTCAATTTTTATCAGGCGTTTCATCCCTTTGCCAAAATAGACAATGTTCCTAAGCAATTTCTTCGGTTAGATGGTAAATTAGAAATTCAGGTCATTTCTCCTCGGTGTTTCGAGGCTGCCGCTCTTGGTACAGCCCTTGTTTTGTTTCCTGGTGAGTATTCAGGAATCTTAAAGCAAAACAAGCATTACATACCATTAGAGAAAGACTTTTCTAATATTTCGGAAGTAGTTGATAGAATTAAAGATGTTGAGGGCTTGCAGCAAATGACTCAATTTACTCGAGAGGATTTGGTTAAAAGTAAAAAGTTTTCATACGAAAAATTTATAATTGATTTTGATGAAAAAATTAATCAATTAATTGAACGCAAGGGTTTTATTCCCCAATGCAGGAAAGAAAATATAAAGGTAAAAAACAGGGAGTTGAAACAAGATGTTATTCCAGTAAAGAAAAGCCTTTTTAATAACTTGATTCATAAGCTTTGGAAAATCTTACCAGATTGGTTGAAGTTTATATTAATGGTAACTGTTTTGCGTAAAAAATACTTTTGTCACTTTGATAAGAAAAAATATTCTTATCTAGCAGTTTAACTCTTTTTTCCATAAAATTATGAAAATTCTCTCAGTTGTAGGTGCAAGGCCTCAATTTATCAAAGCAGCAATGTTTTCTAAGGCATGTGAGAAAAATTTAAATTGCGAAGAAGTTCTTTTGCACACTGGTCAGCATTATGATTCTGCGATGTCTGACGTTTTTTTTAGTGAAATGGACATCCCTGACCCTAAATATCATTTGGGTGTAGGTTCGGGTACACATGGTGCTCAGACCGGAATGATGTTACAAAAAATAGAAGAGGTATTATTAGAAGAAAAACCTGATTGGGTTGTGGTTTTTGGAGACACTAATTCAACCCTAGCCGCTGCATTGGCAGGAGTAAAAATTAATATTCCAATTGCTCATGTTGAAGCAGGGCTTCGATCTTTCAATAAATTGATGCCTGAGGAAATAAACCGCGTAGTAACAGATCGTATTTCAACGATTTGCTTCACTCCTACTAAAGAGGCTACTAATCACCTACTTAAAGAGGGGTTTCAGAATACTACGATATTTGAAGTAGGGGATATAATGTACGATGCGGTGTTACATTTTACGAACCAAGGACAGGAGATCCCAGCATTTAAAAAATTAGGAATTTCACAACCTTTTGTTCTTGCGACTATTCATCGAGCAGAGAACACAAATTCTCAAAATTGTCTTAATGCAATAGTTAAAGGGTTAGAAAAAGTTAATATAGATTACCCAGTTATCTGGCCAATTCATCCAAGAACAAGAAAATTACTTAATGAGAATAATATTTCTCCAAATTTAAGATTGGTAGATCCTGTTGGATACTTAGACATGCTCTCTTTGGAGAAGACAGCTTCTGCAATTGTTACTGATTCTGGAGGGGTTCAAAAAGAAGCTTTTTTTCAAAAAACTCCTTGTGTAACCGTTCGAACAGAAACTGAATGGGTTGAATTAATTGAATGTGGATGGAATCAACTCGCGGACCCTTCAAGTGAAAAAGATATATCAGATAAAGTTTTAAATACTTTAAGTAAAGATGTACCTAAAGAGTTACCATCTTTATACGGTGACGGGCAATCAGCTCAAAGAATGATTGATGTCCTGTTGAACCATTAAAAAGTTCTGAAATTTGGGTGCCCCTAAAAAAATTCTTTTTTTTGCTAACACAAACCATAATGCCGATTGTGTCCATGAGCATATTTCTGCCGTTCAAGAAACCTCCAATCATGATTGGTTCGTTGTGAATGCACTTAAAAACAGAATGCTTCATAAGTTGGATCTAGGTTGTTTTGATGCTGTAGGTTTCCACTACTCAATTCACACACATGAAAAATACTATTGTTCAAAACAACTTTATCAAAAGGTCCGTGAGTATACTGGCACAAAATTCCTTTTTTTGCAGGATGAATATGAAAATGTGAATGCCACTAGTTTAGCTATGGCCGAGCTAGGAATGGATATACTGTTTACAGTTGTTCGCCCTGATTATCATAATATTGCTTACAATCACAGTGGACTGAAGGATATGAAAAGGGTTACTGTCATGGCAGGTTATGCCCCTGAACCTGAGTTGAACCCAAAATTTGTACCCTATTCTGAAAGGAAAATAGATATTTTTTATAGAAGTAGAGTTTGCCCATTAAATGCAGGTTCTCTGGGATACGAGAAATCTTTAATTGCAAACAAAGTAAAGGAAAAGAGTATTGAGCATGGTTTAAAAATTGATATCAGCGTGCGAGAGGAAGATCGGGTTTATGGTGAAGATTGGATTGCTAGACTGTCAGGTTGCAGGGCAACATTAGGTACAGAAAGTGGTGCTAGTATATGGGACTGGAATGGTGACATCTCTAAGCAAATAGATGAATACTTAGGGAGGAATCCAAGTGCCACATTTGAAGAAGTTTTTGAAAAAGTCCTTAAAAAACATGATGGAGAAATTCCGTATTCAAGCATATCACCGAGAATATTTGAAGCTGCGGCTTTAAAGACCCCTCAAATCCTTTTTCCAGGTTGGTACAATGATTTAATTAAGCCTGGTATTCATTACTTTGAATTAAAAAAAGATTTTTCTAATTTTAAGGAAATGATAAAATTTGTTAATGATGAAAAGCATTCATCCGAATTGGCGGAAAATGCTTACAATGATCTGATTTTATCTAAGTCTTACAGTAGCCAAAGTCTTGGTATTTTAGTTAACAAAGAATTAGAGGAAAGAATGAATGTAAATTCTTATAAAAGTCAAAAGACTTTTAGCCAAGTTGAACAAGCGGTCATGCAAATTGAAAAGAAATACAAATTAGCGAAATTTTTTCTGAATGTTTTTACTGAATTTTCTTTCGGATTGAGTCATTTCATTAAAGTTTTGAGAAATCCTAGATACAATGGAATCAGAAAATTTAAACGTCTACACGAAATTTTTCTTAGGTATTGTACTCACTTAAAACCCCGTTTGATTAGAAATTAGAAGTTAAAGACCGATATGGCTGAAGGAAACATTTGGAATTTAAACAAAGGAACAAAAGCTTTTTGTTTTTCAATTGTTTGTGTTTTAACCGCCATTTTAGTTCCTAGGTTATTCTCTCCTGTAATGGAGACATTATCAGAAGTTACGATTGAAAGGCATGTAATGTATGCTTTTTGGTTTGCCTTAAGTTTTTTGATCGCGGGAGAAATGATTGGTATTTTCGAAAATCAGAATAGCCGATTTAATTTTTCTGCATTTTTGCTTTTTTTGATTACATCAACTTTGGCAAGTTTTTCATTATTATTTGTAGTTTGGATAGTTGAATATCAATTTATAGGACGTATCGCCTTATTTAAAATTGCTTTGTCTAGCGGTTTGGGGAATTTTTTGGTATATGAATCATTTCAGAGTCTTTCTTTAAGTCAAAAAAAGAATGTTTTTCTAGACTTAAGTTCTAAAGATTGTGAGAAAATAAAAACTGCTCTTTCTGATACTAAGGGTAGATTCAAATTTATGAGTAATTCGAATCTTAAGGATAAATCTGAATTTAGACGATTTTGTTTAGAAGAAAAGATAGATCTTGTAGTTGTTGAAAGCGAAAAAAATTCAGAAAACATAGAAATTATTCCTTTATTACAAGAAGGAATTAAGTTTATGGGAATTGTAGAATTTTATGAAAAGTTCTTAGGCAAAATTCCCAGTAATAAAATCAATCAACCTTGGTTAGTTAGACTGGATTTAAGGTTTCGTAACCCAGTTGGGCTTAGGTTGAAACGATGTTTAGATTTAATTGTAGCTGTGTTTGGTTTGATTATAGCCTTTCCACTTCTTGTTCTATCTCAGATCCTGGTTGTGATTGAGTCTGGATTCCCTTCTTTTTTCACCCAAAAGAGAACTGGCTTTCTGGGTAAGACATATACGCTAATAAAATTGCGGACAATGGTAAAGAATGCTGAGGGAAACGGAGCAAAATGGGCGCAGCATTCTGACGATCGAATCACGAAGGTAGGGTCTTTCTTACGAAAGTGGAGAATTGACGAAATCCCGCAGTTTTGGAATGTCATCAAAGGAGATATGTCAATCGTTGGACCAAGACCTGAGCGACCAGAATTTCAAGAAGAACTAATTAATAAAATTCCGCATTGGAACTGTCGGCATTTAGTAAAGCCTGGGTTAACGGGTTGGGCTCAAATTAAGTTTCGATATACATCAGACACAGAATCTTCTGAAGAGAAGCTTGCTTATGACCTTTATTATATCAAAAACGCATCCATTCTTTTGGATATTCAGATTATTCTTTCAACACTTAGATCTGTTGCTAAGGGAAGCCGATGAATAAAGTTTTAGTTACTGGTGGAGCAGGTTATATTGGAAGTCATACGACTCTTGCTCTACTTAGGGCGAATTATGATGTGGTTGTTGTGGACAACTTTTCGAATTCGTACAGAGAATCTTTAACTCGAGTCTCTCAATTAGCTGGCAAAAGTCCCATAATTGTGGAGGGAGATATACTTGATCGAAAATTGCTTCGATCAATTTTTGAGAAGCACGATGACTTTTTGTCTGTAATTCACTTTGCTGCTCTCAAAGCAGTAGGCGAATCGACAGCAAAACCACTCAGATATTATGAAAACAATGTTGGTGGTTCAATTATTCTTCTCCAAGAAATGGAAAGAGCAAAAGTTTTTAATCTAGTATTTAGTTCTTCCTGCACTGTTTATGGTGAACCTGAGTACGTTCCGATTGATGAATCGCATCCAATTGGTGCGGTTTCCAGTCCTTACGGTAGGACAAAATCGATGATGGAAGGTATAATTGAAGATACCTGTTCTTCAAACGAAGATTTTAAATCAGCTATCCTAAGGTATTTTAATCCAGTTGGAGCTGATCAAAGTGGGGATATTGGAGAGGATCCAAATGGGGTTCCTGATAATCTGGTTCCTTTTGTCTGTCAGGTAGCATCGGGGAAATTAGACAAACTGAGGGTTTTTGGGAATGATTATCCAACAAAAGATGGAACGGCAGTTCGAGATTATTTACATGTATCTGACTTGGCTGATGCTCATGTTAAAGCATTAGTCACTTTACTAAAAAATGAAAGTAGCATTTTTACTTGCAACCTTGGAACTGGAAAAGGATCTTCTGTTTTGGAAGTTATTGATACTTTTGAGAAAGTGAATGGTGTATCTATCCCATACGAATTAGTCGAAAGACGCGTTGGAGATGTTACCGAAGCGTGGGCCGATCCAAAGTTGGCCGAGCGAAAACTGGGTTGGAAAGCAAGATACACTTTAACTGAGATGTTAAGTGATGCTTGGAACTGGCAAAAGAAAAACCCTCACGGTTATAATTCCACACAAGATTAAAGTTTGTATTTCTCTGGATTTAACCCCCTTTCCTTAATTGCTTTTCTAATGTCGTCAAGATTTAGCCGGTCACCAATTTTGATTTTTTGTGTTCTGAAGTCATTAAGGTTAAGTTCCAAAACAAACTGAATATTTTTCGAACGGGAAGGTACTCCACCTAAATCAAATGGCTTGGCTGCGTGAATTTCTTTTAAAATTCCATTTGAGGAAAAATAACCAATATCCAGTGGGATCCTAGTGTTTTTCATCCAAAATTTTTGTGGTGTTGGTTCTTCGAAAACAAAAAGCATACCCGTACCTGATTTCATCTCATCTACAAACATCAACCCTTTTTGTCTTTCTTCAGAAAGAATAGCTAATTTTGCGTTAATTAAAGCATCACCAATTTTAAAAGCAAATAATTGATCTTTTGTGGAAGTATTTATCATTTCTTTTTCTGACTTTCCTTCCTTGCATGACACAAAAATCAGTAAGATTGCTGTAAGTAAATGATAATTGGATTTTCTTACTTTTTTATTCATACTGTAAATTGATGAAAGATCTTCTTAACCAAATCAAGCGACTTCGTGTTTTAGTCGTAGGAGATGTTATGTTGGATAGGTATGTGATGGGTGAAGTAAATAGAATTTCGCCTGAAGCACCGGTTCCAGTTCTGAATGTACAAAAAGAAAAAATTGTGGCCGGTGGAGCAGCAAATGTAGCTCTCAATTCAGCATCTTTAGGAGCAAGTGTTGAGATATGTGGATGGTTTGGGCAAGATTCTCAGGGTGATCAGCTTAAAGAAATTTTAGAAAATCAAAAAATATTTGTGGACGAGATTTTTCGTTTTTCAACGGCTCCTACAATAAGTAAAACCAGAGTTACATCTTCAAATCAGCAAATTTGCCGTGTGGACCGCGAAAATAGACCTAATTCATATGAACCCAAACTTGCAGCATTAAATGATTTGCTCATTGAAAAAATAAGATCGGCTGACTTGGTTATCATTTCGGATTATGGGAAAGGCTTCGTAACCAATGAATTGATTATGCTGATAAGGCAATATGCAACCTTCGTTGCTGTTGATCCTAAGCCAAGTCGCTTACTTAATTATTGTAAGCCTAATTTGTTAACCCCAAATCGATTGGAGGCACTAGAGCTTGCTGGTGTATCTCGACTGTCAAATCAGGGGTTGACTGAGGGTGATATTATAAACGAAATCTTTCAAAGATTTTCCCCAGATAGACTTGCTATTACTATGGGACCTGAGGGAATGCTGTTGGCTGAAAATGGTAAATTGAAAACAACCATTCCAACAGCAGCTCGTGAAGTATTCGATGTTTCAGGTGCTGGTGATACAGTAATTGCTGTTTTGTCTATGGCACTTGTTGCAGGAGGCGATTTTGAGCAATCAGCTCAATTGGCCAATTTAGCTGCAGGACTTGTTGTTGCCAAAGTGGGAACGGCAACTGTAAGCGTTGAGGAAATCCTTGCTTTGCTCTAAGCTATTTATGACCAAAGGAATTTTTTTAGATCGGGATGGAACTCTAATAAAAGATGTTCACTATCTAAAAGACCCGAATGATATAAAGCTAATAGATGGAGTCGAATTTGCACTTCGTAAAATAAAGCACGAAGGCTACCTTGTTTTTTTGCACACTAATCAGTCGGGTGTAAGCAGGGGATATTATAACTTAGATGATGTTAATGCCTGTAATCAAAGAATGTTGGATTTGTACAATTTAAACTCTAATTTCTGGGATGGTATTTGTATCGCGCCAGAATCTCCAGATTCAGAGGAATGCAGTTATCGTAAACCCTCCAATAAATGTCAATTAGAAATGATCCAGAAATTTGATTTGCAGCCGAGTGAATGTTGGATGGTTGGCGATAAATGGATAGATGCTGAAACTGGTTTAAGTTCAAAAATGAACGCTGCCCTTGTCAGTACTGGAAAAAAAATTAATTCTGAAACAGAAAAACTCGCATCTGCAAATAATGTTCCTATATGCGAAACTTTACTTAATTTTGCTGAAGATTACTTGTTTAAGATTGAATGAGCAAAAATTTACCAAGTAAATGGCGAATTATAAGCGATGAAATTCATTCAAATTGTCGAATATTTGATGTTCACAAAAGAAAAATGCGTCGAGATTCCGACTCTGCTGAAGGAGAGTTTTTTGTAATTGAAACGAATGATTGGGTAAATGTTTTGGCAATAACAGAGAGCAAGGAATTGATACTTGTAAGGCAGTTCCGATACGGCACAGAGAAATTTTCTCTTGAACCACCGGGTGGTGTCATTGAAAGAGGAGAGGATCCAATTAAAGCTGGGCTTCGTGAACTTGAAGAGGAAACTGGGTATCTCGGTCAAAATCCTAAAATTATTGGTACAGTCTTCCCCAATTCTGCAATAATGGCAAATCGGTGTCATTTTTTGATGGTTACAAATGTTACCAAATCGAGTAAAGTATCTTTTGATCAACATGAGGAACTTGAAACTGTTAAAGTTCCAATTTCTGAATTAACTGATTTAATAAGAAAGGGAGAAATTTCTCACTCGATGGCAATTAATGCAATTTTTCATTTAAATTTAGAATTTCAGAATTTGTAATTTCAGATCTTTTTTAAATGCTTATCTCGTTGGGCTTTGCTCCTTTACGAGATAGCAATTAATCTTTATTATATTAATTCTTATGAATAATTTGCTATCCCTTTTGAGAGAAACAGCTAATCCTCGTCCTGAGAAATTGGCTGAAATACTTGGATGCACAACCGATGAAATTGAATCTGAACTCGAACGGTTGGAAAGGGAGAAGATTTTACTGGGTTGGATGCCAATCATAAGTCCAAGTCATGATGATTCTAGTTTGGTTCGTGCTGTGATTGAAGTTAAAATTAGCCCTGAAAGAGAAGGTGGATTTGACCGAATGGCTCTCCGTATTTCCAAATTTGAGGAAGTCGAATCCTGTTACTTAATGTCAGGTGGTTATGATTTGCTTGTTTTTGTAACGGGCAATGACCTTAAATCAGTTGCATCTTTTATCTCTGAAAGACTTGCTACGATTCAGGGAGTTCTTTCAACATCAACTCATTTTTTACTTAGACCATACAAGGAACTTGGACACATGTTGAGTGAGGAAACTCAGTGCCAAGAAAAACCCTCAATTAGTCCTTAGGTTTTGATGAATAGCGATAGGTTTATTGCCAATCATGTTAGGGAATTACCCCGTTCAGGAATCCGAGATTTCTTTGCGATAGTTTCAGAAATGCCACAAGCGATCTCTTTAGGTATTGGAGAACCAGATTTTGTTACTCCTTGGAAAATTAGGGAAGCATCTATTTTCGCACTTGAGCAAGGCAAGACATCTTATACTGATAACCGTGGCCTTATTTCCTTAAGAAAAGAGATTTCGCAATATTGCTCATCTTTTTTTGGGCCTGAATATGACCCAGTCTCTGAAGTTTTGGTCACTGTGGGAGTGTCTGAGGCGATCGATATTGCTCTTCGTTCAATACTTAATCCAGGGGATAAGGTTTTATATCACGAACCTTGTTATGTTTCCTATGCGCCCAGTGTGACTTTAGCCTTTGGTGAAGCGATTCCCGTGGCAACCGAATCTGGAAAAGAATTTTCATTGGATCCGGAAGCATTCGAGAAGGCTTGGCAACCGGGTTGCAAAGTGCTCATGCTCAATTTCCCGACTAATCCAACTGGTGGAACTGCAGACCGTGAAAAATTGGAGCGATTGGCCAAGTTTGCCAAAGACAAAGATCTCATTGTGATAAGCGATGAGATCTATGCTGAATTAACCTATGAGGGAGAGCATGTGAGTATTTCATCACTACCTGGTATGAAAGAGCGTACCTTATTGCTCCATGGGTTTTCCAAAGGCTTTGCAATGACTGGTTTTCGTGTCGGTTTTGGATGCGGCCCCGATTGGCTTATTGAATCCATGATGAAAATTCATCAGTATTGTATGATGTGTGCACCAATTTTGAGCCAAGAAGCAGCTATTGAGGCCTTGAGAAACGGTGCGGATGATGTTTCAAAAATGCGAGATCATTATCATAAAAGAAGGGATTTTGTCGTTCGTCGCTTCAATGAAATTGGATTGAGTTGTCATCTCCCGCGTGGTTCCTTTTATGCGTTTCCTGATATTTCAAGCACCGGTTTGAATGAAATCGATTTTTGTCACAGGTTACTTCGTGAGCAAGAGGTCGCAGTCGTACCTGGTACTGCTTTTGGAGAGCATGGAATAGACCATGTAAGGGCAAGTTTTTCAACTTCCTATGAAAAGCTGGTTGAAGCAACTAATCGAATTGAGCAATTTGTAAACTGCCTCAGCTCTGAAAAAAAACAACCCGAAGCGGTTTAATTTTTTAAATTTATAACAGTCACTCATTATGAGTCTTACTAAAAGTGTTTCTATTGTAGGTCGTCCGAATGTTGGAAAAAGTCGGTTATTTAATCGAATGGCAGGAAAGAGGATATCTATAGTGCATGACAGGCCCGGGGTTACCAGAGATGTCGTTGTGGCAGATAGCCCGGAAGGATACACATTAATGGATACCGGTGGTATAGGTATGCAACCTGAAATGACATCTTTGGACATTCAGGTTGCCACAGAATACCAAGCAGATTTTGCTATTAATGCAGCAGATTTACTCCTTTTCGTTGTTGATGGTCGAGAGGGTTTGATTCCATTGGACGAAACTTTGGCTAGGAAATTTCGTAAAATGGGGAAAGAGCCTTTATTAGTTGTGAATAAATTGGACGAATCGAATGAAATTTATTCAATTTCGGAGTTTGACCAACTAGGGTTTGCTAAAATTGTAGGTATTTCTGCTGAGCACGGTCATGGTTTCAATGATTTATTGCTAGAGATAAGACATTTTCTTCCAAGTAATGAGAGTGTCTTATTAAATAATGATGATCGAACTAAAATTGCATTTGTCGGGCGTCCTAATGTAGGAAAATCTTCTTTGTGTAATCGCTTGCTTGAAATGGATCGTCTAATTGTCAGCGATGTTCCAGGTACAACTAGAGAAACTGTAGAGTTAGATTTAGACTTCGATGCGAAAGACTCCGCTGAAACATGGAAATTCAGACTTTTTGATACTGCTGGATTAAAGCGACATAAGCGTATTGATACATCTCTTGATTTTTTTTCAGCGGTTCGGACAAAGAAAGCAATTGAATCAGCAGATGTGGTATTTCTTGTTTTAGATGCGAGGGAAGGTGTTACAAAACAAGATAAGATAATGGCGGATCATATTCTAAAGGAGGGGCGTGCCTTATCAATTCTTGTAAATAAGTGGGACTTGGCATTAGAGAGCTTTCGTAAGGATCCTCTGCCGGGATACGAAGATGAGAAAGATTTTAGAAAGAAATATATTAAATCTGTAAGAAAAGAACTTTTCTTTCTTCCAGATTCACCAATCTCATTTGTCTCAGCTTTGACCGGATATTCGATTGTAGATTTTTTACAGGTTGCTCGTGATTTGGATGCTAGAATGGATAAGTCTTTATCAACATCTGCATTGAACAAAGTAATAGGCGAAATGTGGGAACATCGTCCTCCGGCGAAAATCAAAGGAAAACGTTTCAAAGTGTTCTACGCAGTACAAGTTGAAAACAGACCATTCCGGGTTAAACTTTTTTGTAATCGAGAAGAACGGTTGAATGATCAGTATCGACGTTATCTTGAGAAAGGAATACAGCAAAAGTTTGGTTTAGCGGGTTGTCCTTTGAAATTTTCTTTAACAGGAAAAGAAATTCGATACCAGGAAGATAAGTCTTAGTAAATTTTATATTTTGATTATGAGCCGTTTAACGGCTTTTTTTGTGCCATTTTCATTGTCCGTTTCCAAGCAAATGATTAAATGCAAATATTTTTATGGTTAAGAAAATATACAAAATAGCTTTCTTGGGTTCAGATGAAATTGCATTGCCGTGCTTGGATTTTTTGCAAAATGAATGTCCTCTTGTAGAGATAAGTGCTATTCTTACACAACCTGATCGTAGGGTAGGGCGTGGAAGAAAATTACAGTCTAATCCAATCAAAATATGGGCGGAAACTAATCACGTCCTAGTTCGTTGTCCTGAAAAGCCTGCAGTAAACGATTGTGAATGGCTAGATGATCAAAAAATAGATCTGATTTTAGTAATGGCCTACGGTCATATTTTAAAAAACTATTTTTTGGAACTTCCTAAACTTGGATGCTTTAATTTGCATGCTTCCCTTTTGCCCAAGTACCGTGGTGCATCTCCAATTGAAACTGCTATCGCAATGGGAGAAAGTAAAACAGGTGTAACTCTTATGAGAGTTGTTGAAAAAATGGATGCTGGACCGATAGTTGATTCAAAATCTGTAGAGATTGACAAAATGGATACCGGGGCGACTTTGAGAAAAAAAATATCGTTGTCTTGTATTCCTTTATTGCAAAGGAATATTGAAAGTTTAATTCGGGCAGATATTCAAGAAAATGCCCAGGATGGAAGTCTTGCAACCTATTGCAGAAAACTAACCAAAGAAGATGGCAATCTTGACTTTTCTTCATCTGCCGAGCATTTAAACGATCGAATTCGTGCTTTTCAAGCATGGCCAGGTTGCAGTTTTTTATTCGCAGAGCAGAAGATTAGACTCGGTGGTGCACTTTCCTGCAAAAATGATTTTAATTTGGAGGTCGGAGAAACTTTTTTGAGCGAGAAAGGCGATTTTTTATTGGGAACATCAGATGGAGTTCTAGCACCAACAAGTTTGCAACGACCGGGGGGTAAGATGCTGGAAACTAGTGAATTCTTACGCGGATTTAATTTTCCATTTGGATCCACTCTTCGAAGCTTTCCTATGAAACCACTAATAACTTAATAATTAGATAATTTTTGGCAAAAGATTTCTTGCTTCCTCCATGTAATTATCTAATTTTGTATTTGGTGGTTGGATACATTTATAAAAAGTTTTGGAATATAGGTGGGCTTAATTTGTCTTTCCTTTTCCCTATTTGGATAGGATTCTGTTTGCTATCCTCCTTTGCTTGTTTTGGAGATGTATCTATTCGTGTTGCAAATTTAAAGCAGGATATGGAACTCGTTACTCGTGAACTTGTTGGTTTGCGTACTGAGGTCGAATTACTCCGACGCGAGAATGCACAGTTAAGAATTCAACTAGAACAGACAACCAGAATAAAATCATCTGAAGCGGCTTCCTCGAGTTCATCCTTACAATCGATGGGAAACCGATTGCAAGCTATTGAGTCCAGACTTACAAAGAATGAGCAAACACAAATTACTCTTCAAAAATCAATCGAGTCAAAAATTAAAGATTTAATTGCCCAAATGAATAAAGGTTTTGATCAAGTTCAATCTACTAATAAACCTGCTCCAACTCCACCAAGCTTTAACCAAGATTATCCACAAAAGGGGTTTGTTCATAAGGTCGAAAAGGGTGAAACTATATCAAGCATTGCCAAGAAATATAATTCTAAAACTCAATGGATTATAAATGCCAATCAAATAGTAGATCCTAAAAAAGTTTTTATCGGAAAAGAATTATTCATTCCCCAAAATTAATGGTTTTCCACTATGGCTAAAGCATCAACAAGATTAGGAAGAGGTTTAGGTAGTCTGATTGCCGGGGGGACCAAATCAAAGCAGGAAAGCGAAAGTGAAATTTCCCTTCCACTTGATCAAGACCCTATACCTGAGAAAAAGGAATTAAATAAACAAACAAAAGGTATTTATCAACAAGCTTCAGAGGAGTTATCTGAGGTGCCTTTGGATAATATTGTTCCCAATCCTTATCAACCCAGAAAAGTAATTGAGCCCAGTGCGATTTCTGATTTGGCTGCTAGCATTCAATCAGAAGGCCTTTTACAACCAATTGTTGTGCGTAAAGTTGGAGATCAATTTGAGCTTGTTGCTGGTGAGCGAAGATGGCGTGCACATCAACATCTAGGAAGGGATAAAATTTTGGTTCGCGTCTTATCTGCATCTGATATTTCTTCTGCATCACTTTCTTTAATCGAGAATTTACAAAGAGAAGGTCTTAATCCGATTGAAGAGGCAATGGGTTATAATTCTCTGGTTAATGAGTTCAATCTCACGCAAGCCAAGGTTGCGGAGAGAGTGGGGAAAAGTCGCGTTCATGTAACAAATTCTATTCGCATTCTTCAATTAGATGATGATCTGCAGCATTTATTATCGTCCCAAAAGCTTGGATTAGGGCATGCTAAAGTTTTATTAGGCATAGATGATCTTGGTGTACGGAATCAACTTGGAAAAAAAGCTGCCGAAGAAGGATGGACCGTAAGGCAATGTGAAAGAGCCGTCTCTGAGTTTCGTAACCCAGGTGTTATAGAAGTTAAGAATTCGCAACGACCTAATCCTTATTCAAATTTTGCTAAAGTTGCGGAGAGTTCGCTTAAAAGAAGGATTTCAATTCAAACAGATACCCTTGGAAAAGGAAAGCTAAGTCTTCATTTTTCGAATGAAACAGATTTAATCAATCTACTAGAAAAGCTAGGCGTACCCATTAAGTAAACAAGGTTGCCTTTTTTATTAAAAAGGGCATTATGAATATTTATCTTTTTTAAAAAATGATTGTTATTCTTACTACTCTTTTAATTTTGTTGTGTTTGGTTGTTGTATTGTTGATTTTAATTCAAAGATCATCTGGCGGTATGGGATCTGCCTTGGGTGGAGGTGCAGCGGACCAAGTTTTAGGAGCGGGTTCTGCAGCACAGTTGACCAAATTGACTGTCTGGGGCATTCTTGGTTTTTTCATTCTATCTTTTGCATTGTATGCATTTTATCAAAATGAAGCTGACAGCTCTGAAAACTTACAAAGGCTCGGGACCACTGGTCCGGCTTTGAACTCTAACCCCTTAAGTAGCTCATTGCCTGCAAACTCTAATGATGATACTGTCTTACCTCCAATTCCATTAGTGCCTGACAGTTCCACACTTCCCGAGACCAACTTGGGGAGTACTGACAATAACTTTAGCAAGTAAGTCTTTTCTTTTGAGTAAGATTTTATCCGCCTTTTTAATAGTCGGTTTTTTTTCTTCCCTTAATGGGAATTCTCCTTTTCCAGCAAGGGGTTTCGCCAAGATTCTTACTGATCAAGAGGCATTAACTAGGCTTGAGAGTTACAGGTCTTTTGTCTCCCGTGATTTAAATCAGAGTGGTTTTCACACAGCGTACGCATTTCAATTTCGCCTTCGCCATATGCCTCAACGGGGAGCAGAAACTTATCAAACGGGAACAATATATGGATTATCATTGGGGCATGGATTGACTAGGGTTGACATTGCTTCAGAAAAGAATCTTTTGTTTCAAACTGGTATTAAGCCTAAAGCTTGGGTTTTTACTACCGATTCAAATGGATCTCGTTTGATGGATGATCGATCACTTTTTGAACCGATGATCGATGGAATGAATCATACACCTTTCGACATATTAATGCCATTTGCTTTTTGGGATGGCTTTTATTTAAAATCAGGTAAAGTCGCTGGTCGGCCGGCACATCTATTTTCTTTCTCTCCTCCCGAATGGGTGAAAGTTGCCCGTCCAGATTTTATCGAAATTGTTATGGCCTTAGATAAAAGCTATGAAGCACCTTTAAGGGTTGAATCTTATTCGAGATTAAATGTTCCATACCGAACATATATTCTGAATAGTCTAAAGAAAGTGGGTGATCAATGGATCATTAAATCAATTGATTGTAAAGATCGTCTGAATCGTTCAACAACCCGATTTGAAGTTACTTCAGCTGCTTTGAATCTAGACTTAGATTTCTCTCTTTTTTCAGCCCCCGGTTTAATGCTTCGTCCATCGGTTCCTAGGGAATCATTTATCTCAACAAAATAAGTTAATTTAAAGATTTTTGATTTGCTAGATATTGTTTATACAAAATACTAGGAGAATGAGTCTAAGTTATTTATCAGCATGGGCAAAAAATGTTTCTCCATCTCCTACTTTAGCGGTTGATGCAAAAGCCAAAGCTTTAAAAGCGGCGGGAGAAGATGTCTGCGGATTCGGTGCAGGTGAGCCAGATTTTGATACACCTCAATTCATTAAAGATGCTTGTGCTTCATCTCTTGAGGATGGCAAAACGAAGTATGCTCCTGCTGCTGGTATTCCTGCACTAAGGGAAGCCTTGGCAGAAAAGTATCATGAAAACGGTGTTCTTTCTGAGTCTAATCCTGGCCAAGTAGTCGTCAGTCCTGGAGGCAAATATTCATGTTACCTTGCAATACTGGCAACCTGCGGTCCCGGAGATGAGGTTATCATTCCTGCTCCCTATTGGGTAAGTTATCCTGAGATGGTTAAATTAGCTGGAGCCACGCCCCGCATAATATTCGCTGGAGATGACCAAGGTTTTAAGATTACCACAGAGCAATTAAAAGAAGTCGTTTCTCCGTCTTCGAAGTTGATAATACTTAATAGTCCATCAAATCCTACCGGTTGTCTTTATACAAAATCAGAAATGGAGGCGATTGTTGAGTTTGCATGTAAGCATGATTTACTCATCATGTCGGACGAAATTTATGAATATCTTCTTTACGATAGTGCTGAACATAATAGTCCAGCTACTTTAAGTAAAGAAGCTGCAGAAAGAGTGATTACTGTTTCAGGCTTTAGTAAAACATTTTCCATGACTGGGTGGCGCTTAGGTACTTTAGTGGCAAACCCGATTATAAGTAAAGCAATAGCAGATCTACAGAGTCAGACTACTTCAAATGCTACAACATTTGCCCAGTTTGGAGCCTTAGCTGCTTTAAATAATTGGGATAAATCTATGGCTGCCGTTAATGAAATGTTGATTCATTTTGATCGTCGGAGGTTAAAGCTTCTCAATGGATTGGAATCAATACCCGGAGTAAGTTGCAAACGCTCTGAGGGTGCGTTTTATTTGTTTCCGAATATATCACCTTTAGGTTTGAAATCAGAAGAGTTTTCATCCCGTTTGCTTGAGCATAGCAAAGTTGCAGTCGTGTCCGGTCATGCATTTGGTGCTGAGGGATATATTCGTTTGAGCTATGCTACTTCAGATGAAATTATTGAAAAAGGGTTGAATCGAATAAAAGCTTTTTGTTCAGAGATAGCATAATTATTTTTTTAAATTTCTTGGTTGACGATTTTTATTACCCAATAGAGAAAAGTAAATAATTATGAAAGCTTTGTTTAAAATTTTGTTCCTGTTATCTATTTCCATTTCAATTTGTACTGGTCAATCCCTTTTCAAAACGGCTTCGGATTCGGGTGATCCTTCCAAGTTTACATCCGATATGCGAAAAGGCGTTACCAGTGGATATTATCTCGGTTTTAGAAGCTTGGCTGATGAAATGAGGGAATTGCGAAGACCCAAAGATATTCAGGTTACTGATGGATTTTTTAAAACCTTATACATTGATTTTCATTATGCTAATCAAGAATTTAACAATAATTTTTTACAAGAAGACATAGCACACGCTACAGATGGCGATGAACCAATTGAAAATAGCCTTTATGGACTAACGCTTGGTTTTAAACTTGGGGATAATCCAAATCTAGTTGTCCGCGTTCCTTTATCTGTTTCTAATTTCGATGCAGGTGAAGTTGATGATTCTGGGATGGTTTCGGGAATTGAGTTATTCCCCAATTATAGAATAAACGAATATATTGCTTGGGGAGTCAATATTGCACACATTAATTCATCTAGTGACTTTCCCATATTTGATGAATCAATGACTAGTACATCATTTGAGGTAATGGCTGAGTCGAGCGAGGCGTACGGCATGAACTGGTCGGGTCGCTTATCATTAGGGAGATATTTTCCTAGTAATGAAATGAATGATCAATCATTTTGGCTATTCAAATTTGGATTGGGATTGCATTATCACTTGCATCAAAACTTTACGATGCTTCCGTTTATCAGATATAACTTATCAACAGGAGATACCTTAACGGATTCTGATTGGCTTGAATTTGGAAGTGAATTTGTTCTTATGCCCAATGCTCCATGGAATTTTAGTTTGGGAATCGCCGGTATTGGTGGACATGATGTTATTGAGCATGGGATGGAGTTTTACCTTTCAACAAAAGCAAATTTTTAATTTGATTGGAGAATTATAGATAATGAATATATTTAAATGCATTTTGACAGTATTAATTTCAATTAATTTTATCTTTTTTCTTGGCTGTACTCGAACCGCAAATAAGACTGGGCCACTAAAACCTTATCCAGAAATTACCAATGATATAGAAATTGGAGAACAGGTAAGAGGTGAAGGCACTCGTGCTGAGCTGCTTGGGTTTATTCGATGGGGTGATCCGGGACGAGCATCCTTTCGGGCACATGAGCAAGAGCATGATCTAGGGGGTGCTGTTGTTAAGCAATCAATGCAATCTGCTGTTTATAAAGCATTAGAAGGTCAACCCGATCATTTTATTGTTGATCCACATTTTCATACAGTTGAGCATAATTTTTTGATTTTCAAAACAGCTAAAACTCAAGTGGTTGGAAGAAAAGCGATTAATAAGAATTATCGACAGGTTAAAAGGTTCAATACAGATGGCACAGAAACTTTGCTTTTGGAGAATTCTCCTCAAACGTACACGGTTAAGCGTAATGGGCGGGAAGCAACTCAAATTACTACCTCAGGTAACATTACTCCAGTTGTAACCAATACAGCAAAGGTGTTTGATACATCTGCGGGAGTTAGAATTTTAGATTTGGATGCACCAGACGATAGAGAAGCCTCAGAAAATATCGGTTCATCAATGCAACAATTAGAAATTAAAATGCAGGAGTTGAATCGAAGAATACAGGCTCTTGATCGTTAACTCTAGGAATTTAACAATCGCTTATTTAATTGAGGCCTAATTTTTCTGCCTCTTCAGGGTTTTGTTCCATTGCAGCTTGAAATTCGCCTATATCAAAATCTGCAACCACGAAATCTCCATTTTTCAATGTAGGTGTTTTGTTTTGCTGACTACATTTAATTAGATCTTCCATTTTGTCGGGGTTTTTTCGGACATCAATTATTTCAGTTTTCAGATCAATTTTTTGAAAGTATGACATGGCATCATTGCACCATGGACATCCATGTTTGATAAATAAAATGGGTAAACTCATGTTCATACTATAGTCAAAACTCGTCGTTCTGAAAAGAGATTATATAAATTTTCTTTTCTTTGCCTTTTTTGAACACAAAGCCATTCTGTAGTCAGATGGAAAAGCATAGAAAAGGTAGTTTAAATAGCGTTGATTCTATCTTCATAAAAGGTGCTAGGGAGAATAACTTAAAGAGCATAACAACCTGTTTCCCCCGTGGTCAGCTAATTGGTGTTACCGGGGTAAGTGGGTCAGGTAAGTCATCACTAGTTTTTGATGTATTGGCAGCTGAAGGGCATCGAAAGTATGTTGAAAGTTTATCTACAAAAGCTCGCCAAGCTTTAGAGAAAGTCCGAAGACCTGATGTAGATTATGTCGATGGTTTATCTCCTGTTCTCTCAATAGAGCAGGCCGTTGCTGGTTCTGCAGGACCTCGTAGTACCTTGGCAACTGCAACTGAAATTGCTGATTATTCAAGACTGCTATGGGCAACAGTAGGATCACCATATTGTCCACTAGATGGCTCAGTAGTTTCCAAAAGAAGTTTAGATGATTGCGTTAAGGATTTACTTAAATTAGGGAATGAAAAAAGAGTTTTAATTTTAGCTCCTATTTTTGAAGCAAAGGCTTCTGTGTTAAGAGAAGAGTTACCAAATTTCGAAAGACGGGGATTTCAAAGAGTTAGAATAGAAGGCAAAATTAAGCGACTCGATGAGCTCGATTTAATTCCAGAGAAAACAAAAGGAAGGCTGCTTAAAGTAGATTTAATCATCGATAGAATCAAAGTTGAAAAATCTGCCCAGAGTCGAATTGCAGACTCATTGGAACTCGCATTTAAAGAAGGTGATGAGAGAGCATTTATATTGATTGAAAATTCACAGGGTACATATGACGAGCATTTTTATTCTCTAAGTTATTCATGTGAAAAGTGCGGAAAAAGCTATCCTAATCTTACATCAAGACATTTTTCTTGGAATCACCCAGATGGTGCATGTGGTAAATGCGGTGGACTTGGCCAGGTTCTTTCTTTTAGGGAGGATTTAATAATACCGGACCCTGATTTATCTTTGGCTAAAGGAGCTATTAAACCCTGGAGGTTTGGTTCCAGAAAAATGATCAATCTACGAAAAAATATTTTAAAGCATCTATCTGAACAAACAGATTTAGATTTAAAAAAACCTTGGTCAAAGTTGTCGAAAAAAACCAAAGATTTTCTTCTTTTTGGTGATCAAGAAAAGTTATTTGAAATTAAGCTTTTAATTGGTAGAGGAAAGGCAAAAAAGCAAATATTTCCAGGGGTTTTATCTGACCTTGAGCAAACTATGAAGACTACTAGCAGTGAGAGTTTACGTGCTAGACTTTTAACTTATCAAGTAGGGCAAACCTGCCCGGTTTGCCTAGGTCAAAGACTAAATTCATTTTCGAGATCCGTATTAATGGGGAATCAAACTTTCGATAAATTTCTTGCCTTACCTATTAAAGAAGCATGGGATTTTATTTGTAAAAGTGTTCTATCTAACAAAGCTTACTCTAAGGTATTTGATGCAATCAGTGGGCTCGAACAGCGACTCAAATTTTTAAATGAAGTTGGTTTAGGTTATCTTACACTGAATCGAGCATACTCTACATTAAGTGGAGGGGAAGCACAAAGAGCCCGCTTGGCTACTCAATTAGGAATGGGTTTAGTCGGAGTAATTTATGCTTTAGATGAACCAAGTGTGGGGCTGCATCCGGCTGATCATGATCGTTTGCTTGGAGTTCTAAATGGCTTGAGAGATAAGGGGAACACCGTAGTCGTGGTTGAGCACGACTCGGATACTTTGTTAGCTTGTGATCATTTATTAGAGGTCGGACCTAATGCGGGTACTGAAGGAGGCAAGCTTGTCTTTGAAGGAAGTGTAAAAGATTGTATATCTACACAAGAAAGTGCAACTGGACCTTTTCTTTCAGGAAAAGAAAAAATTGAAAAAACTGGTGAAGATAAAATTCCAGATCAAGACATGCTTTTGGTAAAGGCAGCAAGAGCGAATAACTTGAAAAACATCGATGTATCTTTTCCGATCGGTTTACTTACTGTTGTTTGTGGAATTTCTGGTTCCGGTAAAAGCACCTTGGTTAATGAGGTTTTAGCCAAATCTGCAGCAAATCAAATTCATCGGTCTAAGCAAATACCTGGTGCTCATTCGGGAATCAAAGGATTGGAATATTTTCAACAAGTTGTTCGAGTAGATCAGTCACCAATTGGCAAGAGCCCCAGGTCTAATCCTGCCACATATGTTAAAGTTTTCGACCTTTTGAGAAAATTATTTTCTCAATGTTCCTTGAGTCGAATTCGCGGATATAAACCAGGAAGGTTTAGTTTTAATTTGCCGGGTGGTCGATGTGAGCGTTGTAAGGGGGATGGTGTTATGAAATTAGATATGCAATTTCTCGCGGATGTTTTTGTTGAATGTGAAAGTTGTAAAGGTCAGCGGTACAACCGAGAAACTCTTGAGGTTAGGTTCCGAGGTTTTAATATTGCTGAAGTTCTGAGCATGACTGTTTCAGATGCTAGAGAAATTTTCATCAAACATCCTGCTATTTTATCAAAACTCGATACTTTAGAGGCAGTTGGTCTAGGTTATTTAAAATTAGGACAACCTGCGAACACACTCTCAGGTGGAGAAGCACAGCGAATAAAATTATCTTTAGAGCTTAGTCGAAGGCAAAGTGGTATGGCACTATACCTTTTGGATGAGCCCACAACTGGCTTACATTGGTTGGACATTCAGAAATTAATGGATTTATTATTTAAACTTCGAGACGCGGGGAATACATTAATCGTAATTGAGCATAATTTGGATGTTATTCGTTTGGCAGATCATGTCATAGAAATTGGTCCTTCGGGTGGAAAAGATGGAGGCCAACTCGTTTTTGCCGGTAATCCTTCTGAGTTATCAGAACAGGACACCTTAACAGCAACCTTTTTACGAAAGCATCTTGCGAAGAATTAAGCTTTGATTTACTTGTATCTTTAATTAGATGACAAATCGAAATGATTCCGCAGAAACTAAGGATATCCTTTCTTTAAAGAGGGCTGAATTCTGGCAAATTTGGAAAAAACGAGGTTTATTGGTTCTAGCCCTTCTTCTTTTAGTTATACCATTGTATGGCACATTTTTGCCCTTATTTGAATTTATCCTTTTTGCAGTTTCCCTCGCTGCACTTACCTATCCAGTATTTTTTAGGCCGATTGATCGGTTAGCTAAGAAGATTGTTCCAAATATTGGGGATAGAAGAAGGTCAGAAATCAGTGCAGTTCTGGCTACTATTTTTTTGCTAATGATTCTTATGTCTCCTTTTTTACTTATTGTTTGGGAAGCATCCAATCCTCGGCAAGGAATGCTGGATACAATGGTATCAATTGCCCTTGGAGAGGAAGAGGGAAGGGAGGCTTTGCTGCAGAGCATATCTTCCAGAATCAGAGAAATTCATTCTATTTATCCGCGTCTTCCTATTGACGAGGAAAAAGCCGTGCTTTTTGTTTCTAATTTAGTCGGTGATACCAGAGAGTTTTCAGGGACTTTTCTAGAATTTTTGTTCAAGGGTACTCAGGGATTTGTTGCAGAGTTAGCCCTTGCTTTGATTGCTCTATCTTTTTTGTACGCCCACGGATCGAGTTTTCTAAAAGGTGCTATGAAATTGGGAGGCTTTGAGCAAAAAGAAGTTCATTCGTGGCTGAATCTGCATCGAAAAATTACTTTACGATTATTAAATGATACTGTTCTTACTTCATTAATTCGAGGTCTTGCCTTGGCGATGGTTGCATATTTTGTGGGAGGATTCTTTTTTCTCCCGGTTTTTTTTCTAGGTGCCTTTGTTGGTCTTGTCCCTGTAGTTGGAAGTGCAATGGTTTGGCTCCCATTATCTTCTTTGGTTTGGACCAGAGGCGAACCTGTAACTGCGATAATAATGATTTTGCTTAGCTTACTTTTTAATTATTTAATAAGCCGAGCAAGGTCGCGTATGGGAAAAAAACTTCACGATCAAAGTGCATGGTTAAGTTTTATGCTTTTTCTTGGTATAATTGGTGGAATACTTTCTTATGGCCCGCAGGGCTTTGTGATCGGTCCAATGGCAGTAATTTTAGCTTACGGTTTAGTACGCTTTTTAGCTTCACAGTCCAATAGTCATTTGAACGATCAATCCGCGTCGTAGATAATTACTTTGTCCCATAAATCTTTACATTCTTCTATAAAAGCTAAATGTATTGGATCAACTTGATATTGATCGTGTGCATTTAGGTCTTTTAGCACAACAGTAAGAGCACAGTCATAGGTATTCTCAACAACTGGCCTTTCAGGGGTTGATGCTGGAGTGCCAATATGGAATTCTTCTACTGAGGAAATTTTTCCAAGTGTATTCACTTCTGAAAAGAAAAATTCACGATCAATAGACTTGAGATTATCCTTAAGCCAAAAAATAACAGTATGAACAAGCATCCCAAACTTTTACGGAATACTTATGGCTAATGCAATCTTGATCAAAAAAAGGCTACCCTAGAATTGTTTTTCCATTATCTGAAATAGACAAATTTGAAAGTTTATCCACTGCGTGTACTGCCCATGTACCTGGTTTTTCATGTGTGGAAGCGGATTCTCCAAAGCAAGATTGAAGCATATCAGTATCTATAATTCCTGGATTAAATGAAACCGCAGCTAATCCATATGGTAATTCTTGTGAAAGAGCACGGGTCAACCCTTCAATTCCCCATTTGGATGCACAATATGGTCCAACCTCAGGTGCTGCTGACTGCCCCCAGTAAGAACTGAAGTTCGCAATTATTCCTCTTCCGCTTTTTTCCATCATAGGTACAAAGGATCGAATCATATTGTGCACACCACTTAAATTTACCGATAAGACAGAAGCAAATTCCTCTGGAGACACTTTGGTAAGAGGAGCGTTCTGATTTATTTTACCTGCATTGTTAACAAGTAGATCCGGGACACCGAGCGAAGTTTGTGTTTCCCTGGCAAAGTTGTCGACTTCAATTGGACTTGTGACATCAAGGGGACAAATAAAATTATCACAAGTTAGATTTCTTTTCAGTTCTTCAAGTCCGCTTTCACTTCTTGCACCACCGGCAACTTTCCAACCACGACTTGAAAATTCTATTGCCATCGCACGGCCAAGGCCTCTTGAACATCCGGTTATGCAAACTAATTTATTCATTTTTAGTTTTATTTGAAGGAAATGGATTCGGTTCTTCGTATCCAACACTACCCGGACCTTTATGATGTGGAGGTTGTCGAGATAAATTCCAATGAGCGAGTAACCAAATTAGTGCAAAGCATATTGCCAGAATTATGATAATAAATTTTTCTAAGCTTTTTTTAGATTTATTTGTCATAGGTATATTTGTGATCAATTGTCTATTCGGAGATTTGTTTAGCCTTAAAACTGTTGCTAAGCATTAAGTTGTTATGAGTTTGTTCAATCGCTTTAATCATTCTCGAATTATTAAAATCTAAATTTATTTTTTCATTTAATAAGAAATCTCTATATTGTTTAATATGATTTTCTCTTTTGTGCAAAATTCCTTCCTCTGTTATCAAGAACTTTTCATGATCGTTCCCGATAACAGCCCAACTTTCATTTCTTAATGCGGACTTACCGAACGAGAAAAATGGTTTGTTATAACCTAAGATGTCAAGAATTGTTGGCATTATGTCAATTTGCTGAGTGATCCTAACTTCCTTGCCTTTTAACGAGTGATCACCACGGTAAAAAATTAGTGGGATTTTATGTCTATTTACATATCCCCCGTATCTAGAGTTGAAACTCTCACTAGCAGTGTGGTCTGCCGTTACAACAAATAAGGTATCTTTAAACCAAGGTTGATCGTTTATTTTATCAAAAAATAATTTTAGCGAATGATCACTGTATCCAATTAATTCATGAATTTTTCCTTTCCCTTTTGGGAAAAAATCGAGGTATTTTTGAGGAAGGTTATAGGGAGGGTGACTAGATAATGTAAAGATTGTTGCAAAGAATGGTTGTTTAATTTTGTTAAGTTCTGAAGCTGAAAATTTTAAAAATGCTTCGTCATAAATTCCCCAGTCTCCATCAAAAAATCTTTTATCAGGAAAATCTTCCATTCCAAGATAACGATTAAATTCAATCTGATTACAATATCCAAGAAAGCCCATAGTTCCTCGCTTACCTCCATGAAGGAAATAAGTTTTGTATCCCTCTGTATTAAGAATTGTGCTTAGGCTGGGAACTTTGTTATTAGAGTATTTTGAATTGATAAACGGATCATTCATTAAATTTGGAATGGATGAAACAATTGCAGGTACTGCATCGATTGAACGAAGTCCATTAGCAAAAGCATTTTCGAAAACTAATGAATTTTTCATTAATTCATCTAAGAATGGAGTAAAACCGTTTCCATTATTATGAAACCCAACAAATTCCTTTGATAAACTTTCTAACATTATAATAACAACATTGCTTTTCCTAAAATTCTTTTTTGAGAAATGTTTAGTTGTTTTGAAAATTAACTCTGCTTCTTCTTCGGAAAAAGTATCAATTCTTTCAACTTCACTCTTCTGAAAAGTATGAATTAAATAAAAAGGTGTATTTAGGATAACTGCACTATTCGGTGTTTGAAAAACTTCGCCAGCATTGATCGGTTTAATTGGTTTCAGTTGTAAACCTCCTCTTGCAAAAACAATGCTTGTTACAATTACTGTAAAAATTCGAATTCCAAAAAAATAATGATTTTTAGAGGGTTTTATTGAGATATTTTGATTTGTTCGAACAATTATCCATATTTGAATAGCAGTAAGAAGGGTAACTGGCCAGTAGTGCAGTAAAAAATGTGGGATTAGTTCATGGATATCTTTACTTTTGTGAACTAAATTAAAAATCTCATCTGAACTTCGTCGTAGATTAAATTTGAAATATACAATATCGATATTGTTTAAAATAATGAACGAACTGTTTGTAAAAATAAATAGAAGTTTGTTTAGAAAAAGTATTACACTATCTTTTTTCAGATTAGAGCAAAGAGACAGTAGCAAAAAATAAGCAGCATTGATATATGCTAATACTGACAGATCGAATCTTATTCCCTCTACATAATCCAATACAGATAAACTGGAAAAAATTGATGAGTTAGATAAGGCAAAAGCAAGTCTTGAGACCGAATAAACAAGAAGCAAAACGATCCAATTTAAAATCAGAATAAAGTAGAAACTCATGACAATGCATTTACTAAAATCTTAGATAATAGGATTAGAGAATTAAGTAGTATCAGAATTTCAATATTTTTTAATCTTATCCAAGGACTTCAATAGATTGTAAGTACTGTTTGTTAGATCAAAATGGTGGGAGATGGCAGATTCGAACTGCCGACCTCATGCGTGTCATGCATGCGCTCTAACCAACTGAGCTAATCCCCCATTAGATGTTTTTTAATCTATATCTCAAGTTAGAGTAAGCTGTCAATGATCTTGAGTTTTAAAGAGAATACTAATCTTATCTTTACCAAATTACTTAAAGAGAATAAGGTGATCTTTTATGAAAAAAGCTTTAATCACTGGTATTACCGGACAAGATGGTTCTTATTTAGCGGAACTTTTGCTTGATAAAGGATATGAGGTGCATGGAATTGTTCGTAGGGCATCTACATTTAATACAAGTCGTTTAGATCATCTCTATAAGGATCCATTAGTTGATGATACCAAATTGTTTCTTCATTACGGTGACCTTGCTGATGCGGTGCAATTAGTGAAATTGCTTTATGATTTACAGCCCGATGAAATTTACAATCTTGGAGCTCAGAGTCATGTGCGCGTTTCATTTGATATACCTGAATATACAGGTGATGTAACAGGATTAGGTGCTGTTAGAATATTGGAAGCGATTCGGGAAGCAGGATTGGTTAATAAAGTTCGTTATTACCAAGCTTCATCTTCGGAAATGTATGGAAAAGTTCAAGAGGTTCCGCAAGTAGAGACAACTCCTTTTTGGCCAAGATCTCCCTATGCATGTGCAAAAGTTTATGCTCATTGGTTAACTGTTAATTATCGTGAATCTTATGGAATGCATGCAAGTAGTGGGATTTTATTTAATCACGAGTCACCCAGAAGGGGAGAAACTTTTGTAACCCGAAAAATTACTAGAGCTGCAACCCGAATAAAATTGGGCTTACAGAAGAAACTGATCCTTGGTAACTTGGATTCTAAACGAGACTGGGGCTATGCCAAAGAATATGTTTATGCAATGTGGTTAATGCTCCAGCAAGATAAGCCGGAAGATTACGTTATTGCTACGAACGAAACCCATACGGTTCGCGAATTTTTGGAAGAAACTTTTGCCTGTCTTGATTTGGATTGGAATCAATATGTCGGTTTTGATAAAAAATATGAGCGTCCAGCAGAAGTGGATCTATTGATCGGTAACCCAGAGAAAGCAAAGACGAAGCTGGGCTGGGCACCCAAAACTACTTTTAAAGAATTAGTTTCGTTAATGGTTGAGGAGGATATGAAAATTGCTCATCAGGAAAAAGCAATTGTAGAAGCAAAACTTTCTTAATGCAAAAAATATTTATTAGTGGTTATCGAGGGATGGTAGGCTCAGCATTAGTTAGGGCATATCATGGCAAGAATGATGTTGATTTAATTTTAGCTGGTCGTGAAAAGCTTGATCTTTTAGATCAAACTTCTGTCCAAAAATTCATACGAGAGCAAAAGCCTGACTTGATTATTAACGCAGCTGCAAAAGTTGGTGGAATTCATGCTAATGACACTTATCCAGCAGAGTTCATTCATCAAAACCTTCTCGTAAACACAAACTTAATTCATTCGGCGTGGGAAAATGGCGTAAAACGCTTTTTAAATCTAGGTAGTTCCTGTATTTATCCTCGTTCTTGCAAACAGCCTATAAAGGAAGAATATTTGTTAACTGGACCACTCGAAAAAACAAATGAGGCTTATGCCTTGGCCAAAATTGCAGGTTTGGAAATGTGTAGGCACTACAGGAATCAATATGGTGTATTGTTTCATAGTGCTATGCCTACTAACCTATATGGTCCTGGAGATAATTACCATGGTGAGAACTCGCATGTTTTGCCTGCTATGATTAGGCGATTCCATGAAGCAAAAGAAGCTGATCTAAATGAGGTTGTAATATGGGGAACTGGGAAACCGCGTCGCGAATTAATGCATGTTGATGATTTAGCGAGTGGTATTTTATTTTTACTTCAAGAAGAAGAACCCCCCGATTGGGTAAATCTGGGAACGGGAATGGATCATTCAATTCTTGAAATTGCTGATATAGTGAAGCAAACAGTTGGTTTTAAGGGTGGTATTGTTAACGATCTAACTAAACCTGACGGTATGCCAGTTAAAAGGTTGGATGTTTCCTTAATGAATTCTAGAGGTTGGAGTGCAAGGATACCTTTGGTAGATGGTGTTCGCCTCGCATACGAAGATTTTCTAAAAGGCTTAGAATCTGGATCAGTTCGCTTATAATTTACAGCAAAATATAAATTCTTTGATTTACTCGAATTGTTTGCGGAAGTTTTTGAATTCGTCAGATATTTCCCTTAATTGATACCTCAAAGTTTCGACTTCTTCTTTAAGTTCTTTAAATTCTCTAGTCATTTCCTTGAGCTCTTCAGCACTTTTGTTTGGTGCAGGCACATAAACAGGGTTATTCACATTGATTTCTTCAATGCTGGGAGGAGGTGCGAGGCGATGGAACCATCTTTTTTCTTTTTGACCTGGTGAAGGGTCAATGATGTCCACAAGGGGAGGGTTTCTATCCTTTAATTCCTTAAGGGTTTCATCTACATCCGAGATACCATCGAAACTGAACATTCTATTACCCCGGTTGTGAAGTTCTCCGGTTGTCTGAGGACCTCGGTTAAGTAATTCAGCCAACAAGGCTCGTTCAGCTTTAATTAAATCGAGTTCTTTCTCTGCATTATGTTGAAACTTAGGAACTCTGGAACCAACAAGGTCGACTCGATGAACAAGCCTTTTAATACGGAGGTCTTCAATGATTTGCTGAACCCGATCTTCATCAAAGTCTGTTTTAGGCAAACGGTTATTTTTTTGATTACAAGCGTTAACCAAACCGTTTAAGCTCATCGGGTAATACTCAGGTGTAGTTAGTTCTTTTTCTATTAAAGAACCTAAAACACGAGTTTCTTCAAAACTTAATTCAACTATATCCTCTGCATCTTTCGCATTATCCATAATTGGAAAGAGTTTAGAAAATTAAGTATGAATTAATAAAATTTCAATAAACCAAAATTAATTTTCCGATACAACATTAACCAAACGATGTGGTTTATCGAATTGAACTTTTCCATCGCTAAGAGCAAATAAGGTAAAGTCTCTTCCTAATCCCACATTTTGACCAGGATGGTATTTTGTACCGCGTTGTCTCAAAATTATATTACCAGCAACGACCGACTCACCGCCGAATTTTTTAACGCCTAAGCGTTTACTATTACTATCTCTTCCATTTCTGGATGTACCTTGTCCTTTTTTATGTGCCATTTTGAAATTCTCCTTTTAATTTAAATCAATTGACTCAATTTCAATAACAGAAATATGTTGCCTGTGACCTTTTCTTCTTTTGTAGCCTTGCCGCCTCTTTTTCTTAAAAACAATAATTTTTTTATCTTTTTTATTTTCAAGAATTTTGGCTTTGACTGTGGCTCCTTCGACAACAGGAGTACCAAATGTGGTCTTTCCGTCGTCAACGACCATAAGAACCTGATCAATACTTACTTGATCACCTTCGTTTTTGTCAGGGTAGCGATTAACAAAAAGTTTATCGCCTTGTTCAACAGTAAATTGACTGCCTTGTGTTTGGATAGTGGCTTTCATGATAGAAAATCGAATATTAAACCAATTAAGTTCTTAGTTGGCAAGCGTCATCTTCTCTTTCCTCTATTCAAATCTTGTGCTTTAATTCGTCTATCAAGAACATTAAATTTGAAAGTCAGGTAGATGAAACGGTAGTTTTATCTTATTTTGAAACCGAAGCAGTGCTCGATCATTATGAGGAAGCTGCTAGAAAAGTAGGTCTATGGAGATCAGAAGAAATAGTATTTAGACAAACATTTACAAATTCTTTGGACAGCATATTAGAATTGGGCTGCGGAGTGGGCCGAATAAGTTTTTCACTTTGGATGTTAGGGTATGAAAATATTACAGCAACTGATGTTTCTAAGAAAATGATCAAACGTGCCAAATCCATTCAGATTGAAAGAAAATCAAAAATTAATTTTCATAAAGAGGATGCGACCGGACTTTCTTTTTCTTCCAATTTGTATGATGGGATAATTTTTGGTTTTAACGGTTTAATGCAAATTCCTAAACGTGAGAAACGCAAAAAGGCTATGAGCGAATGTTTTCGGGTTTTGAAACCAGGTGGTCGTTTTGTATTTACTTCCCATGACCGATCTATTCCAAAATGGAAAAAGTTTTGGGAGAATGAAAGAAAGAAATGGCGAATTGGTATGCAGGATAAAGCATTACTTGAATATGGAGACAGATATGGCCAGACTCCGAATGGCAAATTGTTTATTCATGTGCCCGATACTTCAGATATTAGAAGAGATCTGAAAGATATCGGTTTTTTATTGGAAAGGGACGTAATGCGTTCAAAAATTTCTGATGAATCACAAACGGTTAAAGATTTTTCTGATGATTGTAGATTTTGGATATCAAGAAAACCTTATCCATAAGGCAAGCTAAACTAGGATAAGCATTCTTTATCTAGCTCCATTGTTGCAACCCTTGTAGCTGGACCTGTCATTTGAACATTGAAATCGTCATCAATCATTAAATTAATTTCTCCTCCAGGCATTTCTACTGTAATCCTCTCGTCACATGCACCCATTTTACGAGCTACTGCACCTGCAGCCGAGCTACTGCTTCCTGATGCTAATGTATAACCTGCACCCCTTTCCCAAATTTCAATTTTGATGCGATTACGATCAATGATTTCGAGTAACTGAACATTCGTACGATTCGGGAAATTTGAATGATTTTCCAATTTCGGCCCTAAAGTTAAAGCGGTGTCTTTATCAATATTTCGAAGTGGAATGACACAATGGGGATTTCCAATAGTTGCCGCATAATAATGATATGAACTACCTTCGATTTCGATCGTTTCATCACATACTTCTCTATCCGGGCCTTCTATATTGACTGGAATTATATCACTTTTGAAACTCACCTGGCCCATTTCTACTGAAATTGTAGATTTGTTTTCGGATACCTGACAACTCACGATGCCACCCAACGTATCAACTTTAAAAGGTTTTGTTGTGACTTTTCCGATATCCATTAGGTATCTGGCAAAAATTCGTAACCCGTTTCCGCTTTTTTCGGCTTCACTTCCATCTGGGTTAAGTATTGTAAGACGAAAATCTGCTTTTTCAGAACAAGTAGGTCCAACCAGAATCCCGTCCGAACCAAGACCAAAATTACGATGACAAATTCTTACAATTTGATCTTCGCTAAAAGAATTCTGCTTAGCGTTCGGGTCGAAGACTAAGTAATCATTTCCAAGTGCGTGATATTTTTCAAATTTCATGATAATTTATAATGTCAGTTTTATTGGGAATTTCTCCTTCTGAGAACCCATTCGACTATTTCTTGTTCATTGTCCCCCGCTTTTTTAACAAGTCGTAAAAATTCTGCAGGATGAATATTATTTTGTTTAAAAAATGCCCGGTCACCTCCACAACAAAACATGGTTTCAGGAGGTAATTCTCCCCGTAATTTTGCTTTAGCTTTTGGAATAATTCTTGGCAGCCAAACAATTCCTTCCAGGGTTTCCTGTTTTCCTGGCAACGTTGCTGAATTCAATCGATTAGTAGAGTGAATCCCATTTTGTACTTCTAGAAAAAAATCTCTTCTCAAGTCATGAATAAGTAGAAAAGTTGCTAAGTCTGGAGTTCCTTCGCAAATCCAATCTTCCACATAATCAAAAATATCCATCCGATTGAGACCAATACTGTTTAGGAAAGATAGTTCTTCTGAAATAGGGAAAACATCAGATTTAGTATGACCCGATTTGTAAACTTCGACTCCTTTTTCCCAAACTCTTACTAATTCTTCTTGGTAATTAAAATTCATCATAAAGTGTTTCAGGAAACTTCTTCTGAGCTGTCAATAATGTATATTCAAATAAGTCGAAAATCTAATTGTTTATCTGAAATAAAAACTTTATCGATGCAGACAGATACTTCTTGCCCAAGTTTTAATTTGTATTTTGGGTTTTTTGGAACCAATTCGGTACCGTTAGAAGATACGCGGTATCCAAATTCCCGGGGCAAAGTGCGTATTGGTACAAATCCACGAGCCAAAGTTTCAACCAATTCAATAAAGAATCCTCTACGGGAAATTTCTGTTATGATCGCACGATGAGGAACGGGAGGTTTTTTTCCTATGTCCTTTCTGTAGTACAATAAAAGTTTATCTTTAACAGACTCCCTTTCCGCATCAACGCTGTTCCTCTCCGTTGTTGAAAGATGTTTTGCTGTGTTTTCGAATCGTGAAAAATCTATTTTCCTACTTTTCTTATTACGTATCATGTCCTCGACCGTTCGATGAACGATCAAGTCGGCATATCTGCGTATTGGAGAAGTGAAATGAAGATAATCGTTTTTGGCTAATCCATAGTGGCCATCTGGTGTACTTCGATAGCATGCCTGTTTTAAACTTCTAAGAAACTTGATTCTTAATACCTGTGATATTGCATGCTTATTAATTAAACTAAGCATTTTACAGAGTTCTTTTCTACTTGATAACTCTCCACAAGAAATTCCAAATAATTGAAGGAAGCCCCGTAATTCCTCTAGATTTTCAGGGTCTGGATCTGGGTGTACTCTAAATATTCCCGGTAATTTCTTTTTTCTTAATTCTTTAGCCACGGTTTCGTTAGCAAGTAGCATAAATTCTTCAATCATATGATGACTTTCATCATTTTCTGATTGGAGAATCTGTTCGGGCAAACCATTTTTGTCGACGAGGATCTTTACTTCGGTTGACTCAAGGTCAAGAGCCCCTTTTTTCATCCTTTCTTTTCTGAGGAATTGAGCAAGCTTGGCAATTTTACGAATCTTTTTTTGCAAATCTAAAAGAAGTGCCTCAGGCAGTTCATTGAGAGATTTTCCTGGATTTCCCGAGTATCGACTGGAAGGAGGTTTTGCAGAACGGATTTTTTCTAATGAGTCTTCTCTAAGGAAAAGCGAAGCTTGTTCATAGGTAAGCCTTTTGTTACTATGGATAACAGATTCGCCAATTTTTGAGCGAAGCATTTGACCATTTGGTGAGAATGTAAAAAAGACTGACTTTACAAGTCGATCTTGTCCTTCAATTAAGCTACAAATTCCATTGGATAAGCGATGGGGCAGCATCGTTACGACTTCTCCTACTAGATAGGTGGAGTTTCCTCTTTTATTTGCTTCACGATCAAGTGCCGTGCCCTTGGTAACATAATGAGAGACATCTGCAATATGAACACCAATTTCCCACTCCTGATTAGATAATTCACGAACGGAAAGAGCATCGTCAAAATCTCGTGCATCCAATGGATCAATTGTTAAGGTAAAAACATTTCTTATGTCCATTCTGTCATTCATGTCAGAAGGAGTTACTTTTTCTGGAGATAATCGGGCTTCCTCATTTACTTTCTCGGGAAAAGAGGAGCTCAGTCCGTACTTTGCAAGTATTCCTTTATGGTCAGTTAATGGATCATCACTTGGACCCAGTACTCGAAGAATTTTGCACATTGGTATGCGAGCTGGCGGATCCCATCTGACAAATTGAGCTAGCACTTTGTCATGTTCATCTGCATTTCTTGAATCTCCTAAAATCTTGAATGGAACAAAAAGTCTGGAATTTTCAGCTTGTACGAGGGAGCGACCTAAATCCTGCTTCAGATAACCCAAGAATTCAGTGGTTCCTCTTTTTATGATTTTATTAACTTCATATCGAGTTTTACGGGGTTTTCTGCCTCTGTTTTTCTTGTCAAATTTCTTTTTTTTCGAGGGCAGAGTTCTAAGTTCTACTGTATCCCCATGCAAGGCAGTTCCTGAAGCTCCTTTTGCTAGAGAAATAGGCTCACTGTTATTTTCAAGAAAGACTTTTGCCCGTCCATGTTTACCAAAAAACAAAACTCCGTGGACTTTAAATTTGCCCACGGAGTTACAAGTTAAAGTTTACGTTTGAAGAAATCTTGAGTAGATCCTTTAGTCCTTGGTCATTTCCCAACCAATAGGAAGTGCTGCCGATATATCGTTGGTGGGTTCAGCTTTTTTATCAGCACCGTCTTCTTTATTAATGGCGGCAGTAAAAACACCATTTTCATCTTGTCCCTTTGTATCATCGTACCAACGAATAGTACCATCACTAAAAAGAACATGCCCGCCTTCACCTGCCCATGGTGAATCGACTTTCCATTTGTCGGATCCCGATTCTAAACCACGAGTCCAAATAATTGGGTACGCTCCACTTTTTAAATTACGATTGAACTTCCTGCTTTCGGCATCGTCTCCAGGGATGGCAATCGAATATCCAATAGCATCCTGAACATCATCAAGTTCACCGTATTCTCCAGGAATTTGGGAAGGTATTCCACTGCTACTTTCGTCCTCAACTAAATCACGAACCTTTTCGTCATCGGGAAGAAACCATAACTCTGGACGAGTATCATTTGTTTTCTTGCGATACCAGATAGCAAAATCAGCCGCACTTTTTACATCGTCACTCATCGGGAATGAAAACTGGCTGTTTGTAACAAGGGATTCATAAATAGTTTTCAAGTTCTTTTGTGCAGCTGTTCTACCTGCTGTTCCAAAAACATCGCCAAATCCAACAAACGCAATACCCGCAAGAATGCCTATGATTGTTATTACGACTAATAATTCGATAAGAGTGAATCCTTTTCGCTTGGAATGATCTTTATTCATAAAAGTAAAAGTTATATTAGAGGAAAGTTAGTGATTAATGACTAATAAGGTAAAGCAAATCGATCGCAAAGTGCAAGAGCCTTCTTTTGTGCACTTTGTATGTTATCTTCACTCGTTGGATCACCTAAAACTTGAGAAATAATATCGGCAATTTCATCCATTTCGGGTTCTTTCATGCCACGAGATGTCACTGCAGGTGTACCAATTCTCAGACCACTTGTCTGAAACGGGCTTCTGGTCTCTCCTGGCACAGTATTTCGATTCAGAGTGACATTTGCTCCATCCAAAGCGATTTGGCCCTGTTTTCCAGTTAGCTCTGGATGTGACGGGCGAAGGTCCAAGAGCATGAGATGGTTATCAGTGCCTCCGCTAACAAGATGGAAACCTTTGTTAGATAGATTTGATGCAAGTGAAGCTGCATTTTCCTTAACCTGTTCCTGATATCCTTTAAAAGTGGATTTGGCTGCTTCCGCAAAGCATACTGCTTTGGCCGCAATTACATGCATGAGCGGACCACCTTGATTACCAGGGAAAACAGCAGAATCAATCGCTTTCCCGAAATTTTCTTTGCAAAGGATCAAACCTCCTCTTGGACCACGGAGCGTTTTGTGGGTTGTTGTTGTCACAAAATCAGCATGAGGAACTGGTGAGGGATGAATCCCTGCAGCAACTAGACCAGCAATGTGGGCAATATCAGCAAGGAGGAGAGCTCCACAGCCCTTTGCAATCTGGCCCATTCTTTCAAAGTCAATGTTTCGAGGATAGGCAGATGCACCCACAGTAATTAGTTTTGGATTTTCACGGTTCGCTATTTCTTCAATTGAATCGTAGTCGATGTATCCGGTATCAGGGTTAACTCCATAATTAATTACATCGTAGAGCATACCACTACAATTTTTTGGATGACCATGGGTCAAATGCCCACCGTCTTGCAAACTCATAGTTAAAATTTTGTCTCCAGGTTGAAGCATTGCAAAATAGACGGCTGTATTTGCCTGGCTTCCTGAGTGAGCCTGAACATTTGCATACTCAGCCCCAAAGAGCACCTTAGCTCGTTCAATTGCAAGCGACTCGGCAACATCCACATGTTCGCAACCTCCGTAATATCGCTTGCCTGGATAGCCCTCAGCATATTTGTTTGTCAGCACACTACCAGTTGCTTCTATTATTGCTGGTAAAGTAAAGTTTTCTGATGCAATTAACTCAATGTGCGTGCGTTGTCTTACTTTTTCCTTTTCGATTGCCGCAAAAATTTCGGGATCCAATTGGGCCAATGGTGTTTCGTCGAGCAATGAAGCGGAGTTGGGTGATGCAGTTTCTGTATTATACATATTCAAATTATTAGAATAAAAGTTTAGAGGTTTTTCTCAATCCAATTGATTAAAGAGGGCAGGGCTTCTTGCATGTGATTTCTGCATTCCCTGTATACTTCAATATCTTGGCCATAGGGATCAGGTAATTCCTTAGTTCCTGACTCCATGAATTCTCTCATGAGAAATATAGATGTGCTTTCTGGAACTTCAAAATACATGTTGAGCAGAGCACGATGGGATTCAGTCATACAAAAAATTGCGGAAGCATTTTCAAGCGTAGCTCGAGTCAGGGCAGCACTACGGTGATCTTTTAAATCAAGACCGATTTCTTCACATGCTTGGACAGAATTTGTGGATGCTTGATCTCCGTCCATGGCTGAAATTCCAGCTGAAAAAACTTTAACATTTTTTTTCGATTGGGATTTAGATAGAGCCTCTTCAAAAAGTTTTTCTGCCATCGGACTTCGACAAACATTAGCTGTGCAAACGAAAACTATCAGTTTCTCTTTCCGTCTTTCTTTTTTCTCTCTGCTCTTTCTTCCCATATCAAGTATATTTTTCTTGATCTTCGGTAAAAAAGGCAAGGTTGAATAATCTTAGTCGCGGGAAAACTCTTTATGAGCAATATCTTTTCGGTAATATTTTGAATCAAAATTGATTGATTCACATAGTACATATGCTCGCTTTTTTGCTTGTTGTAAATCTTCTCCAAATCCAACGGCCCCGAGAACTCTTCCGCCGGAACTGATTATTTCTCCTTTTTCGTTAAGGGCAGTGCCAGCATGAATTATTTCGCTATTATCAGGCGGATGACTTGGGAGAGAGATTACTTCCCCTTTGGGATAGCTTTCTGGATAACCTTTGCTAGCTAAAACAACCACAATGGCCGATTGTTCTTTCATTTTCAAATGGTTCGGTAAAGATTTTCCAAGAGCAGAATTAATAAGTACAGGCAATAAGTCTTCGCCAACTAGAGGAAGAATTACCTGAGTCTCGGGATCCCCAAAACGTACATTGAATTCTAAGACTTTTGGTCCGCTTGCTGTTAACATTAAACCAATGTAAAGAGTTCCTCTAAAATCGATACCATCCGACTTAAGCCCAGTTAGTGTAGGGCGCACAATATGTTCCTCATAATAAGCCAACATATCAGGAGTAACTAATTTGGTTGGAGCATAAGCTCCCATACCACCGGTGTTAAGCCCCACATCACCTTCGCCAACTTTTTTGTGGTCCTGGCTCATGGGTAGAGTAACATAGCTTTCACCGGAACAAATTATATGGAGAGATGTCTCTTCGCCTTCCAGGAATTCTTCAATCACAACTTCCTTACCGCTTTCCCCAAAACTTGAGCCAGCAAGCATATTTTCGATTGCAGCACTCGCTTCACCTTTGGATTTACAAATAATTACCCCTTTTCCAGCAGCAAGACCACTGGCTTTAACAACCACGGGCATCTGGCATCTTTCAAGGTATTGAAGGGCTGGCTCGATTTCATTAAAATTTCCATATGCAGCAGTTGGAATATCGTGCTTGGCTAGAAAATCTTTGGTGAACGCTTTGCTTCCCTCTAGACGTGCGGCCGATTCATTTGGTCCATAAGCCGGGATGCCAGCTTCAGTGAGGATATCCACAACTCCGTTGCAAAGAGGCACTTCAGGACCGACTACAACAAAATCTATATTCTCATTTTGTGCAAGTTTTAGAATATCCTGATTATTTGCCATGTCTAGAGGGTGGGTTTTAAATTCTTGGGCTATACCACCATTCCCAGGAGCAACCAAAACTTTTTCAACCAGTTCACTGTTTGCACATATTTTGGCTAGTGTATGTTCGCGCCCTCCGCTTCCAATAACCAGGATTTTTAAATTTTTATCATTCATACCCTCTCGATTTCCCTAAATTATTCAAACAAGTCGAGGTAAATTTAAAATTGTGAAGAACTTCATGAGGAATTTGCTTCACCTTCGCCTAAAAATTGCCTTACTCAAAAGACATGCGGGTATTTTTTATAGGTGTTTGTGGAACAGCGATGGGCAATGTTGCGATATTATTAAAAAAACAGGGCCATGAAGTAGCGGGTTCAGATGCTGGAGTGTATCCTCCGATGTCCGATGTCTTGGAGGATGCGGGAATTCAATTATTTGAGGGATTTGCAGAGGGAGATTTATTACAATGGAATCCGGATCGTGTAGTAGTTGGAAATGCTGTATCCCGAGGTAATCCGCAAGTTGAATTTGTTTTAAGAACTCGATCAATTCCTTTCGCTTCCTTACCTCAGTTGATTGGGGAAGATTTGATTGGATTGCGACCATCCTTGGTGGTTGCGGGTACTCACGGCAAGACAACCACAACTTCCCTTGCGGCTTTTGCACTAGGGCAAGTTGGGGTATCACCAGGATATCTAGTGGGTGGCGTTCCCCTTGACCTGCCATCTGGGAATGAATTGGGTGAACGAAATTCACCGTTTGTGATCGAAGGAGATGAATATGATTCTGCTTTTTTTGATAAACGCAGTAAATTTATTCATTATCGTCCTCGCGTGCTTATATTAAATAATTTAGAGTTCGATCACGGTGATATTTTTCGCGATCTTGAAGATATTTCCAAAAGCTTTATCCATCTCCTTCGAGTCGTCCCGGATAATGGTTTTATTCTCATGAATGGTGATGATGAAAATATTCGTGCCCTTCCTGCTTCATCTTGGTGCACAACATTTTTTGTTGGTATGAGTGAAAGAAATGATTTTCGAATCGAACAATTTTTTGAAGATCGCGATGGGGTTCAATTCGATCTTAGTTGGCGAGGATCACATGTAAGTCAGGTTAATTGGCAGATGCCAGGGGAGTTTAATGCCAGAAACCTGGCAATGTCTTTCCTTGGAACAATTCTATGCCAGGCAATCCAAAGCGGAAAAGAAATTAATCTTAGCAATCCATTTGCCGGATTTAAGATACCTGATTATTCGAAATGCCGGGGAGTTAAAAGGCGTCAGGAAATTTTAATTGATGATGATGAAATGGTGGTGATGTCAGACTTTGGACATCATCCAACTGCGATTAAAGGTACCCTTCAATCTATCAAAGCACGTTGGCCCCATTTGAAAATCACCGCCTGCTTTGAACCAAGAAGTAATACCGCGGTGACCAATGTGTTTGAGGATCGCTTTGCTAAGGCACTATCATTGGCGGATCAGGTGTTGCTTGGAGCAGTCCATCGAGCCGAGAAAATAGCGCTGAATGACCGTATTAATACGGAATCGATGATCAATTACATTAAAAAGAATGGAAAAGAAGGTCATTGCTTCACAGGAAACGAAAAACTTTTTAAATTTTTGACCGATGAGCAAAAAAAGACTCCATCAAAGCTAGTGGTTTTCTTTTCCAATGGTTCTTTCGATGGGGTAATTGGTCGTTTTGCAGAATTTATAAATCAGAGGAATTGAAGATGAAGGAATTGGTCTCAAAAGTAATAAGAGAGGCAAAGTTAGCCAATAGTCGGATTCACGGTGTGGATCACTGGCAGAGGGTTGAGAGAAATGGAATTTTTTTATGTCAGCATAACCAGGCGGATCAATTAGTAGTTCAGCTTTTCGCACTATTTCATGATTGTAAAAGAGAAAATGATTATCGCGACTTGGAACATGGCCCAAGAGCAGAAAAATATCTTCGCTCAATCAAAAAGTTTGTCGATGTTACCTCATCTCAATTTGAAGAGATATGTGTTGCTTGCCGAACTCACACAGTGGGAACAATTCCAGGAAATATTACTATTGCAACTTGTTGGGATGCAGACCGGATGGATATAGGTCGCGTAGGAATTGTACCACACGAGGATTTTCTTACCAACGAAGAAGCGAAGAGAATCGCCCGAGAGGATGAATATCCAAGCCTCGATGGATTTAATTATTCGAGTATTTTTTCAGTCCGTTAAACCTTTTATTTCATCAATCCATTTTCGGTGAGGAGCGGATATTGTAATGCTATTAATATCTCTCCAATTTATCCATTCGAGGGCGAGGTTTTTTTTGATGCTTTTTTCCTCAATAGATGCAGAGTAAATTGATTCATAGTAGTCAACCACTCCAATGGTTCTTCTTTTTTGGATTATAATATCATGCACTTGAAAAGGAGAATGTTTTTCATTTTTGGGTAGTTCGTAAATACCGGCCAAACGTTTACTTTTTCCTTCTGTTTTTTCGAGCAGCAAACCAACAGAATTTTCAATCCATAATCTTTCGATGTTTTCTTTTCTTTTCTTCTTTTTTGTAATACAGGGGAAATTTTCAGAATTTCCCTTTTGCCCACTAATACAAAAAGAAATAATAGGGCATATCGTACAAAGTGGAGACTGCCGGTGGCAAATCGTAGCACCTAACTCCATAATTGCCTGATTGTAATCGCCTGGCCTGCCTGAGTAAATGAGAGATTGAGCAAGAGGTTGTAATTTTTTTTGTGCAGTTGCCCCGTCCTTAAATTTCATTTTATTTTCAAATATACGGGTAAGAACGCGGACAACATTTCCATCACACACTGCCTCCGACTGGTTAAATGAAATACTGGTTATGGCAGCTGAAATATACGGACCAACGCCAGGTAACTTTTGCCATTCTTTACTTTCTTTTTTGACCGAATCCCATGAGCAGACAATTTTCGATAGCTTATGAAGGTTTCTTGCACGCGAATAATAACCAAGTCCTTCCCAGCTTTTAAGCACATTTTCATCTTTTGCATTGGCTAAAGCTTGTAAGTCTGGAAATTTATCAATCCATTTTTTAAAGTAGGGAAGTACGGTTGAAACCCGGGTTTGTTGAAGCATGAATTCTGAGACAACTGTTTTATAAAGACTTGGCTCAATGCGCCATGGCAAAACTCTTTTATTTGAATCATACCAACCAAGAAGTTTATTCTGAAATTCGACGATTTGGCTTTTCTTCTCGAGTTTTTGCATTGTGAGTAAATTATTAATCGTTGGCTGTTGCGTTTTCGCTTTCTCTTTTTCATTGATAATCTACATATGGCAAGCACAGCTTCAAATTTTGACGAAAGTGATCGGAAAAAAAAGAGTTCTTACACTTTAAAACTCACCAGCGAACAGATGGATAAACTAGGTGAAGAACTTAAAAAGAGGGACTGGTCATCCCGCACGGTTCAATATGCAAGATATGCATATGATGGAGAATTTGTAAAAGTAGTTGTTTACGAAAGTGGAAAATTGGTGGTACAGGGACGAAATACTGAGGATTTTGTAGCAAATATTTTAGAGCCTGAGGTAACCGGTGAATTTTTGCTTGGCTATGAGGAAGTTAATAATCCTGAATGGTTTGAGCCACACGCTGGAATGGATGAGAGCGGAAAGGGTGATTTATTTGGTCCTGTAGTCACCGCCTGTGTGATTGGAGACGGAGATATGGTCCGGTCTTGGATGAATGTCGGTATTCGTGACAGTAAAACGATTACCGATGGTGCAATTATCAAAATGGCCAAGCAGATTAAAGCTACAAAAGGAGTCGTGATCAAGGTGGCCTATACAAATATGCTTAAATACAATGAATTGTATCATAAATTCGATAGTAACCTGAATAAATTTCTGGCATGGTTACATGGTCGTGCCTTAAATGATGCATTGCATGAAAAAAAGCCAGAATGGGGATTGCTTGATCAGTTCACAAAGCAGCCATTAGTTCAAAAGTATGTGGAGGAAAAGGATTTTGAATTAAGAATGCGTACCAAGGCAGAAGAGGATCCGGTTGTGGCTGCTGCATCAATTGTCGCCAGGGCAACATGGTTACAGCAGATGAAGAAATTGGAAGAGATTGCAGGTGAAAAATTACCCAAGGGCTCTGGTGCACAGGCTAAAGAAAAAGCGAGATTGATTTTTACTAAATGGGGAGAAGCACGAATGGGTGAATTTTGTAAACTTCATTTCAAAACTGCTTATGAAGCAATGGGTAAGAAGGCTCCTATTAAGCCAAAATGGAATAAGAACTGGCACAAAGGTTAGTCCTTTTACTTATAACAATGGTAAGCCCACTTTGGACCTATGATCGAAAGAGATCAAAAAATTGTGCCGGAATTGTAGGAGTTGATGAGGCTGGTAGGGGTTGTTTAGCTGGTCCGGTTGTTGCAGGTGCCGTGCTTCTTCCGAGCCTCTTCTTTTCCATCTCAGCCAATCGGAAAGCCTGCACTCATGTAAATGATTCAAAACAGTTAAAGGAGGAACAAAGGGAAAAACTCTATCATTCAATTATCGAACTTGGGGAAAAGAAACAGTTGTTTTGGGCTTCAGGTGAGGCAACAGTAACAGAAATTGAATCGGAGAACATTGTAGGTGCCACTTGCTTGGCTATGAAACGGGCAATGGAGACTGTCTCAGTTAAAAGTAATGGCCTTTGGAAACCTCAAATGAAAGACGAGGAAGGTTTGTTTGAGTCGAAAAAGAACATAAAAGACTTATGGATTGTTAGTGTGGATGGGCGATTAATGAAAAGGTTACCAATAAAACATCAAGGTATTATCAAGGGCGATTCACTTTCTTTAGCAATTGCTATGGGTTCTCTTATTGCCAAGGTTACCAGGGATCGGCAGATGAAAAAATTATCTGCTGAATTTCCGGATTATGATTTCTCATCTAACAAGGGGTATGGTTCACCCAATCATTTAAATGCACTTGATCGGGTTGGACCGTGTGTTCATCATCGTCCTCGTTTTCTTCGTAACATTCTTAAAAAAACGGAGAAAGATCAAAGTGATGATAAAGATAAGCAAAGTCAGTTGAGTTTCTTTTGAAAAAAAGATATTGCTAGGAGCATGATTTTATTAGGAGTTAATATTGACCATGTTGCCACTCTTCGACAAGCCCGCTATCGCGATGAAGAAGAAACCTATGGGAGGTTTATTGAGCCTGATCCTGCAGAGATGGCTTGGTTAGCCGAGGAAGCTGGAGCGGATGGTATAACGATGCATATTCGTGAAGACCGTAGGCATGTACAGCTTGAAGATGTTAAACGCTACCAGGAAAAAATGAAAACTCGGTTGAATTTAGAAACCTCCATGTCTTTGGAAATGGTTCAGTTAGCCCAGGAGATTCATCCAGAAAGTGTCTGCCTAGTTCCTGAAAACCGAAAGGAAGTGACCACCGAAGGTGGGCTTGATGTACGAGGCAATCTTGAACGTGCGAATGAAGTTGTTCGTGAATTATTACAAAATGGAATTCCAGTTAGCATGTTTATTGATCCAGATCCAGATCAACTTGAAGCCTGTGCGGAAATTGGGGCTCCTTGGGTTGAATTGCATACTGGAAGTTTTGCCCGAGCATGGTACGATATGGAAAGTCGGGAGCATGAATTAAATACGCTAAGAGAGGGAATGAGAATTGGAATAGAACTTGGACTACGTGTTAATGCGGGGCATGGAATAAATTACGAAAATGTGCAGGGTGCTAAAACACTTGAATCCATCTATGAATTTAATATCGGGCATAGTATTATCTCGCGTTCTGTCCGAACTGGTTTGAAAGAATCCGTGCATAAGATGCGTTCCTTACTAAACGAATGATAACGGTTCCTGAAATCCCAGTTGGTAAAAATGTGATCGGTGTGGGGATCGATTCGATTGAAGTTTCTAGAATTAGAGATTCGGTTGAAAATCATGGCGTTCATTTTTTGAACAAGATATTCACCCCGGCAGAACAGGAATATTGTCAGGACAAATCAGACCCATCACCCTTTTATGCGACCCGGTTTGCATCCAAGGAAGCAGTTGCCAAAGCTTTTCGGACAGGTATTGGCAAAGAATTTGGCTGGCTTGATTCAGAAATTATTCACGGAGAAAAAGGTGAGCCATTTGTCCAATTGAGCGAGGCTGGCAAGAAAATTTTAGAAAATTTTGGAGGCACTCAGATTCTTGTCAGCTTAACTCATTTGTCGACGACAGCATCTGCCGTTGTTATTATTATCAATTCATGAATAAATTACCCATTGATCCCATCCTCTCTTGTGAGGAAGCCCTATCCTTTGAGTCAAATTATTTTGGGGGAGATCTTGAACGGGAATGGGAAGCAATGAATCGAGCAGGTGAAGCAGTTGGTGACAGTCTCTTGCGGGATATGAGAGAATTACGGACAATTCCACACCGTCCCCATATTCTTGTTCTGGTTGGGAAAGGACATAATGGAGGAGATGCATTAATTGCTGCGAAACGTTTCCTGAAAACGATCCCCACAGCCCGAGCAGTGATTTGGCCATACTGTTCATGGAGTGAGGTCCGTCCTTTATGTAAACGGGCTTATGATGAAATGATGGAGTTGGTTGGTAAGCGGGTAAAGGAAATAAAGGATTTAAAGAGTTTTACTGATGAAAGTGAAATCGAATCGATCTTTCATGGTTTATCCGAAGAGGAATTCTCCGTATCCATTGATGGTTTTCTAGGAATGCAGGCTAAGCTACCGCTCCGTGAACCGCTTACTAATTTAGTTTCCTTAATTAATCGATCTGACAGAATTGGAGTACGGATCGCCGTGGATATTCCTACCGGGGTGGGGGAGCAATCACTAAATGAAGAAGCCTTGCGGGCTGATTTTACATATGCTACCGGAATTGCCAAGTCACCTATTATTAACGAGGACAATCTGCAATGGATCGGACGACTAAGATATTTAGACTTGGGTTTCTTTACCAATCCCCAGAGTGGAGTTACAAATAATTCAAAGATTGGTGTGGTTCGACCTTCAGCTCTTCGCAATTTACGAAAATTAAGACCGGTTCATTCTGATAAGCGAACCAATGGACATCTGTTTTTGCTTGCCGGTTCCAGGGAGTTGGGTGGTGCAGCTATGATGGCAGCACAGGCCGCTTTGAAGGCCGGAGTTGGCTTGCTCACAGTAGGTATACCCGAATCCTTACATGCATCTTTTGTTGCTCGAAGGCCGGAAGCAATGTGGGTTCCTCTTCCGGAAACTCCAAATGGGGGGCTTGCTCTGGAGGGACTCGGTAAAATTCGCCAATTTCTAGGACGGGTAACTGCAATTGCAATTGGTCCGGGGATTGGTGTTGAAGCCGAGACTCACTCTTTGATACGTGAAACTTTGAATTTATGGAACGGTCCCGCAATTATGGATGCGGATGCGCTCCGGGCTGAAATTATTGAAAAAATTTCATCTCCGGAACGACTTGTTCTCACTCCACATGCAGGAGAATTTGATCGCCTAAGTGGTTCCGAACCAGTTGAGGATTACTCTTCAAAAACCGGTTCGGTTATTGTGCTTAAAGGAGCACATTCGGAGGTGGTTTCTCCCGATAAGCGTGTATTTTCATTTTCAGGCAGCTCTCTGCTCGCTCGTGGAGGCAGTGGAGACCTTCTTACTGGAATTATCGGTGCCCTGCTTGCCAAGGGTAAATATGACCTTTTTTCTTCGACATTGCTTGGTGTGCTATGGCACGGTCGGGCAGCTGAAGTTCTCGCCCGTCAGCATGGTCAGGAAGCGGTTAATGTAACTGACATTCTGGATTACTTATCTTTTGCGTTACGAAATGACTTCTGAAAAACCATCTCTTCTTGTTCTTGCTGCCGGCATGGGTTCACGATACGGAGGACTCAAACAACTCGATCCGGTTGGCCCAAACGGAGAAACTATCATGGATTATTCAATACACGATGCCCAAAAAGCCGGTTTTACCCGTGTTGTCTTTTTAATCCGAGAAGAAATTTATAAAATTTTCAAGGAGCAAATTGGTTCAAAATATACCGGAAGTATGGAGGTGAGCTATGCATTTCAGGAAAAAAATGACCTCCCTGTTGGATATAATTTCACTGAAAATCGAGAAAAGCCATGGGGTACCGGTCACGCAGTTTGGTCAGCGAGGAAAGAATTATGCAATTCTCCTTTTGCCGTGATTAATGCTGATGATTTTTACGGGGCAGAGACTTTCCAGGCTCTATACCAGCAATTTTCAGATTCTTCCACCGCATCAAGAAAACTTTTAAATTGTGCAATGGTTGGATTTCGACTTGCGGAAACTATTTCTGAACATGGTGCGGTTTCCCGTGGTATTTGTAAGACAGAGGATGGGTATCTTGAAAATGTCGAGGAATGGACGGGTATTCATGGTAATCCAATCCTTGGCACAAACAGTTCTGGTCAAGAGGGTGGACTGACGGGAGAAGAATTAGTTTCTATGAATGTATGGGCTTTTCCTTGCGGCGTATTTGAACTTTTAGAAAATAGTTTTATTCAATTCTTGGAGTCTCTTTCCGATCTTGCAAAAGAGGAATTCTATCTGCCCTTTGCCGTGGATCAATGGATTAAGAAAGGAACCGCTCAGGTTAGTGTAAAAGAAGCAAAATGCCGATGGATGGGTGTTACTTATAAGGAAGATAAACCACGGGTTCAGGAATCTATTAAAAAATTAGTGGAAGATGGACTGTATACGAGTCCTCTTTCCACTAATTAATCAATCAAGTCCAATCCTACCACTGGATATGGGCTCGTTTACCGTAGTCCCAAAAAGTAGGTTTGTTTGCCCTCATTCCAAAATAATAAACCCATCGGGCATCATTATTTACCCACATGTAGGGCCAAACATCCTTTCTTGACCAAGTCCATTTAAAATTCTCATTCCATACCCATACTCCGTTACCATCCAGAGGACCGTGGTAGAGCCAGCCAAGTTCCTGATGGAAGATCCAATTTGCATTTCCGTGCATAAATAATCCAAACCATTCTGAACGGTACCATTTTCCACCCATTGGACTGCCGTCAAACGGGGCAATGTAATTTTCTTTAATTTTTATCCGTCTGACCGAGCCGTAATTTATTCCAGCGGAATTCTGGGCAAATGCACGGATGTAATAAGTTTTTCCAGGTATTAAATTATTAATCTGAGCGGTGAATTGATTCCCCTCTCTTTTTCCATCAATCATTCTGGTTGATGGATCGGCAAAGCGAACAAGGATTTTTTGGGATATCCAAAATCCAAGTCTTGTAATCGTATCCCCCCCATTATCCATAATCTGAGCAAGTGCGGTTGCGTCCTTTTCATTAACAACCGGAGGAAGGGTTAGGATTCCGGGTAATCTAGCATTAACAATAGGAGTATCTGCTTTTTGGGGGTTTGTATTTGCACTTACTTCCTGCCCGTCTGAAATTCCATCCCCATCAGTGTCAGATTTGAGAGGATCAGTTCCCAACTGTGTTTCTTCAAAATCAGTTAACCCATCCCCGTCAGAATCTGCCTTATTAATATTTGTACCCATGGATAGCTCGATTTGATCACTCAATCCATCTCCGTCCTGATCAAGAGGAGCCATTTTAATTTGGCCGATAAAACCAGCCATATTTTTGAAATCAGGTAGATTTTTGACGGATAATCCACCAAAAGGTTCAACTGCAGAAAAATTTGAATAACTTTGCGAAACCGCTTTTCCAGCAAGAGGTGCAAAAGAATCCGCATCAATTGAATATGTGGCAGATGGTGTTTGTGCACTTAGAAAAAGGAATGCGGAAAAAAGGATAAAAAATGGATAGATGTTCTTTACTTTCATAATTCTTTAAACGATTAAATTATATTAGGAATCAATTTCACTAATATCAAGGCCTAGTTTAATTTTTTAAAGTTCACTAAAATCGAATTTCCACAATTCATGTCCATGAATTCCGTCATTTGCGTTGAAATACAAACTACCGTTCATTTCCGTAAGCCAACCCGGAGATGAACTATTTATTCCCGGATATAGATCCTTACAAAGGTGGGTGCCAGAACTAGTACCATCTGATTTCCACAATTCTTGTCCATGAATTCCATCATGCGCAGAAAAGTATATGCTTCCGTTTGCTTTTTTTAAACCCCAAGGTCCTGAACCATCTACTCCGGACCTTATGTCTTTGACTAAAGTGGTTCCATTAGCTGTTCCATCCGTTTGCCAAAGTTCAGTACCATGTAATTGATCTCGTGCTCGGAAGTATAGTTTTTGATTAAAGACAACTCCATGTCTAGGATCTGAACCAGCAATTCCTATGCAAATTTCTTTTACCATGGTTGTTCCGTTAGTCGTTCCATCTGTCTTCCATAACTCAAAGCCGTGTATTCCATCATTTGCTCTGAAATATACCTCGTTATTATATTCAACAAAATCAATAGGGTGTGAATTAGATGAACCGGGGCGAATATCTTTTACCATTACAGTACCGTTCGCAGTTCCGTCTGTTTTCCAAAGCTCCTGTCCATGTGTACCATTATTGGCTTGAAAGTAAATAGTTCCATTGAACTCTAGTCCGTATAATGGATTGGAACCAAGGATGCCCGGTCTGATATCCTTTACCAAAGTCGTGCCATTTGATGTGCCGTCGGTTTTCCAAAGTTCCAAACCATGAGTATTTTCATCAGCACGGAAAAATAATTCATTGTTTATAACACCAAGTGGATAGGGTCTGGAATGATTGGTACTGGCATTTATATCTTTCACCATAATTGTTCCATTCGCAGTACCATCCGTTTTCCAAAGTTCTGAGCCATGTGTATGATCACTTGCACTAAAAAATAAAGTCCCATTAACTTCCTGGAAATGACTAGGACTAGAGGAAGCGGGACCAGTCGTTATATCTTTCAAAAGGTTGGTACCTGCTACTGTTCCATTTGAAACCCACAACTCAGCACCATGTATGCCATCATTGGCTTTGAAGTACAAAAGGCCATTATATTTTATAATCTGACTCGGATGAAAACTTGGTGCACCCGTGTAAATATCTTTAAGCATTCCATTAATGCCATAATGTGGAGAAGTGCCAAGGTGAGTCCAACGCCCCTGATTGGAAATTAATTCGACTGTGCTTTGTGCCAATGCCCAATCAGAATTTGTATTGTCGGAGGAGTTGAAGTTTAGTTTTATTGGATTTTTCGAAGGAACAATTCGAATTTGCCTGCCATCATTCTGTTGGGCGGGTGGGAGATTTATGGATACGCTCCGATTTATATCAAGAGCGGCAAAAATAGTATCCTGATTTGTCAGGTTAAAATCATCAGAAATAGTGGCACTTTGTTCGGGTTGAAGATTCGAACGAAGCCCGCTATCAAGCATATTTAGAGAAATGGCTCCATTTGGGATATTTGCCCGTTCTGCAGATAGTGCGTAGGGTACGGATGCGAGTGGGCGGTCAGGAGTGAGCTGTTGGAAACCATTTGTTCCATCATTGAACCATACCCGTAAGACCAGATCATTATGAATGGAAAATATATCCGGATTAATTGGTGCCATTCCATTGATTGCCTGATTACCGAGAAGGATGGAATACAGTCCACCATTTACCTGTATTGCAACATGACCATTGGGTTCGGAACCTGATGAACTACTTCCGTCATTACTCCAAACTGACGATATAGAACTTGGACTGCCATGAAGCATGGCAAATTTAAACTGTCCGGAACCCGTAAAAGGAGATCCATTAACCGAGACCTGTCCGGCATAATTAATGATTGGCGGGGCACTCCAAAGAAAACCTTGGGCAAGGAATAAAAAAAGAACGGAACTTATAATTGGCTTTAGTAATTTCATCATAATCATGGGCTGTCTTGTATTACTTCATGAATAGTTCGAGAATCATGAAATATATTCAAGCGAAAAAATGCCATGCATATTAGTTAAAAGTACACGGGTTTCTCCCGCACGAACTTAAAAAAATTAAGAATTCAAGAAATAATTTACCAGATAAACAAGGACTGGTCTGAAAAATTCCAAAAGGTGGGTTGGATTGAGTTGGACTCGTAAAAGTAGAGCCAATTAGCTTGATTGTTTATCCAAAGGTAGGGCCAGATATCACTTCTTGTCCAAGACCATTTAGTTTTTTCACTCCATACCCAAATACCATTACCATTAACTGGACCGTGGTAAAGCCATCCAAGTTGATTATGGAAAATCCAATTTCCGTAGCCGTGCATAAAAGCACCAAACCATTCTGATTTATACCAATTGCCTCCAACTGCAGAGGCTTCGAATGGAGCATCATAAGTCTTTTCAACTCTTATTTTACGAACAGAACCATAGTGAAGACCGGCTGCGTTTTCTGCATAAGCTCGGATGTAATATGTTTTTCCGGAAATTAATCGGTCAATTTGAGCATCAAAAAACATTCCGTCTCTTTTTGCAGAAATCATTCGTGAAGTATTATCGAAATTACTGACAAGAATTTTTTCTGAAATTCGGAATCCCAAACGGTATGGTTTGTCTCCCCCTTCGTCCATAATCTGTGCTTTTGCAATGATTGAGTCCTCTGACATTTCTGGACGGAGTGTTAAAATTCCGGGTACTCGAATCTGATTTAATTCACGAGAAAAAATAACAGAGAGCTTTTGGTTTGGATTAGGCTCCATTCCAAGGCCGTTTTCAGTTAGCACAACATTTGCGATCCCAAAAGAGGGATCGTTAAAAGCTGGGTTTTTGTCTCCCGAAACCCATGCAGCTATTTTTCCGAAAGAGTTTTTGGTTTCCACTTGATTCCTGATTAAGAATCCAACAAGGAATTTGTTCAGTTCAGGATTAAATTGATCTAGGGTGGGTAGGGTAACACTGCTCTTTTCAGCTAATGCCTGGGCTTCGGGTAAACTCATAGGTTCTTTGATAACTTCATAAACCTTTCCGTCTGGTCCAAGATTAGGACTTTGTCTTAATGAATTTCCGGGGAAATCATTGGCATCTTCCGGTGAGGTAAATGCGATAACTTCCTCTTTATCTGAAAAGCCGTCTTTGTCTGTATCAGAATTAAGTGGGTTAGTCCCAATTAACATTTCAGTTTTATCGGATAAATGATCACCATCTGAATCACTATTGAGAGGATTAGTATTTAAGATAAGTTCCTCACCATCAAGTAGCCCATCCGAATCCGTATCTGGATTAATCGGATCGGTACCAGCAATGATTTCATTTTCATTTTCAAGCCCGTCTCCATCGATATCTGAATCGAATGCATCTTCAAACCCATCTTCGTCCAAGTCTTCAATCACATTATTTACTTCGATATAAATCACATGAAATGTCGTCGAATTAAATTCATCCTTCGCCGAAAAAGAAAGCGAGTAATTCGTTTGGTTTGATTCATAATCAAAAACCTGAGCTGAACGAACAGACTGATTCATATCGTATACAAAAGCGGAACTTGGTGATTCCATAACAACAGGAATGCTTTTATTATTATCCGGATCGTAAGCTGAGATATTTCCAATCCAAGTAGCAGGAGGTTCGTTTTCAGCGATAGAAAAAGATTGATTTTGCTTAAATATTGGCGGGGTATTAGCTAAGGATATGGAGTCTCTGGGGTTTGAGCCGTATGCAATTTCCGCCAGGTCGCTAAACCCGTCACCGTCGTCATCAGAGTCATAATGATCCTCAATTCCGTCCCCGTCGAGATCCTCGACTTCATTGAGAAGGACAATTACGAACTGATTCTCTATACTGGCGTTGTCCTCATCCCTGACTTGCA
>CBFIBI010000004.1:0-68592 GCA_965660725.1 Opitutales bacterium
CGGGAGAAAATATTGATATTGTTGATGTAGATAATTTCACTTTGGCTTCATCCGAGTTTTGTGGAATGCGTGGAGAAAGTGGTTCTGGTAAAACTACATTCTTGCATCTCCTTGCTGGCATATTATCTCCTGATGATGGATCAATTGAAATAGATGGCAAAAATTTGCAAATATTGTCTAGTTCTGCCAAAGACCGTTTACGGGCTGGAACTGTTGGGTATGTTTTTCAATCTTTTAACCTTCTTCAAGGCTTTAGCTGTATTGAAAATTTAAACTTAGCTATGTCATTTTGTTCAAATGATGACGAACAGTATGCCAAAGAATTGCTTAACAAAGTAGGTTTGTCTAATCGACTTACTTATAAACCAAGTCAATTATCTATCGGACAACAACAAAGAATTGCATTGGCGCGGGCACTAGTAAATAAACCTAAATTAGTTATAGCTGATGAGCCTACTGGAAACCTGGATTCAAAAAATGCAAAAAATGCAATCGATCTAATTTGTGAACTTTGTCGAGATACCCAAACAGCATTACTTGTGGTGAGTCATGATGAAAGGGTAATTTCTAATTTTGATCGTCAAATTGATTGGTCAGAACTTAACCAAACTAACTCTCAAGGGTAATTAGAAAGATAGTATCTAATGAAAACCCAATTCGAGAACCTGCTTCTGTTATCGGCTAGAGGAATTAAACAGTTTTTGTTGTCCTCTCTAGTTGCATCTTTTTCAATTGCAATAGCTGGCGGTTTATTCTTGAGCACATGGAAAATCAAAAGAGGAGCAGAAAATGCATTTACTCATTCTGCTGGTGGTTTTGATGCAGTTTTGGGTGCAAGGGGCTCGAAGTTGCAACTTGTGCTAAACTCAATCTTCCATATCGAGGCATCAGCAGGTAATTTAGAATGGGAGCAATACGAATTAATTAAAGATACTCCTGGTGTTAAAGAAGCCTATCCAATTGCAGTTGGAGATAATTATTTTGGATATCGACTTGTTGGTACATTACCCAGCCTGTTTTTTAATCACGAATGGAAAAAGGGAAATAAATTCAAGCTTAAGGAAGGGCGGGTTTTTTCTGAATCGGCGAAAGAAGCTCTTGTTGGGCAGTTTGTTGCTTCTAAATTAGGTTTAAAGGTAGGTGATACTTTTCATCCTTATCATGGATTGACCTTTAAAGAATCAAGTAAGCATGATGATATATATGTTGTAGTTGGCATTTTAAATGGCACGGGTACCCCTGCAGATAAAGTAATTTGGGTTCCAATTAAAGGGATTCAGCATATGGATGGCCATTCAAGTGAGTATGCTAATTCAATTAGTGCCGTTCTGCTTAAGTTAAAGGGAGCTGCTGGAATAACTTTGTCTATGAAATATAATCGGCAGGGCAATCAAGCAACCCTTGCCTGGCCGATTGCACATACCCTTGCAGAATTTTTTAAAAGATTAGCATGGTTTGAGCAGATTTTGAAATGGATTGCCTATATGATTGCAGCAATGTCCAGTTTCATAATTTTAGCTGTTTTACGAAATTCCATGAATGAAAGGAAGCGGGAGTTTGCAATTTTACGGTGCCTTGGTGCAAGTAGAAATTTCATTACTCAAGTTGTACTGGGACAATCATTAATTATTGCCTTCATTGGCGGATGCGGTTCCTTCATAGTATACTTTTTTACTAGTATGTTTGCTTCTTATTTAATTAGAAAAGAAACGGGTGTTATGTTGGAACCCTTTACTTTAGATTCAAATTCATTTTATGTATTTCTTTCAATAATTTTTTTGGGTTTAATTAGCGGAATACCTCCAGCAATCTCTGCATACCGAGTCGATATAAGTAAGAACTTACAGCATCAAACTTAATTAACGAATTTTAATAACTTGATGGAATTTACAGTATAACTAAATTTCTTACATTATGACTAAGCCTAATATTTCTCTTTATATTTTGAGTTTGTGGACTTTTTGTAGTTGTTCAGAGGATAGAGTTGAAGAAAGTTCTAGACCCATACCATTAGGCGAACCAATTGTTGGTAAACCCATCCTTCCACACGAAAATGGAGACAAAAATGTAAGTACAATTGAATCCAACGATGGAATATCAAAAATTAAAAGTTGGGAATCCAATGATTCTGAATTATCTAATGGTAGAATTATTGAAGAAGGACTAGTCGTAAATGGTGTTCCTATCAGTTTGGAACAAAATCTGACCACTGAAATTATTCCAAATCGACTTCCCCCAATGGAGGAAGATAGTGCTTATTCTCAGATTCCTTTTCGTGATCTGACTAATTTCAAATACGAAGTTAACTGGGAGTCAGATGGCAAAGTCTTTGATTTTGGGTCATATGCACAACGCGTACCCAAGCCAATAAGAAACCAAACGGGAAAATCAGTGGCAATAGAAGGATTTATGATCCCAACCGTTGTGGATGAAAATAATAAAGTTAAGGAGTTTCTCCTTGTTCCAGATCAAATGAGTTGTTGCTTTGGACAGACACCCGAACCTAATGGGTGGGTGGTAGTTTCTTCATCTGATGGGGTCGAAGTATTAATGGACGAAGTTATTCGAGTAACGGGTGAGATTACAGTAGAAGAGAGATGGGATGAGGAATTTTTCGTCGGACTGTATCATCTCGACTGTGATGATATTCTTGGACCATCTTTGTAAAGATAACAGTCTTACTTGTTGTTTTTTTCTTCTTTGGCTTTTCCTAGAGTTACTTTGATCATGGAATCCGGATCATCCACAGAACCATTATCTGAACGAGATCCCAATTTTATGTTATCAACAAATTCCATTCCTTCAATAACTTGCCCCCAAACTGTATATTGATTATCCAAAAACGAAGAATCCTCGAAACAAATGAAAAATTGGCTGTTTGCACTATCGGGATCTGAAGATCTAGCCATCGAACAAGTACCTTTAACATGTTTTCTATCATTAAATTCTTCTTTTAAATCGGGTAAATCCGACCCACCGGTACCAACCCTTCTTTTGTTAAAGTCTTTCGAGTTACCATGCTCTACATCGCCAGTTTGTGCCATGAAGCCCTCAATTACCCTATGAAAAACTACTCCATCGTATTTTCCTTCTTTGGCTAGTTTTTTAATGCGTTCAACATGCTTTGGGGCATCATCTTCAAACATCTCTATGACGACTTTTCCGTCCTTGAGTTCAATAATCAAGGTATTTTCTGGATTTAATTCCTTTGTTTTTGCTTCAGACATAATAAAAGGAAGCAGGAACACGAGTAACGCGAAATACTTCTTCATGGTTATATATATTATTGGTTAGAAATTTACGAAATCAAGTGGATATCCCACTTGATTTTGGGCTTTTGGTAAAGACAAATATTTTTCTTAGAATTTATATCAAAAATGCTGGATATAATAAACTTAAATTAATTGAGTAATTGGTTTTCCTTTATCTGATAATGTAAAAGGACGCCTAGTTGGGGAATAAATAATTTTGTCTAAGGGTAATCCGAGAGTATAGGCAATCGTTGCATTAAAGTCTGGTATTTCAACTTTTTGGTCAACGACCTCTCTCCCTTCATCATCGGTTCTACCCCAAACTTGTCCTCCGCGAATTCCTCCACCAGCAAGCATACATGAAAATGCTTTCGGATAATGATCACGTCCATCATTTACATTTATATTGGGTGTCCGTCCAAATTCGGTGGCCAGGACGACAAGAGTTTCCTCCAATAAGCCCCGTTTTGATAGATCATCCAGCAGAGCTGATAGAGCTTGGTCTAGAATAGAGCATCTTTCAGGCACCCTGGAAAAGTTATTTTGGTGAGTATCCCATCCGCCCAATTGTACTTCTACAAATCGAACCTGTCTTTCAACCAGTCTTCTGGCAAGAAGAACACCTTGTCCAAAGTTATCATCACCGTATACATCACGGGTAGATTGAGCTTCTTGTTTCAAATCAAAAGCTTGTAAGTCATTACTTTTCATCAGACGAACAGCATCTTCATACATTGCACTGTATGCGTTAACTTTCTCCAAATTGTATTTTTGAGTGAATGAACGATCTAGATTTTGAGAGAGATTTAGTCCTTTTTCGAACTTCTCTTCAGTCATCCCCCAAAGCCTTTTCACATTTTTAAGTCCTTCATTTGGGTTTCCGATTGCAAGTGGTTGATGGGATGTGGCAAGAAAGCCAGAAAGGGGATGCCTGCTACCTCCACCTACAACAACAGCACCCGGTAGGGTTGGATTAAAGCGACCATCAAGTTGTGTCATCCATGCCCCCATACTCGGATGTACTATGGTGGCTCTTTGAGCATAGCTGGTATGCATAAAATAATTACCTTGTTGGTGAGCTCCTTTGGTTGAAGTCATACCTCTTACCACTGCTATCTTATCGGCATGGTTAGCAAGCAATGGAAGATTTTCGGCTAATTGGACGCCATCAGAATTTGTTTTAATAGTTCGAGTGGGCCCGCCTGTTTCAGTTCCTGACTTGGGATCAAATGTGTCCAAGTGGGTCATCCCGCCCGACATGTAAAGGTAGATTACATTCTTTGCCTTGGGTGCGTGGTTAAGTGGTCGATTAAGGCCAAGTCCAGCTCCAGTGAGTGGGTTGTGTGAGGCCCATGGCAGTATGCTTACTCCAAGAAAACTTTTGGCCGCTAACGATACAAATCTTCTGCGATTCAGTTCATCAGAAAAAAGGGAAGAGTTCATGTTCATAATAATTAGGATTTGGAATTTACTGCACGAAAGAGAACTGACGGGTATTAATTAAAGACCATGCGATTGCGAAATATTCGCGGTTACGATTAAATTTCTCCCACGCGAGTTTCTTTTCGATTTGTTTCTTTAATGCTCTCTTTTTCTCATTGGATAAATGTTCAGGAATTTTTTGACTTCCATCAATTGAATCAGTGGCCACAGGTGAAAGTTCTACCATACACATTTTTAATTCTTCAGATGTCGGTTCCCGGTTCAAAATTGAGAGGAATAAAATCTTAATTTTTTCACTTGGTTCAACTTCTTCAGAAAGCTTTTTCATCAGTGGGGATTCTTTATTAAATAATGCACCATAGAATGTACCATTTAATAGCGTGAGAGCCTGTGTAACGGAAGCGTGCTTGTTTGCATTGTCTGCAATTTCACGATCAGACTGACCAAATTCCTGGAGGAAATGTCCAGGCTGTGCAGGGGTTTGTAATTCCGATGCTCTGTAGATCTGACTGCTATATCCTTTCCATCGATCGTTTTTGGTGTAGATATTTCCGCCGTTTCCATAAAGTGACTTTACTTCAAATTCTGGACCCATAACCAATTTGGCAAATACAGTGCGCTGTTGATTTCTAGCCTGTCCATACTCCCGCCTGAGTCGGGCGACGGCTTCTCTGTCATCTGCCTCTTGTGCCTCCCGTAATTGCTCCTGGAGAGCTTCCATTTCTTCATTGATCTCTTTGCTTGCCTTAGCCCCTTTTTTCGCAAGTTTGGTAAGTCTTTCTCCATTGAGAGATTCAATTTCTTCCTGATATTGTTTAAAGCGTTCCAATCTTTGGTTGATTACTTTGGCATTTTGTTTCCTTTCATCTGGGTCGGGAATGGATAAGGCAACAAGAGAGTCCCATATTTGCTCGGCTGTCAGTCTTTCTAGAATAGGGGCTTCAAAATAGTAGGGTGTTTCAATATTTGGAATATAATCGGGAGCAGAATTCTCGAATGCTTTCACTTGAAATAATACCCTTTGAAATTCCTTTAGATCGAAATCCACACGAACCATGAGCTTTTCCAAATGTTCCAAAAGTTCTGGTATGGATGCAACCGTATCATCTCTCCAATCATCGACGGGCTCGACCAAACCACGGCCAAAAACTTTTTTCCACATTCGATTGGCAATTACTTTGGTAAATCGTGGGTTTTCGGAGGTAGTCATCCATTCGCCATACGCATGAACTTTTGACTCACCATCTTTATCTGAAATCGGATTATCAAAGATTGGGGATGGGGAAACCAATGACTTGGGCTTTCCATCGTCATACTGATAGTCGTGTGGCAAGTTAAGTTTACGATTCGTATGGGTAGCTCCGTACCTGAGGGGGCGAAGCATTTCTTGTACGGATTTTCGTAAAGCCTGTGCTTCTTTAGATTGCACTTTCTTCTGTTTATCTTTTGAGGAAAGTCCTTTGGTTTGTTTTTCAAAATACTTTCTTATTTTGCTTTGGATATCTCCTCCTTTGGAGGAGTGTATACCGTAAGTGTAGGATGCCATTTGATAATATTCCATTTGTGTCCATTTGTCAAAGGGGTGGTTATGACACTGTGCACAAACCATTTGGGTACCGAGAAAGATTTGCGTGGTGTTCGACATGTTGTCTAATGGCATACCCGCATCCCGTAGGTAGTAACCGACTGCACCATTCTCCCATGGGTAACCTTCAGCAGTGATTAAGTTAAAGGCCATTTCATCGAATGGAATATTCTTCTTAACCTGTTCCTTCACCCAGTGAACATATAACTGTCCGGCACCGATTTGGTTGCCTCCCCGCATGCGCGTCTGCAGTCTTAGTAAATCAGCCCACCAATTGAACATATGGCTATCAAAAGCAGATGACTCAACCAATTGGTTCACCAGTTGATTTTTTTTGTTTTTAGATGGATTAGCTAAATAAGAAGACAATTCCTCATGCGTGGGTATTCGACCTGCAGCTTTCAGGTAGAGTCTTCTTGCCAGGAGAGCATCATCTAGTTTTGCAGGTGCCTTTACATCATGCTTATTGTAGGTTGATACCAAGATCTTATTGATCGCTGCAACTTCTGAATCGGTCTCTTTCTTAGAAAGTTTATTTCCAGCAACAAAAGCAAGAGGTAAGAAGATGATGGGCAAAATCGCGATAAATTTCATTCTTCAATATACTATTAGCAATGGGCTAAAGTTACAGAAAAATATTAAGGATCTACTGATTTTTATTTAATGACCCCTATGATAAAATACCCCCTAAAAAACAATGGAGCAGGAAAGAATAAAGTTTCGGCCTGCACCGTTGAGACCGGATCCATGTACGCGATAATCAACATTGCCGATATTTTCCAAAGCGAGAGATATTAAGCTCCTATCAGAAATATCATAGTTACCATAAATATTGGTCAGAAAGTAGCTTGGTGTTCCATTACTCGGTATTCTTGTAACATCAGTCTCATCCTTAAGTGAAAGATCGTCCGCTTTACTAAGTGCAAGAAAAGATAGGGCAGACGACCAGTTTGAACCCATGGGTGTGTATTGTGTGGTGAACTTTGCCTGTATTGGCATAAGACGTGTGGTTGCCCGGTTTACTGTTGAATAATTACGGCCATTGATGGCTACTGTTCCCGTAGCATTATTATCCAGCATTTGCTCAACTTCTCCGTCCATCCATGAAAAAGAAAACTCGGATTTCCAGGATGGAGTCCACTGATAACCAAGTTCAAGTTCAATACCCTGAATGAACCCATCACCGTTTGATTTTAAAACATCAGACTTGCCGGATTCGATGGGTGAGCGAATGATCATGTCTTTGATCCAAGTATAATAATAAGAAGTTTGCCATTCCCATGAGCCTGAATCCACTCGTATGCCAAATTCAGCTTGCAGAAATTTTTCCGGTTCTAGTTTTGTATTGGGTTTTTCCACGGTACTTGTCTCATCGGTGGAGGTGAGATCATAGAGACTCGGTGGTCTGAAACCTTGAGACAAACCGCTAAAAATAAAAAGCTCCTCATTGATTTGTTTGGTTGCCCTTAAGCTGCCAAGGATTTCTTCGTAAGTTTTTTCTTCCGGAGCAAACAAAGTGGAAATATCACTATTCTTTTCGTAGAATTTTCTTAAATCTGCTTTTGTTGCCGAGTATCGAATTCCTGGCTCTAACGACCAGCCAGAATCGAATGCGTATTTGTATTGAAAATAAGTGGCAAACCGGTCATGGAGAGAGTCAGCTGCCAAAGGTCCCTGTACTAGGTTGGCAGTGCGATTGCCGTTGGCATCAAATTTGTACCCTCCCGAGACCAGCTTTTCTTGATGCCATTCGGCTCCATAAGCCAGAATGCCTTGCAAGAAATCCTCTTTCACAAAACGAGCTGTCAGACCAATATCTTCGAGGCTAAATGTTTGTAAGTCTCCTCCTGTAGCCACACCTGAATTACCTTTCATCCGATTTCTTTCCTGATCGTGAGAATGAAGACTAAGAGTCAAATTTCCCGAATTTGCAATGCCTTCAATATCTTCCCAGGCAAGCCTTCCATAATAAAGATTCCTTTCTTGATCAAGTCGTCGCCAAATTTCTTTACCACGCGACAAGCCTTCCCATGTTAAGCCATCAATAGTTTTATGGGTTCTGGGAACATTATCCATGAAGTTTTTTTGAATTCCAAAGATTAAGTCTGCATTGTCGGAAAGCTTTCTAGACAACCTTGCCTGGGACCCTCTTACATCATAGCCAGTATTTTTTTGCCTACCAACTTTCCTTCCTCCATCAAGGTCGCCAAATGAACGCTCTGTATGAGAAATTTCAGCAAACCATTTTGGAGAGGAAACTTCAGCTGAAAATCCTGCACTAAATGAACGCTCTGCTGAAGAAGCACGACCAAGTAACTCAAAGGATCTGTAATTTTTTTGATTAGAATAAAATGGTTCGGAAGAGAGGGAATTAACAATGCCCCCCACAGCGTCGGCTCCAAATAAAACTCCATGGGTGCAACGTAGTGCTTCTACACGGTCGGTACCAAACAGTTCGACTGTACTCCAGTATTGGTTCGGTCCTGAGCGCATTGCGGAATGATTCAAACGAATCCCATCAACTAGTAATACATTATGGTACCCGGTTAATCCGCGAATGTAGGGAGAAGATTGGCCCAGTGCAGTTTTTTGAACCATAATTGAAGGAATTCCAGATAAAGCTTCGGGTAACGATCTGGTATTCCCTTTTATGGCTTCAGTTTCCAGGGCAGTAATTGACCAAGCAGTAGAATGCAAAGGCTCCGGGAATCCACCTTTAGAAGTCACAACCATGGGTGTGAGTTCGCCAGCCGTCACTCTTTTTGCACTGGAAAAGGCTACAGTTGGGTAGCTGCCAATCAGCAGTGCAAAGACGATACGAAGATAGGGGCAGAAGGAATTCATGAAGTAAAATTTTTAGAAAAACATATTATGATTTTCTAGCAATAGGAGAATAATTGGGTTTTAATCTTTCATCCGATGCAAGCTTGATGAAAATTAGGCAGCTGAGGCTAATGAGTGTCGCGGAAGTCCAAGAAACCTGAACAGGTCCGAGGTTGGTAAGAATCCAGTAGCCAAGGAAAGGAGCAGGGACGCCTCTCACTCCAGTAAAAAAAGAATGTACAGACATGTAGCTAGATTCGGCTCCCTTGGGGGCGATTTTTGTTACCCAAAGTGTCCAAGCCATTGTGCCACCACCAGTAGCTGTTCCAATCAAGGCCGATGCAAAACTTAACAAAATTATGTCCTTGGTTTGGAAGTATAGAAATAGACCGAGAAGAAAAAACAGATTTATCGAAATTCTCACGAGAGCTAAATTAAATTTATCAAAAGCCCAACCCCATAATGGTGTACTGCAAATTCGACAAATAAGCGGTATTACCATAGTAATGGAAAGTATCATGGTATTACTAAGGTTAAGGCCATGGACTGGATTGGCCAAGTATTCGACCCGTAATGGAATTGTGACTAAATTTCCAATTCCCATAAGCATCCATCCCGTTAACATCCAAAAGAAAAGTCGGTCCTTGATCGCATAGGCTAGATCCTTAGATAAACCTCGTGATTCTGAATTCAGGGGTTTGGAAGGTATTTTAAGATGAAAATATGCCGTTCCTAGGCAAAACAGAAAGGTAACTACGGCTCCAATTCTGAAATAGCTAAGGTCCTCATCCAAAATAAAACCGACGAGAAGAGCTGTGACACTACCAACCACAGCCGAGAGCATTAGGTTACTAGAAATTTTTCGTCCTCTCTCATTTGATTTGTAATTATTAGCGTAAACATGAACCATCAAGGATGGTACTTGGGCGGCAATGACACATCCCAGTAATACACAACCTACATAAAACCATGCAGATGTTGCTGCAGCGGAAGCTAGTATGCAAAGAGCCACAAAAAACAGTAGAATTGCACAGAGGATACTCACAGGCAGTTTACTTCTTCCAATCAAAAGAAGAAAAGCTGGGGTGATTAGAAACCCAATGGAACTACCTCCTGCCAACAATGATTTTGCGGTATCCGTTGCCCCAAAATATCGAATAGCAACAAGTAGGCATGCAGAGGCAAAACTTGCTTCTACAATGCCGTTACAAGTATTTCTCCAAAGATCGAATTTCTGAGTTTTTAAGGCGATACCTTTAGTATGATCTTTGGTCTCGCTACTCATAACTGCTTTGCTAGATCTCCCGTAATATCTAAAAATTCATTGGTAATCTTTGAATTTAACAAGCAAATTTATTGAGACTTCAACACTTTTTGATTACCAGGCGTACTGCCAACCAAGAGTCCATGTGGAATCAAGCTCCAGTTGGACACCATTTACTTTTTGATCGAGAGGAGTTTCCCACTCAGCAGCGATGCGATGGCCTTTCAGTCCACCATCCTGAAAATAGTAATTAAGGCCTAAACCAAAGGTTGTGATATCACGACCTTGAGAATTTGGGTTAAGGGCAGGGGACATCATTTTCATCATTCGGGTATCTTCTCCATCGACTTTACTCTGACTCGAGTAATCGAATTTAGCAGATGCACTTAAAGAATCAGTAATTTTACGAGCTCCCCACAGGGTTGCTTCAAACTTATTGCCGAGAGTGTAATCCTGATCGTTCTCACCAATTCGGAGAATTCCACCCAACTGAGCACCATAGGAATAGTTGTCGGTTTGCGCTAAGTAAGTAATAGCAGGATGGAAATCATAAGTTCCGGATCCTAGTTGCATGCCATAGCCCAATGTATTTCCATTCGTATGTTTTTCATCAATTGATCCAGTAGGAAGGCTTAATCCCAAGTTTAAATGCATTCTTCGCCCGCTATCCCATTGAGCAAGATCGTAAAGTCCTGCCACTTTCAAATCGCCAATTCCAGAACTTCCCATATTCATGCTCATATTCATTGGCATGATCATGTCCATATCATTGTCTAAATAATTAAGCATGGTCATTAGTGTCCACTTATCGGAGATGGCATACATCGTACCAAACATATGCATGTCCATAGTCATCTTAGTTGGAACCATTGTAGTCATGCCCGTTAATTGCGAGGATGCGGTTACAGCATTAGATCCTTTTAGTAATCCTTCCATATCCATGGTCATGTAGCGATAGGACACCATCCATTCGCCCATGGCGTGCATATGATCGCCCATAACAGAAATGGGTGCGTGTCCATCCGGTCGGGCTGAAGTCCAAGGGCCTTCATGGGCGGTTGAAACAGAGACATTAATAATAAGGGAAACAAAAAAGAGAGTTAATTTTTTCATAATAGTAAAAAGATAAAAATTTTGGATGTAGCTAAAAAAAGAACCATGAAGTATATTCTTGAATATAAACACAGGTATTAGCTTTTCCACGCTGTGGGTGGAAAGTAAGGTTCGATAAGAAAGTGCTTACGCTCTGATTCGCGGAGGAGGGAGTTCCGCTGGATCGTAGGTAGAGGAAATATGCCAGACAGGAGGGCATAATGCTCCAACCATTTTCAGTCCATGATCAGTAATGATTTCAGATTTTTCAGACGCTAATTTTAATTTGTGCGAAAAAATCTCTATTGCCGAAAAACCTTTTTTTCCTGAATCTGTTTGTTCGCTTACAAATTGACAGACGCTACAGGGGCGATCCCCATTGAATGTCCATTCCACCGATAAACTGATTGATTGGGATTCCTGATAAAATTTATCAATCATATTTAACCACGCTCCCACTTGAACGAAAGCCAATGGCATACCGCTTATTGCAAGTGTGGAAAGAAAAGAAAGGAATAGTAGAATTCTTTTGAACATGAATTTGGACTATTTCTTTAAAAACTTTAAAACGGAGGATTGTTCAAGAGTTTTAAGTCAAAGCTATGAATTATTGAATATGAATAATCTTCTAAAGTTAAAAAAAGATGCGTTCAATCGTCCAATAAATTCCCATAAGTGCAATCAGGATTGAACAGGGAACCACTGCGATCTTTCGATATGTTGTTTCATCTTTGAGCCAGAAAGTGAAAACAAAAGTGATGGCAATCACAGCTAGCTGACCGAATTCTACTCCAATATTAAAGCCAAGCAGCCCAATTACCAGCGAAGTTGGATCTAAATCAAAAGCCGAGAGGGCACCGGCAAAGCCAAGTCCATGAATCAAGCCAAAGAAAAAGACAATGAACAACCTTGAATGACGATAGTTTGGGAAAAAAATATTTTCTAGTGCTATAACAGCTATGCTTGCCGCTATAATTGGTTCAACCACATGAGATGGTGCTGATATTAATTCCAGAGTCGCAAGACCAAGGGTTATTGTGTGGGCAACCGTAAACACTGAGACTTGGTATAAAATCGGCTTCCATTTTCTTGAAAGAAAAAAGAGCCCGAGTACAAACAGGATATGATCAAGACCAAGAGGGAGAACATGAACAAATCCTTGTCTCGTAAAAGAGTAGAAGGTGCTTCTTGCATCTTTCCTGCGCTCTTCTGAACTCTTCTCTGTAATAGATCCTGATTGTTGATCTACTTCTTTTAGAGCAATCGGTTTTCCGTCAATAAAAGAAAGATCAAATTTAAAACTTTCTTCATTAGGAAAAAGAACATTTACACGTCTTTGAGGTTTCTCATTTATTTGATTAGTGAAAACTAGATCGTAAGGAGCTTCGTCCTGCGATCTTATTTGATAAAAAGTAGAGTTATTATCTAAAAAAATATCATACTGGCCTTGTAAAACGAAGATGTTCTCTTCACTCAAATCTTCTCCATTCCGTTCCACGAAATCAAATTTAAATTCGGGCAAATACCAGTCATTGTTTCCAAAGCGCAATTGAAGAGCATTTTCGATCAAATTTTTCGCCTGCAGAATGAGATCTGTTTTGTTTGAGTCAGAAAGTTGTTTGAAAGTACTGCTGGTAAGGAAAGGCACTTGCTCAGGATCTTCAGCAAAGCTTCTTGTGTCTATTTCTATATAAATAGAACTATTGCCATCAGAATTAAACTTACCAATTACTGGTATATCCGGAATGGGATGCCCTTTAAGAAGAGCACTAAATAAAAGAAAGAAAAGGGTAATTTTTGAATATTTCATCCAAACTGAAAAAAACTTGGGTTAGGTAACACTTGTTGGGTTATTCGGTAAAATTAGTAATATTGAGTACTTCTTACTTGTCTATCTTGTATTTGGATATTCAATGAATTCTTTAAACACTAAACCTCAATATTATCTATTATGAAAAAATTATTCTCAATAATCGCTTTACTTGCTTTTGCAGGTTCCGTCTATGCTGGTTGTCCATCCAAACCGATACATGGTAAGGTCGTAGGTTTTGATGAAGAGTCAAAAACCCTTACGGTCGCTCAAGGAAAAAAAGAAAAGAAAGTTCAAGTAGGCAGCAAAACTCAAATGGTTGGTATTGATTGCCCAACTAAACTTGCTAAGGGTGCAAAAGTCTCAATTGAAGGCTGCAACTGCAAGAACAAGACTGCTTCAAAGATCGCTTTGTCAAAAGGAAAAGGAAAAAAAGAAAAGAAGGGATAAATTCCTTTTAATTTAATTTCGAGCCTCTGGGTAACCAGAGGCTTTTTTGTGCGTATCTTTAATCTGAATGTTTAAAAATTATTTTCTTAGGAATAAATAAATTTTTTAAAATTCCATTCTCAGTCCCGAAGAGCCAGGCTATACCAAAGCATGCCATCGCGACCACAACCATGGATCCAGCGATTGAGCAGTCCAGCCATCGAGCGAGGAAAAAACCACCTAATGAATAAATAATGGATAGTGGTAAAGTACAAAAAAGAATCGCCGGCATTCTCGTAAAAAAGAAGGATGCCGTAGTCGAAGGAAAAATAAGCATTGCAATAACTAGAATAACTCCGACTGACTCAAAAGAGGCCACTATTGTTATGGCGAGTAGTAACATGAGCCCGTAATGAATTGTTCTTACAGGAAGTCCGAGGGAGACGGATAACATTTCATCGAAACTAGTAACCATTAATTGTTTGTAAAAAAGAATAATGATTAAAAGGATTACCGTGGTAACGACTCCAATGCTGAGTAGGGGCCGGGAACCTATTTCAAAGGATCCTAAATAAATATTTTCCGCAAGAGGCGTAAAACCGATTTCTCCATACAATAAGCATTCTGCATCAATATGTGCATAATTTCCCATATTAGTAATTAACAAGACACCTAATGCAAAAAAACTGGTGAAAGTAAGCCCTAATGCCGCATCCATTTTCAAAGGGGTTTTTCTGTGTAACCATTCGATGCAATAACTGCAGAGCAAGCCTGCCCCGCACGCACCAATAAACATGGGTAATAATGATTTAGACTGGGTGGTAATAAAAGCAATTACTAGACCAGGAAGTATACCGTGGCTGATGGCATCTCCCATTAAGGCAAGTTTTCGGGCAACAATAAATGCACCTATTAAACCGCAAGAAAAAGATACCATAACACCCATCCAAACAATTTGAGCATTCCAGATCAAATCCTTCGATGTGGCCCAGGGCATCCAAAAAGTGTCATTTATATCGAGCGGCGGGAAAAATTCGTTCATGGAAGATTTTTTGCTATCATTTTATTAATGTAGCCCTGCTCAATGTCTTGTTGACTGGGAATTAATTTTCCATGCGGATCTCTTCTTGGATTTGAGAGAATGCGTTCAATCTTTCGAACGGTTTCATCTCCCAACACATGTTCGATTTTTTCTGCGTCTTCATGGACATGATCGGCTGCGTATTGAACTTCATTGGTTAAATATAGCTCCCAAAGACGATGGTTTCGTACAATTCGACATGCTTCGCTCCACCCAGTAGGTGATAATGATAGGATGCTTTCACTCGGAAGTGCTTGATCTTTGAGGGGAAGTAGGTAGGCAAAGTCTTTTTTCACCAACTGAATAGCCTCAATGTGCATTTCAGGAATGCTGACTCTCCTTCTTTTGGCAAGGTTTCCAAGTCGAACAGTGTCTTGGGCAAAGTTCTTCCATTCCAATTCCTGATAAACAGCTTTTAATGTATTTTCTAGAGCAATTTTACGCTCCTTTCCACGAAAATGTATCCATTTTAAAAGAAGTCCATTCTGGTGGTGGAAGAAAAGAACGAGAATAAATAATAGAGTCGAAGTTAAAACTACAAGGGGACCAGTTGGTAAACGACTGCCCAGGAATGAAAGGTATGAACCGATTACCCCAGCTGCCATTCCCAATAGGGCGGAGCAAAGAAGCAGGCTTTTCATTTTTTGAGTAATAATGGAAGCTGTGGCGGCAGGTATGATCAGTAATGCCGAAACCAAGATTACTCCAACTACCTGAAGAGAGGTTATCACCGAGAATGCCAGAAGCATCCAAAGTAAATACTGTATAAGGTCCACCGGTAGTCCAATGGAGCGAGCAAATCCGTGATCAAAACCGGTAACTAATAGCTCTTTATAAAAAAATGTTGTAATCAAAACGATCAGAATACACGAAATGCCCATTGTCCAAACATCCTGAGTTGAAAGCCCAGTAATTTGTCCAAAGAGATACCTGTCAATTCCAGACTGGTTCCCAAACTCCATCTTTTGGATTCTAGTTAGCAGGCAAATACCAACTGCGTAAAATCCTGAAAGCACGAGGCCGAGTGCACTATCCTGTCCTACTTTCGTAGTTTTTTTAAGTAAGGAAATTAAAAAAACCCCCAAAAAGCCTGCAAGCATTGCTCCCACAATTATACTGATAGAGTTTTTGGACTGACTCCATAAAAAGCCCACCGCAACTCCCGGTAAAACAGCATGGGAAAGAGTATCACCGAAAAGAGATAATTTTCGGGTCACGACAAAGCCACCCATCAAGCCGCACCCCACTCCCATGAAAATAACCCCAAGGACAACAACTTGAACCGAGTGATCTGAAAAAGAGAAAAACCTCAGGGTTTTAGAAATTATGTTAACTTCATCATTTACCTGTGCTGCTTCCATATGAATAAATGGAAAAAGTAAGAACACGCAGAGAGGTAAACTTAGGATTTTCAATTTCGAAGCGAATTCTTCAAGGTATGGTTATGAGAAAAGGAACCCAATTTATCTTATACTATCCTCCCGTGGGAAATGCCCATCTTTTGCAGATTGATCTGCAATTTCAGTAAACACAGTTAATCGTCCTCCATATGTTCTTTGTAAGAGATCCTTTGTAAATGTTGAGTCCACATCACCGTAGGCAATTAAGCGCATATTTAATAATATGATTTGATCAAAATATTCTTTTGCATTTGATAAATCATGATGCACGATGATTAAAGTTTTGCCCTTTTGTTTTAATTCTCGAAGTATTTCAATAATCGCATTTTCGGTTACTGCATCCACGCCGGCAAAAGGTTCATCCATGAGATATAAATCACTTTCTTGTGCCAGAGCTCGAGCCAGAAAAACTCGTTGTTGTTGGCCTCCGGAAAGTTTTCCTATCTGCCTGTCTGCAAATGTTAACATATTAACTTTTTCAAGACACTCATGAGCAATAGTTCGATCTTTTTTACTTATCCTTCCCAACCATCCAGTGTGGCCGTATCTGCCCATCAGGACTACATCAAGAACTGAAACCGGAAAATCCCAATCCACGGATTCTCTTTGTGGAACGTAACCGACTCGACGGTAGGATTGCTTTCCTTTCTTGCCAAAAATTTTTACCCATCCACCGTTGGAGGGAACAATTCCCATAATTGTTTTGATTAAGGTTGATTTACCGGCTCCGTTTGGTCCAATTATTCCAATTAGTCCACCTTCCTCAATTTCCAAATCAATTCCATAGAGAACAGGTTTTCGATTATACGATACGGTTAAGTCATGAACTTCAAGGGGAAGGAGGGGTATATTCATAACGATTTATAGCTTAGGGCCCTTGCGATAGTGGAAACATTATGCACCATCATGCCACACCAGGTGTCAGCAGTGAAGAATCTGCCTTCTGGGCCAATTGAACCTTGGTCTTTAGATCCAAGTGCGTCGGAAAATAATTCCCCGCCAATCGTGACACTGCATTCCTTGGCAATTTCCTCAATCGCAGAAGGATTTACACTGCTTTCAATAAAAATTGCGGATATGTTTTGTCTTTTAATTAAATTGACTAAATTTGCCCGGTCTCCCAACCCCGCTTCGGTCGTTGTGGATACTCCCTGAAGAGCGATAACTTCCAGTCCCATCGCCCTTCCGAAATATCGAAAAGCATCGTGACTTGTAACCAACTTCATTTGAGAGCTAGGAATTCTTTGCATTTGAGCAGATGCCCAGTTTTCTATGAGAAAAATTTCATCAGTAAATGATTTTAGATTTTGTGCGTAAAAAATTTTCCCTGAGGGGTCAAAATTGGATATCATTTTTGTAAATTCGCCAGCAACGAAAGACCAAATCTTAGGATCAAACCAAACATGTGGGTCGGGGTGATGTTCGCCCCCGTCATGTTGATTCGGGAAAATAATTTTTTCTCTGGGTAATCTGGCAGTCGCGTTAAAAGTTAAAATTCCTTTTTTTTCTCCATTGGCAAGTGCTTGAGAAAGTTTGCCCTCCAGCATCATTCCATGAAAAACCACAATATCGGCTTTTGAAATGGCCAGTATATCTCTTGAGGTTGGTTTGTAGATATGTGGATCCACTCCAGGGCCCATTAATGAGGTGATTTGAAACCGATTACCTGTTATTTTTTCCACCAAGTCCCTGAGGTGGGTAGTGGTAACCACAATTTGAGGTTTTTCGTTATCGAGTGAAGTTGAGTTCTCCTTGTCTGTGGAAACCTGCTCGCATGATATTGTTAAAATTAGCCATATCAGAGTTATTTTGTGGATAAACAACTTGATAAATACATTGAGTATATTAAGGATATTAAAAGTCATTAGTTTGATTAATCAAAGTTTAGAGTCTTATTGTGGTTGAGTCAATTATAGATTGAGTCCATGTTTGTGGTTATGCCAAGCGCAACGGTTGAAAATTATCTTAAATGTATTCTGATGTTATCGATGGAAAACAATCAGCTTGAAGTACCTATGGGATTAATTGCAAATTCTTTGGGAGTTACTCCTGGCACGGCGACATCGATGATGAAAAACCTACAGCGCGAGAAGTGGCTTACTTATAAGTCTCGTAAAGGAGTCACCCTTACGGTGTCGGGGAAAAAACTGGGTATGCGTATGATCAGGAGGCACCGATTACTGGAAACATTTTTAGTTGAGACTCTTGGTTTGGATTGGAGCGAGATACACGATGAAGCGGAGGAGTTGGAGCATGCAATTTCGGAAAAAGTACTCGAACGCCTTGATGTTTTTCTTGGTAATCCACAACACGACCCTCACGGGCATCCCATTCCAACAAAAGGAGGGGTGATTAGAAAACTTCCACAAAAGACTCTTCTTGATTCTGTGCTTGGAAAAAAAGTAAAAATCGAATCAATTTTAGACCAGGGGTCAGATTTTTTGAAATTTGCTCAAAAAAAAGGGCTTATGCCTGGTAGGTTGGCAAAGGTTGTTCAACGAGATAAAATGGCTGACACGATTGAATTGCAGTTGGAAAAACAATCTAAATTTTCTTTGGGTTTTAAGTCAGCAGAAAAAATTTTAGTATCAGGGTGAAAAGGTGATTGTTAGTTTGTAATAAAAATAATTGGTGCAGTAAAAAAAAACATTGTTCATACATTAAATTAAAACTAGGTTTCAACTTACATTTTACTAACTACCAACTAGTTTATTAAACCCTAATTCTTATTTAACCATGCCAAGACCCGTAACTTTGTTCACCGGCCAATGGGCCGATCTATCTTTACCAACTCTCGCCAAAAAAGCATCTGAGATGGGCTATAATGGTTTGGAGTTAGCCTGTTGGGGCGACCATTTCGATGTTGATAAAGCAGCTGTTTCAAAAAAATATTGTCAAGAAAGATGGGAAATCTTAGGAGATCACAATCTAACTGCTTATGCGATTTCTAGCCATCTGGTTGGTCAGGCGATTTGCGACCCGATAGATGAGCGACACAAATCAATTTTACCGTCCGATGTCTGGGGCGATGGTGATCCGGAGAAAGTGCGAAAGCGAGCAGCCAAGAAAATGGCTAAAACTGCCAAAGCCTGCCGTAATTTTATCAATGCAAAGCCGGGACGCGGTAAAAAGGACGATTTTCCCGCCGTGGTGAATGGATTTACAGGCTCCAGCATATGGCATTCTATTTACGCTTTCCCTCCAACAGATCAGGCATATTGGGACAAGGGCTTTGAGGATTTTGCTAAGCGGTTCGGTCCGATATTACAGGAGTTTGAAAAACATAATGTAAATTTTGCACTAGAGGTTCATCCTACCGAAATCGCTTTTGACATTGCAAGTGCGCAGCGTGCATTAGCTGCTATTAAAAACCATAAGCGTTTTGGTTTTAATTATGACCCTTCCCACCTTGGGTATCAGGGTGTTGATTATGTAAAATTTATCCGAACTTTTTCGGATCGCATTTATCATGTACATATGAAGGATGCATGGTGGGGTCATGGAGATGGAACCGTCGGTGTGTTTGGCGGGCATACAACATTTTGTGACGCTCGGCGTCAGTGGGACTTCCGGTCAGTAGGGCGAGGTGATGTTAATTTTGAGGAAATCATTGTTGCTTTAAATGATGTCAGGTATGCCGGACCGCTTTCCATTGAATGGGAAGATGGTCGAATGGACAGATTTCATGGAGCAACTGAATCCTGTGAATTTGTAAAGGCACTCGATTTTAAGCCGAACGAAATGGCTTTTGATTCTGCATTTGATAAAAAAAATCAATAAGAACGGTCATTGAATTCTGATTAATCATATTATCAAAAATCAAAGGATATGAATAGAAAATTAAAAATGGGAATGGTTGGGGGTGGACGAGGAGCATTTATCGGTGGAGTTCACCGATGTGCGGCAAATCTTGACGGCCAAATAGAATTGGTTGCCGGTGCTTTTTCATCGGATCCTAAAAAATCCAAACTTTCTGGAAAAGATTTTTATATCGATCCTTCCAGAACTTACGGTTCCTATCAGGAGATGGCAGAAAAGGAGGCCTCACTACCAGTTGGTGAACGTATTGATTTTGTTAGTATAGTAGTTCAGAACTATTTGCATTTTGATGTGGCCAAAACCTTTTTAAAAGCCGGTTTTAATGTGATTTGCGACAAGCCGGTCACATTGGATCTTGCACAGGCAAGAGAACTTAAAAAGATAATCACAAAGTCAAAAAAAGTTTTTGCCCTAACTCACAATTATACGGGTTACCCAATGGTCAAACAGGCACGTGATATGGTTAAGAAGGGCAAGCTTGGAAAAGTTATAAAAGTGGTTTGTGAGTATCCTCAGGGGTACGCAATTACTGCACTTACCGGTGAGACTAAGGCAATCTCAAACTGGCGTGCAGATCCGAAAATTGCTGGTGTCTCGAATTGTATGGGAGATATCGGAACTCATGCTGAGAACTTGGTTCACTATATTTCTGGTTTGGAGATTGATTCCTTGTGTGCAGATTTGTCCGTCAATATTCCTGGTCGTACTTTAGATGATGACGGAAATGTATTGGTTAGGTTCAAGGGTGGGGCAAGAGGAATCATATACGCTTCACAAATATCGAATGGTGATGAGAACAACCTAAATATTCGAGTCTATGGGACAAAGAAATCTCTCGAGTGGCACCAGGAGCACCCAAATGAATTAATCGTAAAGGATGCCCGGGCACCCAGAGAAATTTACCGCCGAGGAAATGATTATATTACTGGGGCTGCTGCTGACTGTACCCGAATACCTTTTGGTCATCCTGAAGGGTTTATTGAAGCTTTTGCCAATGTTTATAATTCCGCAATGATTGCAGTAAAAGATGAAATTGCAGGAAAATTTCCCCGTAAATCTGGTTATGATTATCCAGATATCCGTGATGGAATAATTGGAATGGCGTTTATAGAGACCGTTGTTAAAAGTTCAAAGGCTAAAGAAAAATGGGTGAAGTTTCCATCCATTCCGAAATAAACTAAAATCAAATTTTAAGAGGAGGATAAATGACTATAAAAATTGGAGTAATTGGAGCGGGCGGAATGTTACAATATCATGCCGCTGGTTTTCGGGCAGCGGGAGCGGAAATTCTTGCAATATGTGACATGAATCAAACCGCTGCAAAAGATGCAGCGCAAACCTATGATGTCCCGCATGTGTTTTCTGATTCTGGGGAAATGCTTGATCAATTAAAAGAATTGGACGCAGTCAGTATCATTACCCCCAACCGGACTCATCGTCCTTTAGCCTTGCAAGTCTTGCAGGCTGGTCGACATGTTTTTTGTGAAAAACCTCCAGCATTAAATGCTGAAGAAGTTTCCCAAATGAAAAATGCTTCGGAGAGTGCGGGTAAGACATTGATGTTTAATTTTAACAACCGTGCACGCCCGGAATCATACGCTTTGAGAAAATATATTGAAGCTGGTGAAGTTGGCCAGATTAACTCGGCCCAGGCTAAATGGATCAGAAGAACTGGAATACCTGGATTCGGAGGTTGGTTCACCAACAAAGAACTATCAGGTGGCGGCCCATTAATCGATCTTCTGCATATGGTTGATTTAGCTTTGTATTACATGGATTATCCCGAACCTTCATCTGTTTTAGCCCAAACTTTTTCTGATTTTATTGAAGATAAATCTTTTAAGGGTCCATGGGGAATACCTGATGTGGTTGATGGTGTGACAGATGTAGAAAGTTCTTCACATGGCTTTATCAAGTTCAAAACCGGTCAGATTTTATCTTTTCAGGTTTCATGGGCAGAAATGGTAAAAAGGGAAGAGGTATCTGTTACTTTTCAGGGTAAAAAGGCGGGCGGCATGATTCGTCGGCTTTTTGGATCGGACGGCTTGGATGAAACTGCAATTGATGATTGTGAGTTGTATGTTCAGGAACATGGTCGGTCTGTAAATCGCTCGATTATTACTGAAGCCAATGAAGATATGGGAAGAATTCGCTCAGCAGAAAACTTTGTTCGAACAATAGCTGACGAGGAAGCACCTTTGAACACACCTGACCAGGCTCTTGCGCTGATGAAAATCATTGACGCAACTTACGAATCTTCGCGATCTGGTAATCCAATTCAAATTAACTAACCTTAGGAAAGGTTGAGTGCTATCCTTTGAACCTTGCTTCTTTACTTATTTTGATTCATATTGTACCTCTTAAATTATGGGTAAACAATACAACAAAGTAATAAAACGAAGACGCAGAGCAGCGTACATTGCGAAGCGAAAAGCAGCCGTAAAAGAGCTTGTTTCCAAATCAGGTAAATCTACAAAAGCTAAAGCCGTTAAAGCAAAACCTGCCAAAAAACCAGTTGCTAAGAAAGCAAAAGTTGTTGAAGCCAAACCTGAACCAGTCGCTGAGAAGGCAAATCCAACTGATGTTCTGGGTGATGAAGAAAAAAAACCTACAGAAAGCGTTGAATTAAAGAAAGAAGAGCAAAAATCTCAGGACGAGTCTGAGAATTCTTCCGAAAGTTAATTTTGAATGTGAATGCGGGCAAAAGCTTTGTTCTGCTGTTACAATTTCTCTTAGTACCAACTCTTTTTTCTTCAATAGAATTAGAGAAAGTATCTTTCAGGTACTATAACAAAAATCAACTCACCCGGTTGCCAGAATATTTTACCGGTAAAGAGTATTCTGGTAATCGTTTATTCTTTCGTACTAGTGATAATAGAGGAGGATTTTATTTTATTCTTTCTTCAAATCAATTGATTTTAAAATCAAGTGCTATTTCAAAAGTCGAAATATCAGTGATTCAATCCGGTAGTATGAAACATGAATTATTTTCATTTAATTTGCCAGGAAGTAGATTAGAAAAAAAAGAGCTTTTGTTTGGAATTACCGGAAAGAATTGGGTTTCTGATAAAATCAAACCAATTGCATGGAAGATAGAATGTAAGGATTCATTGGGAAAGACGCTTTATTTTAAAAATAGTTTTCTTTGGGAGCACGATTAATTTTAGTACTCAGCTTAATATGTCTCCATGGAAAAAATTAACCCAATTCAACAATTTTTCTTTATTAGGGCTTCGTGAAACATTAGAGGGCGGGCAATGTTTTTCATGGTTTAAAACATCGAATACTTCTTGGCTAGGGTCTTTCAACTTAAAAGTAGTTGAGCTCAAATTTGAAAAAAAAACTTTGTTTTGGCGTACTTGTGAATTACATCCTGCCACAAAGACTGAGTTGCTTAATTATTTATGGTTGGATTCAACATACAACGATGCGATTGATCAATTACCATGGAGAAGCGATTCAATTCTTGCCAAGTGTATTTCAAAAATTCCGGGATTAACAATTCTAAGACAGAGTCTTGATGAGACTCTTTTCTACTTTTTATTAAGTTCAGCTAAAAGTATACCTCAGATAAAAGAAATGGGTTTTTTAGTCTGTCAGAAATGGGGTAAAAAACTAAACAGTAATATTTGGAGTTTTCCTGGATGGGCAAAGCTTGGCGAGGCAAGTGAGAACGATTTGAGAGAATTAAAACTTGGATATCGAGCTCGATACATTTACCAAATTGCACAGATTATTGGAAAAGATCCAGATTTCCTTTATCGGGTATCGAAATCGACTTATGAGGATGCGAAATCTGCATTGGTTCAATTGCCCGGTGTTGGGCCAAAAATTGCAGACTGTGCCTTGCTATTTGGAGCAAATAAAACGGAAGCTTTTCCGGTCGACACATGGATTTCCAAAGTATTGGGAGATCATTATGATCTTAAATCTTTTAATACGAAACAAAAGGTTTTGTTTGCGAAAAAGCACTTTGGAAAATTTGCTGGTTTAGCTCAGCAATTTTTATTTTCAGGTGTTAGACTCGGTTTGATAAAAGAAAATTGATATAAGTCATAATTGATTCGTTTTTAGTCAAACTTGCTACGTGGCGCAATAATTGCAAATACGGGTAACAAGAAATGAAGGAATTAGTTACTAGCAAATATGCCAAGACATTTTGAGCATTATCAAACAGGTAGTTTTTTTGATGAAATGTTTGACGGTGGAGATCCGATTTTCATCAAGTCGCATTATGAAAAACTTTATGAGCGATTAGACTCTCTTAGTTCTTATGAATTAGAAAAGAAGAAAGCACAAGCAGTCACCTCTTTTTTGGAACATGGGGTTACATTTACTATTTATGGGGATGAAGAGGGAACCGAACGAGTTTTTCCTTTTGATTTGATTCCTCGAGTTATTCCTAAATCAGAGTGGTCAATAATTGAGAGGGGACTTAAACAGAGGATGCTGGCGTTAAATTTATTTTTACACGATATTTACCATGATGCAAGAATTCTAAAAGAGGGGATATTGCCCAGAGAGGTTATCGAAAGTTGTCCAAATTATCGTAAAGAGATTATTGGATTCGATGTACCGAAGGACATTTATATACATGTTTGTGGAAGTGATTTAATCCGAGATGAAAACGGAACCTACATGGTTTTAGAGGATAATGGAAGATGTCCGTCTGGTGCTTCATACCTGCTTGAAAATAGAGATATAATGAAAAGAACTTTTCCAAGAACATATCAAGCAATGGGGGTAAGATCTGTAGAAGCATATCCAGAGGTTCTTCTTAAAACCCTCGAACATCTTTCTCCACGTCAGTCACAGAAACCGGTTTGCGTTCTTCTTACTCCAGGAGTTTACAATAGTGCTTATTTCGAACATACCTTTCTTGCTCGGCAAATGGGAATAGAGATTGTCGAAGGACGAGATTTAATCGCAATCGATAATTATATATACATGAGAACTACTCAGGGTTTGGTTCAAGTCGATGTAATATATAGGCGATTGGATGACAATTATATCGATCCTGTTTTTTTTAAAAATGATTCTTTGTTGGGAGTTTCCGGACTAATGGAGTCTTACTTAAAAGGGAATGTATCTTTGGCTAATGGTGTTGGAACAGGTTTAGCTGATGACAAAGTTACTTATTCATATGTTCCTCAAATGATTAGATTTTATCTCGGGCAAGACTCTATATTACCCAGTGTTCCTACTTACCTTTGCTGGAAAGATGATGATTGTAAATATGTGTTGGAAAATTTGGAAAAATTAGTGGTTAAGCCAGCTAATGAATCTGGTGGTTATGGGATGTTAATTGGAAGTACATCAACCAAAAGTCAAAGAAGTGAATTTAGATCGATGATCAGAAACAATCCGAGGGAGTATATTGCACAGCCCATCATTTCACTCTCCCGTCATCCTACTTTTTGTGATAACGGAATTAATGGTCGCCATATCGATTTAAGACCCTTTGTTTTATACGGAGAGGATATGGAAGTAATTCCTGGTGGGCTTACTAGGGTTGCGTTAAATAAAAATTCCTTAGTGGTCAATTCCTCTCAGGGTGGCGGTAGTAAGGACACTTGGGTACTCAAAAATTAAGCTATGTTGTCTAGGGTTGCAGATAATTTATATTGGATGAGTCGGTATATTGAGCGGGCTGAGAGCATTGCCCGATTAGTTGAGGTTACACAAAGCTCATCTCTCGAATTTACAGAGGAAGATCAGGCTGAGTTTTGGGATCCAGTGTTAAAGGCAATTTGTGCAAAAGAAGAGTATTCAAAGAGCAGTTATAAAGATGTGGGGCAATTCCTCTGCTTGGGCCTCGAATTTTCAAATTCTGTAAAGAATTGCATTATGCTCGCTCGTGAAAATGCCAGAATGGTAAGAGATCAACTGTCAGTGGAAATGTGGTCGGAGTTAAATAATATATATTTTTATCTCAAGACCGAGGAAGGAGAAAAAACTTTTTTGCAGGATCCGCAGAATTTTTTCAAAAAAGTAATCCGTTTTTCATTAGTCTTTCAAGGTCTTTCTGGAGCGACAGTTCTTCATGATGAAGGTTGGAGGTTCATGGCTTTGGGAAAATTTTTAGAACGAGCAGATCAGACAAGCCGCATGCTAGACAGAATAACTTTTCAAAAGAACGAACCAACCCGTTCAGATTTGCTTGCCGTTTTGCAATCTTGCGTGGCACGAACAGCTTTTCGACGTCAATACAGAGGAGAGCTTACTTTACAGAATGTTTCTTCTTTTCTTCTTTTTTCCCATGATTTCCCAAGATCCTTAAAGTTTTCAATTAGGTGTATTGATGATAACCTTCATGCTGTTTCAGGAATTCCTTCTGGTAATTTTTCCAATGAAGCGGAACGGATAATTGGGAGTTCTTTGGCCTTGGTTAACTTTACTGATATCAAATTTGTGATGTCCAATGGTTTGCATAAAACGATCGATGATTTGCAAAGAAAACTTTTGAATGTGGGGCAGTGCATTTTCGAAACTTATGTTCTTTTACCTTTCGAGCTACAAAGCCCAGAAAAAAATATCTTTTTGCAGGCACACTCTCAGCAGCAATAATTTAATCGTGCGATTTAAATTATGAGATTCTATGTTTTTCATAAAACAGTTTACCGTTATCCGGATGAGGTGTGTAACAGTTTCAACGAAATGCGTTTGCACCCCTTATCTAATGATTTACAGCATTGTGAATTTTCCTTAATCAGCGTGTTACCAAGTACTTGTTTACGTGAGTATCTTGATTTAAATGGAAACTTAGTTCAGTATTTTGAAATTCCAGAAGCACACTGTAAGCTTGCAATAGAAGCTCGTTCCACTGTTGAAACACAAAAACGTGTTGATTTTGAGGAGTTTCCCTATGGAGTTACAATGGACAGTCTTAGAGATATAGAAACAAACTTTGATTGTCGTAATTATCTTCAGGCTTCTAATTATGTGGAGATTACTCCTGAGGTATGGAAGGAGGCTGTAGATATAAGGGGTGACTCAAATGATGTTTTCCAAACCGCGTACAAAATTATGGAATTTATTTATTTAAATTATCAATATTCAAAATCTACCACTACGGTTGATACACCTTCTAACTTAATTATAAAAAAACGGAAAGGTGTTTGCCAAGACTTTGCTCATGCAGCGATTGCTATGTGTCGTAGCTTAGGGATTCCATCAAGATATGTAAGCGGATATTTTTTTGATCATACGAGAAATCGATCAATGCGAGGGTCAGAAGCTTCTCATGCTTGGATTGAAGTTTTAGTTGATGGACATGGCTGGTATGGATTGGACCCCACGAATAATCGAGTGGTAGATGAAACATATATCATTCTTGCGACCGGAAGAGATTACCGTGATGTTGCTCCTATTACGGGAACCTATTATGGGCGATTGCCTTCGAGTATGAATGTGGAAGTCTCTGTTAAGAAATTAGAGAACTAAACATTTTTTTATGAAAGTGAAGTATTTGGAATGGCATCAAGTAATTCACGGGTGTACTCAGATTGGGGATTTCTGTATATTCGTTCTGCATCTCCACTTTCCATAACTTGACCATTTTTCATAACAATCATGTCATCGGACATAAATTTGACTACACTTAAATCATGGGAAATAAAGAGAAAGGTAAGGTTTCTTCTCTCCTGCAATTCGCGAAGTAAATTTAGTACCTGTGCTTGTACGGATACATCCATTGCACTTACGCATTCGTCGCATACAATGAATTCAGGTTCAACAGCAAGAGCTCTTGCTACGCTGATTCGTTGTCTTTGCCCTCCGGAAAACTCGTGGGGGTATCGAAAAAGAAACTCAGCTCCCAGTCCAACTTCTTCGAGTAGAGATACTATTCGATCTCGCCGTTCTGATTGATTTGAGCCAATTCTGTGAACGAGCATAGGTTCGGTAAGAGCCTGTTCGATTGTTTGTCGAGGGTTTAGAGAAGCGTAAGGATCCTGAAAGATTATTTGCATTCGCTTTCGGAAGGGTAACATTTCTGACTGGCTTAGCTTAGTCAGTTCTTTTCCATCATAAATGATTGAACCAGATCTTGTACCTTGAAGCCTGATGATTGCGCGACCAAGTGTTGTCTTGCCGCAACCAGATTCTCCTACAAGTCCAAGGGTTTGCCCCTTTTTGATTCGTAAGTTAACACCATCAACCGCTTTCACTGTCCTGCGTTTACTGCCAAGAAAACCACCTCCCGAAGAAAAATGAACCTTAAGTTCCTTTACTTTTAGAATAGTAGATGGAGCAACTTTATCCAAATTTTTGCTTTTAACTTCTTTTATTAGTTCTGCTAGCCGTTTTTTCGAGTCTGGATGCTCACTAAGAATGTAAGAACCGTCATCGGAAACCTCAGTTTTTAAAAAATCGTCCACAGTGGGCAGAGTCTGATATGGAGTTTCTAATGTTGGTCTACAGGCAAGCAGGCCTTTCACATAGGGATGTGATGGATTTTGAAAGAGATCTTGGGTCTTTCCATGTTCGACAATCTTACCTCGGTACATTACCACAACGCGATCTGCAAGTTCCGCGACAACCCCAAGGTCATGAGTTACAAAGAGCACAGCAATTCCGAGGTCATTCTTAAGTTCCCTAAGTATTTTTAAGATGCGAGCCTGAACCGTAACGTCCAATGCGGTGGTCGGTTCATCAGCTAACAAAAGATCGGGCTTTGTAACTAAAGCCATCGCAATCATTACCCGTTGACGCATACCTCCTGAGAACTCGTGAGGATAGGAGCGAGCTCTTGTTTCAGAGTCTCGTATTCCAACTTTTTTCATCATTTCAATTGCACGAGCCTCTGCAGTTTCTCGTGAAACATTTTCGTGAATAAGGATGGGTTCTGTTATTTGATCGAGGATTTTTAGGTATGGGTTGAGACAGCTCATCGGATCCTGAAAGATCATCGATATACGTTTGCCTCTGATTTTCCGGAGCAGTGCCTGCGGAAGGTTCAGAAGTTCTTCATTATCAAAGGTAATAGTTCCGCCTTCAATCTTTGCAGGTGGCTGAGGTAAGAGCCCAAGGGTGGTATGGCAGGTAACGGATTTTCCTGAACCGGATTCTCCAACAACTCCAAGGATTTCTCCTTTATCCATTGAAAAGCTGATATCGTCTACTGCTCGATTTATGCCCCCACGTGTGTGGAAATAAGTTTTGAGATTGTTTATTTGAAGCAAGCTCATCAGTCTTTTGCGGTTTTTACATCGAGTGCGTCTCTTAGTCCGTCACCTAGAAAATTAAGAGAGAAAAGAGTGAGTGAAAAGAAAAGACCGGGCAAAATTAGAAGTTGTACTTCAGTTTCTAAAAAATTGGCTCCTTCTTTGATTAGAACACCCCACGAACTATTCGGTGATTCCACGCCTAAGCCAAGGAAGGAAAGAATGGCTTCATACATAATAAAGCCTGGAACTGTGAGCGTTGAGTAAACAACTGTTGGCCCGAGAACATTAGGAATTACATGGCGAAAAAGTACTCGAGTTTTACTATACCCAAGTGCAACAGCTGCTTCCACAAATTCGCGTTCCTTTATACTCATAACTTGGGCTCGGACAATTCTAGATAGGGTTAGCCATCCCAAAAGACCAAGTGCGAAAAAGAGAGGAACGACATTGGTTAGCCGTGCGGTGAATTCTTTGTCCCAATTAAAGTTTGCCACGATCCAGCGGGTGGCATCTCCAGACCAGTCACTTAGGGTTGCCTGTAAAACAATTACCAGCACCAAAAACGGAATGGCAAGGAGAGTATCAACTACGCGCATCATAACTGCATCCGTGCGACCTCCTGCAAATCCGGAAATTGCGCCGTAGACAATTCCAATGGCTACCGAAACTGCAGTAGCAATTAAACCAACAAGAATGGAAACTTGTCCTCCGTATAGAATTCGTGAGAAGAGATCACGGCCTAGGGCATCGGTTCCGAACCAATGCTTCTCTGAAGGGGGGGCAAATTTATTTGTCAGGCTCACTTGGTTTGGATCCAGGCAAAACCAGGCAAGAATAAAACAGAGTGAGAACATGATAGCGATCACCCATAGACCACCCATGGCGAATTTATTTTTCGCCATGCGAGTTCTTGCATCTCTCCAAAGAGATGAGCCTTGAGAACCTATTTGTGCTTTGTTATCCATCTTTGCTAATCAAGATTGCCAGAATGTCTAACACGAGGATCAAGAAATCCGTTAAGCAGGTCAGCAAGAAGGTTCATTACAACAATAAGGAACCCGAAGAATAATGATAGACCTAGCAGCAGAAATTCGTCCCGGGTAGTGGCAGCATTTACAAAGTGCTGACCCATGCCAGGCACCTGAAATATGGTCTCCACTATAAACGAACCACTAATTAATGCGGCAAAGGCTGGGCCAAGATAAGCCACTGCGGGAAGGAGCCCTCCTCGCAGGGTATGTTTAAATATAACTTGAAATGGTGATACTCCTTTTGCCTGAGCTGTTCTAACGAAATCTTGTGATAATACTTCAAGGATTCCCCCCCGGGTTAGGCGGGCCAGATAGGCTGCGGAAACTAAACCCAAAGTAAAAGAGGGCAGAATGACATCCTCCAGGTTTCCCCAGCCCGCTACTTTAAGACCGGGTATATGTGCTGCCACATATATTTGAAGTAGTGGACCTATAGTGAAAGAAGGAATGCAAATACCAACCATAGCCACGGTCATACAGACCCAGTCAATCCAACTGTTTTTTCGAACTGCAGAAAGTACTCCAATGGGAATTCCTATGCAGATTGCAAATCCTAACGCACAAAGTCCGAGAACAAGAGAATTTGGGAAAGATTGAATAATTATGTCGATCACAGGTCTTCCTTTACTTGTTGAAATTCCAAACGAACCTTCGGTGATAATATTTTTTGGGTATACAAGGTATTGCTTCCAAATTGGTTTATCTAAACCATAAAGTTTACGAATGTTAGCTTTAGTCTCGGCGGAGATATTTTTTTCGGAAGTGAATGGTTCCCCCGGCATTGCTTTAGCTAAAAAGAAAGTAATCGTGTAAAGTGCAAATAAAACAAGGACTCCTTGCAGCAATCGATCAATGAGAAAGCGAGTCATAAGATCAGTCTTTCCTTTTTGGAGAACCCGGTTGCAAGCGAATGAACTTATACGGGTGATTGTCGAGGAGAAGTGGATTCCAACCCTTTACATCGGGATGGAGCAGATAATTACGTGTGTACCAATAGACTGGAAGAATTGGGCGCTCATCGAGAAAAATTGATTCTGCCTGAGCGAGTAATTCATAGCGCTTAATGGAATCACCGGTTTGTGCCGCCATACCCAAAATTTTCTCAAATTCTTCGTTATGCCAACCGGTGCGGTTGTTACCAACTCCTTTCATCCACATATCAAGAAAGGTCAGGGGGTCCATATAGTCTCCAATCCAGCCGCCAGCCGCTAAATCATAGTCCTTATCAAACATGGCAGTTATGTAGGAAGTCCATTCCATTTGCTTGATCTTAATAGTTGCCCCAAGGTGTTCTTTCCACATTGCCTGTAGTGCTTCTGCAGTGACCTTTGAGGATTCTTTGTCAGTGGTTAGAAATTCGATGTCAGGGAGCCCCTTACCTCCTGGATACCCGGCTTCGGCAAGCAATTTACGGGCAAGTTCAGGATTGAAGGTCACAACATCGGATGCGGGGTACTTGCCAAAAGGAGGGACCAGCCCAGAGGCTGGCTTCTGTCCGCCCTTTAGAACATTATCGATTAGTGATTTTTGATTCAAAGCGTATGAAAAGGCAAGGCGCACACGAGGATCGGTAAAAGGTTTATTGGAGACATTAGTACGGATAAAATAAGTACCAAGGTAGAGTTCGCTCCTCACATGTTCCGGATATTTTTCACGGGAATATTCAATAAGTTCTGAGGCAATGGTGTAAGTAACATGCATCTGACCATCAAAATACATTCGATCTTCGGTATAAAGGTTACTAATGGGAAGAAAGCGAATACCATTTAGACCAACATTGTCTCTATCCCAATAATTTGGGTTACGGCTCACTTCAATATGATCATTGAAACGCCATGATTTTAAAACAAATGCACCATTTCCAACGAGATTTTCAGGTTTGGTCCATTTGGTGAAGCGTTCGCCTATATTACCGTGTTTTAAAACAATATGCTTGGGGACAGGGTACCAAGTGTAGTGCTTGGTAATCTCTGGTAAAAAAGGGATTGGTGAATTAAGAATTACTTTCAGGGTATGTTTATCGGGAGCGGTAGCACCAAAATCAATAAGACTCCAAAGGTCTTTTAATTCATCTTTCTTTAAGTTTCCTCGATTTGTTTTTTCAAAAGTAAGGTTTTTCAAAACAAGTGACCGTTGAATATTCCGAGAAATACTTGCTGGCCATTTGAAAAGGGATGGATTGATAACAAGTTTTTCGAGTTCGCTAAGGTTTAGTTTGTCTAAACCAATAAAATTAAAAGAACCTTCGTCCGCTTTTTCGTTGGGACCAAAGTCTACCTCCTTAAGGGAGTCCCACCAATCTTCTGTAAAATTAGCTTCATTACGATAAAGTAAATAGGAACGTTGAGACTTATGATAAACTTCAGCATCCTTTATGTAGTAAAGCATAAAAGAGTAATCGGATGCGAGGGCAGGGGTAAGTAGTCGCCGAAATGAGAAAAGAAAGTCGTCTGATGTAAGGGGTTCTCCATCCGACCATTGAGCATCCTTACGAAGTTCAAAAATCCATTCATCCGGACGTTTCGGGTTTACGGGATACCATTTTTCTGCGACTCCAGGCATGGCAATTCCATCCTGAGATGGATGGGCTTCGACTAACCCCTCGAAAAGGGAACGAATAACATTACTCTCAAGTACACCACTCACTATGTGCGGGTCCAGCCCCTTGGGCTCACCACTGTTACCCATAATGAGTATTCCTTCAATAGAAGCTTCATCCACACTGCTTTTTTTCCCGCAGGAAAACATCAGCAGAGAAAAGAAACAAATAGAGATAGTATTTCCAATTTTAATCAAAGCTGAACTGTGTATTGCATTCTTGATCCTTTAAAAAAGTGACGAGCACTTGATTCTTGGCAAGCAAAAGAATTCGTAAATTAGAAAAGAGCCAAGATTTGACTTTGCCCCGTCTGTAAGAAATCGCTATGTAAAAATGGCGTTACATGCGAGACTATTTTATAAGAAGATTTTTATTGATTCCTCCGACTCTTCTCGGAATCAGTATTATGGTTTTCGCGATTACTAGACTTGCTCCTGGCGGTCCACTTGAACAGGCAATGATGCAAATGCAGCAGGTTTCTGAAGAGGGGGGAGGTGGTTTGAATTCAGGTTCAGAGCAGGCTTTGTCAGAAGACCAACTAGAACAGATGAAGCGGTTATATGGTTTTGATAAACCTCATTGGGAAGCTTACATGATCTGGCTTGGTATTTTGCCCCGTGAAACTGAATTTAGGCAAATCCGATTTCTTGATAATGAACTTGAATTAGCAGAGAGGGTAAGTCTTCCCAGTTTCAGCTTGGTTGAATTGGATTGGAACGGTGACGGATATCTTCAGCGCCAGGAAGTTCCAGCACACCTAAATAAATACATTAATTTTTCCCGTTTGGATCTAAATCAGGACGGAGAAATTGACGGATTGGAGGCTGATACGCCTGCTGCCCGGATAGAAGGAGCACGAGAGAAGATTGTACTGCGACGTGACGGAAAGGGTGGGGTAAAGTTGGAAAACGATTTGGACTTATTGGGAAACTGGAAAGTTCGTATGAAAGAAAGAGATCCAGCAAAACCTAATCGAATTCCTGTAGCTGAACTCTTCATGACTCGCTACGAGGGGGTGTTACAGGGTAATTTCGGCCAGTCAACTCGGTATGGAGAACCTGTTCTTTCAGTAATTACCCAACGTTTGCCCGTATCCACTTACTTTGGTCTGCTCACTTTCTTAGTCACATATTTAGTATGTATTCCACTTGGAGTTTACAAAGCTGTGCGACATAACTCATTATCCGATGATATTTCTTCCATACTTATTTTTGTTGGTTATGCAGTCCCTGGTTATGCACTTGGCTCGTTATTGCTTTTATTTTTTTCAGTTAAACTCGACTGGCTCCCCATGGGAGGGCTAACCAGTAGTGGATTCGATGAACTTTCCGTCTGGGAGCAAGCTAAAGATTTGGCCATTCATACTTTTCAGCCTCTCTGCTGTTATTTGATTGGTGGTTTTGCATTTGTGACCATGTTGATGAAAAACCACTTGATGGATAATCTGTCTTCGGATTATGTACGAACGGCAATGGCAAAAGGTGTTTCCTTTGGTGTAGCGGTGCGCAAACACGCACTGCGTAATTCACTGGTTCCACTGGCAACCAATGTAGGTCATCAAGTGACCCTTTTCGTTACCGGATCATTTCTAATTGAAACTATTTTTGATATCGATGGTTTTGGACTGCTCGGTTTTAATTCAGTTATCGACCGAGACTACCCGGTTGTAATGGGGGTGCTTACGCTTTCCGCTTCTTTAATGCTCATTGGCAATGTGCTTTCCGACGCACTCGTTGCCTCGGTGGACCCGAGGGTTCGTTTTGAATAAAATGATTAAGCTTAATCCATTAACTCAGAAAAAACTTCGTCGATTTCGTTCGATCAAAAGAGGTTACTGGTCTTTTGTTATTTTATCTTTACTGTATGTTTTCAGTTTAGCCGGTGAGCTTTTCGTCAATAAACGGGCCTTGCTTGTTTCCTATCAGGGTACCTTTTATTTTCCTACCTATGGGGAACAAATAAGCGGTAGGGAATTTGGATTAGATTATGATTATGAGGTCGATTACCGATCCCTCCAAAAAAAATTCCTAAGTGAAAAAAAGGGTGATTGGGTCATTATGCCGATCGTTCCTTTTGGCCCTTACGAAATGGATTATGCAAATGAAGAGTCCACCGGTTTTTCTCCACCTGATTGGAAAACAGGACATTTTTGCGGAACCGATAAAACCGAACGTGATGTTTTTGCCCGTCTGCTTTATGGATTCAGAATCGCTATGACTTTTTCACTGGGCTACCTTTTTTTGACTTATCTAATTGCCATGGCGGCTGGCAGTATAATGGGGTACTTTGGAGGTAAGACTGATATGGTTGGACTACGCCTGGTTGAGATCTGGGCGAATGTTCCTTTTTTATACATGGTAATCATCTTGGTATCTGTGATGCCAGGTTGGTGGGGAGTCGGCTGGCAGGTGTCCTCTTTGCTTTTCATAATGGTTCTTTTTTCTTGGACGGGTATGACTTACTACATCAGGGCAGCCGTTTATAAGGAAAAAGCTCGCGATTATGTATCGGCGGCAAAAGTTATCGGTGCCGGCCCTTCGCGAATTATTTTTCGACATCTCCTGCCCAATGTAATTTCAACTCTCGTCACTTTTGCACCTTTTACTATCGCCGCTGCAATTTCTTCAATTACTGCTCTTGATTTTTTAGGTTATGGTTTACCTCCACCAACACCGAGTTGGGGTGAACTGCTTAAGCAGGCAGTGGGTAATCTCAAAACTGCTCCATGGATAGTTATTTCAACTGTCACAGCCCTGGTTTTAACCCTCACCTTGGTTACTTTTGTTGGTGAAGCGGTAAGGGAAGCTTTTGATCCAAAAAAATTCTCCACTTATGAATGAAATTAAAAAAATGAAACACTTTATTTGTCCATGGATAGTCTGCAGCAGTCTTTTTTTTATGGGGTGTGAAGATCCGAAACTAAAACAACCTCGTGAAACCAAGTCCGATCAATCAGGAGGAACTTCCAATAATTCGGATAGGGTAGATCGTGAATTTACCCGTGAACTTGCCCGTGAGTTTGCCCGTGAATTCGTTCAGGAATTTGCTAAACAAATTAAACAAAAAGACTTTTCCTTCGATGCCAACCAATCAATGGGTGCACCCAATAAGTCATTTTTGGAAACGGGCATTGTTGATACCAATGGTAACCCTCATCCTTTAATAAGCCATTGCTCGGAGGATGTTCTTGAATTCTACCAAAAGAATGAGGATTGCTTTTCTATTTTATCGCATGATGAGATCCCCGAAGATTTAGAGTGGCAAGACGGCTCGAATGAAAAAGAATTTTCTTCCCCAAATGCCAAGAGGGGAGGGACTTTCCATGCTTACATGCGTGATTTCCCAAGGACTCTTAGAACAATTGGCCCCGATGCTAATGGTGGATTTCGCAGATACCTTTTGGATAATAATGTGATCGGTTTAACTCATGCACATCCCAATACTGACGGATATTACCCAGGTACTGCAAATGAATGGGCGGTAGGAAATGACGGTAGAACCGTTTATTTTCGTCTTGATCCAGACGCCCGTTTTAGTGACGGCAAGCGTGTAAGGGCATCTGATTATTTTTTCTTTTTTTACTTCATGAGAAGCAAACATATACAGGCACCCTGGTATAATGACTTTTATGGTAAAGATAAGTTTCAAAAAGTTACTCTATATGATGAACAGACTCTTTCTATTAGGTTTTATAAAGCAAAACCAGATGTGGTGGAACGGGTTTCCATTCGGCCTAAGCCAGAACATTTTTACTCGGAGTTGGGAGGAGAGTATTTAAGTAAATACCAATGGGATCCAGAACCAACTACGGGTGCATATGTGGCATTGCCGGAAAATGTGGAAAAAGGAAAATCGGTCACGCTGGTTAGGCAGAATAACTGGTGGGCCAATGATAAACGATTTTTTCGTAATCGATTTAATCCCGATCAGATCAAAGTAAGCGTTATTCGAGATAATGACAAAGCATTTGAAATTTTTCTTAAGGGCGAAATAGATGCTTTTGGACTAGCCAAGACGGAATTCTGGTATGAGAAATTGGCCAACGATCATCCGTTGGTTAAGAACGGATACCTAACAAAAGTTACTTTTTTTAACCAGGCACCTCCCCCGAGCTATGCCCTCAGAATAAATTCTCAAAAGGCACCTCTTGATAATCTTGAAGTCCGCGTAGGTTTTCACCACGCAATGAATTTTGATCTCGTACTAAAAAGAATATTTCGTGGGGATTTCGTGCGCATGAATACCGTGGCAGATGGTTTTGGCGGAAGAACTCACCCTACGCTGAAGGCCCGTAAATTCTCGGTGGACAAAGCTGTGGAAAGCTTTGCCAGAGCGGGTTATTCGAAAAGAGGAAAAGATGGGATACTGGTGAATGAAAGAGGAGAAAAACTATCCATTGAAATAATGACAGGTTATAAACATTTTGAAGATGTTCTGGTCGTATTGAAGGAGGAAGCTAAAAAAGCTGGACTAGAAGTTAAGTTAAAAGTTCTTGAGCAAACCGCTGCTTGGAAAATGGCTAATGAAAAAAATCATCAGGTCATTTTTTCCGCATTTGGAACTTTTGTGGAACTTTTTCCAAGATTTTGGGAACCATTTCATTCTGATAATGCGTATCAGGAGAAAGGTGACTTAAAATATCAGGAAAATGGAGATCTAAAACCCGGACTTACCACCAAGACGAGCACCAATAATTTTACTCAGACTGCGGTTCGTGAATTAGATCATTTAATTAATCAATATCGTGAAGAGGAAGACCTTAAACAGATAACCAAAATGGCTCACCGATTAAGTCAAATGATTCATGACCATGCTGTCTGGATACCCGCTTGGAAAAAACCGTGGCTTCGCGTGGGACATTGGAGCTGGCTTCAGTTCCCCGATGATTGGGGACCAAAAGAATCCACAGATTATGAAGAGTTTCAGGTCTTTTGGATAGATACTCAAGAGAAGAAAAAAATTCTAGTTGCCATGGAAAAGGGGGATGCCGTTTCTCCTCATCCGTCCATCAGGGAATATAGGAAGTATATGACCAAATAATTAGTTGTCTTTTATTTTTTATGAATTGTATTGAACAGACGGATTCTTTGTTAAAGGTCAAGGAGCTTTCTGTCGCATTTACCAGTGATGAAGGGGAAGTGCAGGCATTGGACGCAGTCGATTTTGAAGTGAAGCATGGACAAACTCTTGGCCTGGTTGGGGAGTCGGGATGCGGAAAGAGTGTTACTGCTCTTTCGGTTATGCGACTCTTACCCAAACCGATTGGTAAAATAATCGGTGGAAGTATTCATTTTGGGGGGATGGATTTATTAAAACTGACATCCGATGAAATCAGGCAAATTCGGGGTAATGAAATTGGGATGATTTTTCAGGAACCTATGAATGCGTTAAATCCGGTCAGGACGATAGGGGATCAGATCAGTGAATCCTTTCTTCTCCATCAGAAGATCACTCCCAAAGAAGCCTGGGAGAAATCAATTGAGATGTTGGGGGATGTTGGCATTCCAGCACCGCAAAACCGGGCATTTGAATACCCTCATCAATTATCTGGTGGAATGAGGCAGCGCATCGTGATCGCAATAGCACTGGCCTGTAAGCCAAAACTCGTCATCGCGGATGAACCGACCACCGCGTTGGATGTAACTGTTCAGTCACAAATTCTCGATCTTCTTCAAAGCCTGAAGGAAAAACTGGGATCTTCTGTTCTTTTGATTACTCATGACTTGGGCGTCATAGCTGAAACCTGTGATGAAGTATGCGTTATGTACGGGGGTAGGGTGGTTGAGCGTGCTTCCACCACAGAGCTTTTTGCCAACCCTGTTCACGCATACACAAGGGGTTTGCTTTCATCTATTCCCCGCCTCGATGGGTTTCCAAAAACTAAACTTTCAACGATAGAAGGAATGGTGCCCAGTCTTTCTGAGCTTAATGTGGGTTGTCGTTTTGCTCCCAGAAGTGGCTTAGAACATTCCAAGGAACAACTTGGGCAAAGAGCCCCCTTCACTGAAATAAGACCAGGCCATTGGGTGGAAGCGTGTTCGGTATGCACAACATTATGACCGACAAAGAAAAATTGTTGAAAATAGAAGACCTGCGAGTTCATTTTCCAGTCCGAGGTGGAGTTTTTCGTAGAGCAGTGGGTTCCTGCAAGGCAGTGGATGGAGTTAGCCTGAGTTTAGAAAAAGGCCAGACTTTGGGCTTGGTTGGAGAATCGGGCTGTGGGAAATCCACATTGGCAAAAGCTGTAGTTAATCTGGTCGAGCCCACCAGTGGCTCGATCAGATTTAAAAACAAGGAAGTTTTCGCAAGCGAAAATGAGATTAATTTTCGAAAATCAGTTCAAATGGTTTTTCAGGATCCTGCGGAATCCTTAAACTCCCGTATGACAGTTGGGTCCATTATTGGTGAACCATTGGAAGTTCATAAAATTGGAAAGAAAAGTGATAGGCTGGATCGGGTAGAGCAATTACTCGAACAGGTGGGTTTGTCGAAAAGTGCGGCCAAGCGTTATCCTTTTGAATTTTCCGGAGGGCAGCGACAAAGGATCGGAATTGCTCGTGCATTAGCTTTAAATCCAGAACTTTTGGTTTTGGATGAACCAGTCTCTGCATTGGATGTCTCGGTTCAAAGCCAAGTTTTGAATTTGTTGATGGATTTGCAGTCTAATCTTCAATTAACCTATCTTTTAATCGCCCACGATCTTGCAGTTGTTAAGCATGTTTCAGATATCATTGCAGTTATGTATCTCGGTAAAATTGTCGAAGTAGGACCTGCTGAGGAATTGTATTCAAATCCGGTCCATGCTTACACAAAGGCTTTAATTTCTGCTGTTCCTATTCCGGATCCAACGGTGAAAAGAAAAAAAGTTGTGATTCCTGGAGAGGTTCCTTCTCCTATAAACCCTCCTAAAGGCTGTGCATTTGGTCATCGGGTAAATTCACCAAATTACCGGGAGAGCATAGGGAAAAAATTAGAGGTTTTTGAAGTAAAACCTGATCATTGGGTTCTACATTGTCCGTGCTGCGTTGAGAAATTATAGCGGGAGATAATAATTCAATAAAAAAGCTTGCGAGAAAACTTGCAGTCTCTTTTATGGAATTCGTTTTTATGGATATATGCCCCTTAGAGAATCCACTCCAAAATTGAATTTAATGAAATACACCATTTATTTGTTGATTTTCTTCTTCTCGTTGGTTGCTATTTTTGCTCAAAGTCCTGCAGATATGCCGTTAAGGCAAGTAATCTCGGAGGCGCAAGCACTCATTGGAAAAGGTGATTTTGCTGGAGCTTCCCCTTTGCTTGATGAGTTGGAGGTTCGTTTTGAAGATGAAGAAGATCCAGAAGTCGAAAAAATACTGCAGCAATTTGGTTTCGTTCGGGGCGTTGGCTACCTGCAGAGCTTTGCTAAAACAGGCAATCAAGATTTTCTAGGAAAGGCTTCAAGTGCATTTGGCTTCTTTGCAGAAAAATTTCCCAACGATCCAAAAGCGGTCATGGCTCTGCAGAAAAGAACTGACTGTCTTCGTGCACTGCATGAATGGAAAGAAGCAGCTCGCGTTATTGAACTTCTTCTTAATCCGGCTAAGCCCTACCGAAAGCAAATTTTAAAGCGTTCAGAGTTGATGAATCTTTATTTCGGACGTGCACAATGCTACCACATTGAACAAGATTGGGTAAAAGGGGAACCATCTTTCCGCGAGCTTCTTAAGTATGCAGACTTAGCAAAAGATGAAGATCGTTCAGCTTACGCTGTGTCCTGTTTAACAGAAATGTTTGTTCAAACTAAAAGAATTGACGAGGTTTTTCCCTTACTGCCTAGGCTATCGGGTGATACCCCTGCACGCTATGATTTAAGATTAAATGTTAATCTTATGCAGGGTGCTGGCCAGTTAAAAGATGAGGGAAGGCATGTCGAGGCCTCACTCTTCTATGCTTTGACTATGACAACTGAAGAAATTGTGGCCTTTTACAAAGAGAGGCAAAAACAGTTACAGACAGAACTTTCTCAATATGAGCAGATCATAGCCTTACAGGGCAATACAATGCCTAAAAGGCGACTTGAAATTTTAAAAGAGAAATCCAACACAATTGCAATGAAACTTACCAGTGCAAAAGGACAGTTAAAACTTGCCACAGACACCCCTCCATTCACGACAGTTTTAAGATGGCGCAAAGCAGATAATTTTCAGTTAACCAAGAGAGATTGGGAGTCATTCTGGGGCTTTTACTGGCTTTACAACGACTTTCCTAAACATGAAAATGTAGAGAACTTTATTTATGCTGCCTTTGCATCTGCCAATACTGTTAAACATCGAGAGAAATCGATCGAATTAGGTGAAGCTTACTTAGCAAATAAAGATTGGAAGAAATTTCGGGCCGATGTCACCTTTATTATGGCTAACGCATATAGACAAGAAGCTGAAAGCCTTAATCAAATCGCAGTCAGTTTGCAGAATGAACTTGGTACAGCAGAGCGTGACAGAGCAGAGAAGTCGAAAGTTAAGTCAGGTGAGTATTACGACCGTTTTTTCGCACTTTGTAATGACTTCATTAATGTGATGCCTGAACACAAATATGCAAAAGATTTCGTTGGTATGATGGGCTCTGTATACTTCAAACGAAAAAAGTTTGATGGCCTTCTTGAGCAGTTTGCCGGTTTTGAAAATGGTGTCATGAACAAATCTAAAGGATATGTTAATAATAATGCTTTCCTAACTAGCCCGGCTATGCCAACTGCACATTACATGAGCGGACTTGCTCTTCTGGCTAGTGGAAAGTTCGATCAGGCAAAACCTCTTCTTGGAGCCGTTGTTGGAGTTAATGTGGAAGGTTTACCTATTGGCGAAACTTATGAAGAAGATGAAGAAGTAGTAAATGAATAAGAGTAAACAAATTTTTGTAAATTTTTCGTTAGCTCTTTTTGGTTTGCTTCTTTTTTCCTGTGGTGGAGAAGAGGAAGTTGCCCCAGAAGTAGATAATTCTAAAAAAGAAGAACAAGCTCCTTTAGTTGAACCGCAGGAAATTGTTGAGGAAGAGCCTGAACCCGAACCTGTAGTCTTACCAAACCCCAATGGAGTGTATCTTCCTTCGGGTGAAGAAAAGAACGGTAAGCCTCTTTATGCCAATGGCGAAGGTTTTTTCATGTGGTTTAACGGATCCACTTGGAAAATTTCCGATAAACCAGGTGGCGGTAAAACCATTTCAAATGGAAAAGAATCTATAAATGACAAATGGAGTGGAGGAGGAAAAGCCAGGCATTTCCCAGACGAGGAGTTTGCAAAAGATGCAATGTTCCGGCTCGCTGTTGCCTACCAAGGTTCACAGGATAACGCTAATGCGATTCGTTTATTCGATCAATATGTTAAAAAGTTTCCGGATGATAAAATGGTTGCCGAAGCGTATCTCAGTCTTGGCGATCTCGCCATAAGTGATGTTAAGCCCGATGAGCAACCCACCTATGAACAGATTCAAACTGCACAAAAGAATTATAGTTATGTACGCGAAAAATCTCAGGAAATGAGGCTAATTACCGATTCCACTTTTAATGAGGGCGGCTTAATTGAAAGAGTTGCAGAAAATCCTGAAGGTGTTGTTGATTATTATCTGACTTTTGACAAAAATAAGGACGAGGTATTACAATCATCTGAATATAATTCAATTGGATTGAAGACAGAAAAAAGTTTCGCTGATTTTGACTTGAACGGTGATAAAGCGGTAGATTACGGAGAATTATTTGATGTCGCTTCGGCAGTTTTTTATGCTGACATGGAAAATCTTTTCAGTGACTATTCCGAAAAGTTTGGTGGCAAAGAAGGGGCTCGTATTTCCGAAGCAACCGAAAAAATTGGCTTTGCTAGTGAAATGCAAGGAAGACCTTCAGATATGCTCAATCTTTATTACAAGGATATTGAGAAATATGGAAATGATCCGAGTAATGTCGGGGTTGATGGGATACTTAATAAGTATACCGATAAATACGATGAATATAACAAACTTTATGGTCGAACCCTAGACCTTTTGGAAAAATTGCAAAACCCCAGTCAGTCAGTGACTTTTACCTATCGAGACAGGAAAGGAGTTGAAGAAACGATTTCTGGAACCATTGAGGAAATAATTGTTGATCGAAAAAAATTGTTACCATTCCTCTCAGCTAATTACGAAGGTATGGACCAAGACATTTACAGCGATGTCGTTAAATCCCGTGGAGCTATCTTTTCCAACCCTTCTCATATGGAAAAATTTAAGGGATATTTGAAGAGATACCGAAATTTTCAAAAGGGGTTCCCTTCCGATTTATCTCCATCTGTTGCATTCTTAAAGTTATTAAACGATGCTAAAGCTTCAAGTAATAAACCCCTTGAGCTTCGTATGCGTGCAATGCTTGACCGTGTTGGTTCAAAGGCTGGAGGAAGTTACAATCCTCAGAGAAGCGATTTCCCAGCTGCAAGCCCCGGGGTTCTAGTTTGGATGGCCAACCAACTACTTGCTCAAAATGCAACTGAAGACGCTGTTGCAGCCATGGAGAGGTTAGTTGATGTATTCGGAGAAACTGGAGGTGAATTTCTATTTGATGCAAATTATGTACTTGGCCAGGCTAAGCAGCAAGAAAGGAGCTATCAGGATGCCGTTGAATATTATGAATCTGCTTTAGCGAACTCTTCTTGGCACGACAATGCAAATGATGCCAAGATTCGTCTGGGTGAATCTCTATACGAGGTCGGTCAGACATCCAAGGATTCAAATTTATATGATCGGGCAGTTTCTTCTTTTTCAGAAGTTAAGAGTGATACCGATGCGTCTCTTGAGCAACGGGCTCAATCTTCTTTTATGATGGGCGAATGTAAACGAGCAATTCGTGACTATGCAGGTGCTGCTTATTATTATTTAGACACAACTCTCAACTTCCCTAGTGCGGCTAAATGGGCCTCCAAGTCATTTGAACAAGCTATCCGTTGTTATGAGCAAAGTGGCCAAAGCGATCAAATTACCAAGGTAGAAAAACAGTATGTCGATTGGCAGCGTAAATTTTTGAAATAAATAATGAAATCCTGGATAAAAATAATTTATTTTACTTTAGTAATCTGTCTAAGTGGTTCCTTGCATGTACAGGGTAATCAGGACTACTTTAAAATACACTCAGGCCCGCTTCCTGTAAAAATTTATGTGGGAAATTCAGGAAAAGCAGGAAGTCTTCTAGGCGTTGATGGTCAAAAAGGAATTATTTATGCACAAATGGATGGAGCCGGGAGAATGCAACTCGAACTTCGTGGCTTAGATAAACAAAATATAAAAGGTTTTTCTTATGCTTGGCCCGAAGATGCAATTAAGGTTTTGAAGTCTTTTTCTAACGAGCAATATAATGTGAAGCTTCTTCCTTCTCTGCGACCGGTTATTTATAAAGCACTTTTATATCTTGAAATACCACAAAAGTATTTTGCGGTTCATGATAACTGTCTTATTTATGTCAAGGCTTTGATTGAAATGGAACAATTTAATGAAGCATTTTACCTTCTTTCCCGATTAAATCTAAATAAATTAGACAGTTATGGATACCGTGATTTTTCTGAAGCATCCCTAGAATTGGCAAGTAAGATGATTCAGGCTAACTCGAAATCTGCTAAAGTTGCCAGGGCTCTTCTTCAAAAAGTCTCTATTCGTAATAATAGTGCCGATCATGCATCTTATTTAAAATTGGCTGATTCTCTTCGTTTGAAAGGATTGTATAACGAAGCGATTTCCGAATACGCAAGGCTGGGCCCAATTGTAAATAAATCGATTGGTAGTCCATATTCAAAGATTGTCGAAATTTGGCCGATCTATTGTTACATCAAATTATATGAAACATATTCGAGGGCTGCATTAAAAGATGCTCGATATCGAGAGCCGGCTGGTAAGATTTTCAACACAGCGATGCAGTCTGTGAAAAAATTGGATGAAAAACCACCCGCGAGACAGACGAACGAATACTCACTTTATAAACTAATCCGTGCTCTTTTACGTGTTCAATATGCCCGTCAGTTTGAACAGGCTGGCAATGATATTAAAGCCGCAGAATATTATCGCCAATCGGTCCTCGAAGTTACGGAGGGAATAGTAAGTGCTCGAGTGGGCCTTGATTGGTTGCCCGAGTCTTTAATGATGGCTGGCGATGCTTATGAGAAACTAAATCTTAATGAAGCTGCCAGAAATGTTTATAAGCAAGTAAAAATATTTTATGATGGTACAAAATGGTCATCTGAAAGCGAAAAAAGATTGGCTAGCTTGCCTGCATCCTAAAAATCCTGTTCTTGACCCTTTCTGTCCGACAAGTAATTCTAGATAAAACAAATTAATCAACATTATGAAATTAGGCTTCAACCGTAAATTAAGCATATTGGGAATAATCTTTGCCAGTTTATCTCCTAGTTTTTTCGCAAATCTTGCTCACGCTCAGCAAAAAGGCTTTGGAAGTGCCTTGGTTGATAATTTAGGACCATTCTTAGTTCCTTTTATTATTCTTATTTTGGCTGGGTTTACCCTTATCATATACAATGGTATTGCCATTCGAAAGAAAGCATTTGTAAAGGAAGACGTCGTGCAGCCAATTATGCAGGAGTTGCAGAATTTGAATGTAGAAGGTGCCATGGCATTGTGTGAACAATATAAATTACCTGTTACATCTGTGTTGAAAGGTGGATTGGCCCGAATTCAGGATGATGAACTTGATATTGAATCAATTGAAAAAGGTTTAGAAGAAAGTTCTGGACTTGAATTAGCAAAACCATTCACCTGGATTAATTTGCTAAATACTGTTGGTTCAATAGCTCCGATGGTTGGACTTCTTGGTACTGTTACCGGTATGATTGGAGCATTCCAGGTACTTCAAAGTTCAGGAATGGGTGGTGAATCGAGCCAAAAGATGGCCGGTAATATTGGTAGTGCACTATGGACAACTGCAGCGGGTCTAGTTGTGGCAATCCCAACTTTAATTTCTTACTTTATATACAAAACAAAATTTGGAACAATTGTTGCGGAAGTTAATCGGGTTGCTGGAGAAATGGTGTTCACTTTAGTTCGTGCTGCAAGAGGTGGGTTCGGCGATGGTGGTGAAGAGCAATATTATGAAGAAGAACCTGCAGCAGAAGGCTTGCCACCGGCTCCTGAAGCTCCGGCTCCACCAATGCCCCCTGCGTAATTTATTCTAAAACCAATTTTGTTTGATATAATCAGATGAGTAGGTATCAGCCACCCGAGTCAAATGACTCACCGGATTTGACTCCTATGATCGATGTGGTTTTTCTTCTGATCGTCTTTTTTATGGTTGTTGCTCAGAGAATGTCCGAGCAATACATAGAGCTATCTGCCTTACCTGTTGCCGGTAATTCAAGTGTTAAAGAGCAACCACCTCCACGTACAATCATCAGTATTGATGAAACACCACTAGGCCAAAAATTTTACTGGGGAGAACAGGAAATCGATATGGAGGCAATTGGCACAGCTGTTAAAAGGCATCCAGATTGGAAAGTCTTCTTGCGTGTTCATCCAAAAGTAACGCATGCAGTGGTTCAAGATGTAATGAAAGTAATTGGAAATGCAGGGCAAGCAGATATAATTTTCGGGACTTGGCAAGTTGCCGGTGGTGCTTCTTAGAAAATGGACTCGTTAAAGAAAATATTGGCAGATGAGGACGAGGTTGACCTTACTCCAATGATCGATGTTACCTTTCTTCTTTTAATTTACTTTATGGTTACAACCATGCTTAAGCAGCCCGAAGCAGAATTGTCTATTCAACTACCCGGGAAACCTCAAAGCAGTGATATTACACCGATGGATATGCTCAATGTTAAAATCGGGGACCAGGGTGAAGTTTATCTTAATGGCTCTGAAATAGAGGACGGACTCGACTTTGAAATGCCTGACTTAGTTGCAAACCTTAAGGTTCAAAAAGGAATGCGTGATCAATTGATAAGTTCAGGAGCTAAAACAAAAGCAGAGGCTGAGCTAAAAGTTCAGATTGAAAGTTCTGGTATTGCCGAACACCAATCGGCAATCAGTGTGCTTAATGCATGCTCAGATGCAGGCGTAAACAAAGTTACTTTTTCATTTTAAGACCACATAGTTTTACTTTTGAATGAGCTCGATTGTATCTAAATTTCTTCATACTAGAATGCGTGTCAGTGATCTGGATGAATCCGTTGATTTTTATAACAAAGTTTTTGGCTTGGAAGTAACTCGTAATCACGAATCCCCACGTGGTTCTAAATTAGTCTTTTTAGCTGTTCCAAATAGTGATGAAGAAATAGAACTGACATATTTCCCTGGATCAGGGCCCGTTCATGTTCAGGAAGATTTAATGCATCTGGCATTTGAAGTGGAAAGTATGACTGCATTTCAGGCTCATGTTGAGTCTGTAGGCGAAAAGTTAAGCGATGGACCAACGCAAAGCTCATCGGGATCAATTTTCGCTTTTGTCGATGCTCCAGATGGCTATGAAATCGAGGTTATTGAGAGACCAAAAAATTAAATTTTATTACCCTCAAATATTTTAGTTTACTTTGAGTCAGATCGGCGTTGTCTTGTCTCGATTTTGCTGATTACAATGAAGATAGAGATTTGGTTTAGACTATAAAATTAAAAATGAAAAATCTACTTTGTTATCTTATTTGTATGTCATTTTTGGGATGCATGCCCGAGAAAAATTTTATTTCTCCGAAAGTTTCAACTGAAACCTGGTTATTTAATGGTTCAAGCTTGGATAATTGGGAAAAAACTGACTACGCAGGAAAGGGTAATATCGTAATTGACGATAATGGAAGCCTTGTATTAGAGATGGGCGCAGAACTTTCAGGAATACATTGGAAAGGTCCACCATTGCCCGTGAAAAATTATGAAATTCTTTTGAAAGCCAAAAGGACAATGGGTAGTGATTTTTTTTGTGGGCTTACCTTTCCGTATAAAGATTCCCACGCTACTCTAATTTTAGGAGGCTGGGGTGGCTCACTTATTGGCATTTCAAGTATAGATGATTTTGATGCATCTGAAAATGAAACGGGAGATGCATTTATTTTTGAAGATCATCGCTGGTACGATGTCCGTCTGCGTGTTACCGAAAGTGAAATAAGTGTATGGATTGATGACGCACAGGTTATTGATGTCGAGGTTGAAGGTCGCAAAGTAGGTATGAGATTTGGTGAAATAGAAATGTCTGTACCGCTCGGATTAACCACTTTTGCAACCAGGGGTGTGATTCGCGATATGTTATTGAAGCGAATTTGATTCCCGTAATCGAAGCTGCCCGCAAGCGGCGTCAATATCATGTCCTTTCTCCATACGCAAAGTGACTCTTGGCGCTTTTTCTTTTTCAACTTGGTTTTGAAAAGCCTTAATTCGACTTATTTCGGGTCGTACCCATTTTAGGCCATCAACTTTATTGTAGGGTATCAGGTTAACTTTTGCATTTAGTCGTCGTGCATGTTTTGCCAGCAGGGTTGCCTGATTCAGGTCATCATTCACTCCTTTAATTAGGATATATTCCAGAGTGATCATTTTTTTGCGCTCTTCGATGAATTTTTCACATGATTCAAGCAAGTCTTTCATCGGGTAGCGTTTATTAATAGGCATAATTTTTTCTCGAGTCTGATCATCTCCGCCATGTAGTGAGATAGCTAGCCGTATTTGTGCAGGGTATTTGGCAAGTTCAAGTATTTTAGGTGCCAACCCGCTTGTCGAAAGAGTAATGTGTCTGGCTCCTATTCCCAAGCCTTTGGGATCAAGTATTATGTCAAGTGCTGGTAACAGTGCAGGCAGGTTGGCCAGTGGTTCGCCCATTCCCATAAAGACAAGGTTATCAATTCGTTTGCCTGCCTTGTTCTTGGCTAAAATGACTTGTCCAACAATCTCTCCAGTCGTCAAATTTCTTTTCAAACCATCTAATCCACTAGCACAAAACCTACAGCCAAGGGCACATCCAACCTGGGTGGAAACACAAAGGGTTAACCTTGAAGCTCTTACTCCCTTTGTGCCTTCGGTTGCCGGAATTAAAACACTTTCGATATATTGTTCATCCCTCAACTTCCAAAGAAATTTTTGGGTGGTGTCTGCTGAACCCTGTTCCCTGGCAGTTTCCATTGGAGTTAGGTCGTACTGCTCTCCAAGTTCCTGCCTTAATCCTCTTGGCAGGTTGGTCATATTCTTAAATGAAAGAATTCCTTTATCAAATATCCACTCTCTTATTTGTTCAACCCTATAGGATGGTAGCTGGTCAAATTGCCAATCAGTGAACGGCACATCTATAAGCAGAGGGTTTGCAGAATTCAAATGCATGTATTCTTTCTGCCTTAAAATGGCAGATGTCACAAGTTAAACTAGGTGAATAAGCTACCCAATGGGATTTTTATGCAATCACCTGGTGGATTGGCTCGGCACCTTCCACACCCACTAGGCTCTTATCGAGGCCTCCATGGAAGTAGGAGAGGTTATTAGGATCCAAGCCCAGCTGATTTAGAATTGTTGCATGCAATCTGCGGACATGAAAACGATCCTTGACAGCCTGGCTTCCAAGCTCGTCGGTTTCGCCGACACTCACTCCACCCTTAATACCGCCACCAGCCATCCACATTGTGAATCCCCATGAGTTGTGATCGCGTCCGGTTCCTTCTCTATATTCTGCGGTTGGTTGACGGCCAAATTCACCGCCCCACACAACAAGAGTTTCATCGAGCAGTCCACGTTGTTTTAAGTCTTTGAGCAAGCCAGCAATCGGTTTGTCTGTATTTCCGGCATGATAGGAATGGTTTTTAACCAGATCGCCATGGGCATCCCAATTATTGTCGTTATGGTGACCACCTGAATAAATTTGGATAAAGCGTACTCCTCGTTCAACCAGTCTTCTTGCGAGTATACATTTGCGTCCAAAGTCTTCGGTATTTGAACCATCCATACCGTATAAGTCTTTGATATATGCTGGTTCCTTGTCCACATCAACTGCCTCCGGAGCAGAAGCCTGCATTTTATAAGCAAGTTCATAAGATGCTATCCGGGCGGCTAGATTTGTGTTGTCGTATCGTTCGGATAGGTGACCCTCATTCATTGTTCTCAGGTGATCCAACAGGGTGCGCTGTTGTGGGCGCGGTATGCCGTGAGAGTTCTCCAGGTCGAGAATTGGGGATCCTTGTGAGCGAAGTACTGTTCCCTGGTAACTTGCCGGCATGTAACCACTCGACCAATTTTTTGCGCCACTGATTGGACCACCAGTTTTGTCGAGCATTACTACATAGCCTGGCAGGTTCTCATTAACGCTTCCCAGCCCGTAGTTTACCCAGGAACCAAGTGATGGGTGTCCGGAGAGAAGGTTGCCTGCATTCATCATCAGCATGGCGGATCCATGAATGGGGGACTCGGCTTTCATGGAGTGTAGAAATGCAATATCGTCAACACATGAACCGACATGGGGAAAAAGATCGGATACATACTTACCACATTCTCCATAAGGTTTGAATTTCCACTTTGGACCAACCACCCGACTTTCGTTTCTTTTTCCTCCACGTCCAAATGTTTTTACTTTAATTGTCTTTCCATCTAATGGATAGAGGTCGGGTTTGTAATCAAAAGTGTCCACTTGGCTGGGTCCACCGTACATGAACAGAAAAATAACTGACTTCGCTTTTCCCGGGAAAGCCGAGTTTTTCGGAGCAAGCGGATTCACAAAGGATGATGCACCACTAGCCATTGCCTTGTTTGCAAAGAATCCGTCCTGAGCAAGCATTCCGGTCAGTCCAAGCGAAGCAAAGCCTCCACCAATATCTTTAAGGAATTCCCTGCGGTGAGTACGGTTACAAAATGTGTTTTCTGGTTTTTCGTTCATAATTAATCAAGGTAAACAAATTCATTCAGGTTTAAAGCTAGTAGGGCAAAGCGATCCAATGCTTCTTGTTCTGAAAGATTAAATTTATCTTTCATGCTTTTTATCATATTAACGCCAGCATCAATTTCATCTGAATTTGGACTGCGTGAAAATACAAGTTTTAATGCGTGTTCAACTTGTTTATTAAGATCTCTTCCTGCCTCAGTTTGCAGACGTTTTGCAAATGACTTGGCAGAGTCATTCATAAATCTTCCGTTCAGCATATTAAGAGCCTGTGTGGGAACCGTGGTATTAAATCGGACTGGGCAGGTTGAGTCGGTATCTGCCATATCATGGTTAATCAGCAAAGGCATTTGCATGGAACGCATTACTTTAACATAGACGCTTCTACGGTTGGCTTGTTCGGGAGTGCAGGGCCCCCAGCCTTTTCCTTTCACCGAAGAGCCTGCAAGGATAATGTCGGGAACCGGAGGTGTCACGCTTTGTCCTCCCATTTCGAGGTTAATGGTACCGCAGGCGTTTAAGACCGAGTCTCTGACTTCTTCCGAAGTTAATCTTCTCATATCATAGCGCCAAAACATTTGGTTTAATGGATCCTTTGCAAGGGCTTGATCATTTGGCATGGAGGATCTTTTGTAAGCATCTGAACTCATGATTAAACGATGCATCGCTTTGATGTCCCAACCAGACTCCATGAACCTAACAGCGAGCCAATCAAGGAGTTCGGGGTGCGTGGGTAAGTCTCCCTGATATCCAAAATCACTTGAGGAGCGGACAATTCCCCGACCAAAATGGTATTGCCAAATTCGGTTGACCATCACCCGGGCAGATATCGGATTATCTTTGGAACCAATCCACTTGGCCAAGGTGGTTCTTCTTCCGGATGATTTTGTAAGCTTTTGTATGACTGGTTCCGGTGGGCTTAGGACAGCCGGGAAAGCGGGAAAAACTTCCTCTCCTTCGAGAGCAGGGTTTCCTCGGCGAAGAATTTTGGTCACCTGTTCACCCTTCTCCGCGACCGAGAGTACTTTGTAATAATCAGACTTGGGCTTAGTGGGTAAATGCCTTTCAAGTTCCCGGATTCTGTTTTTGTACTGCTTATGTGGCCCATCACCCATTAATTTATTTCCGTGCTTACGTATGAGTCCCACAAGGTCAACTGCTTCTTCAAAACATTCGAGACCAAGATCGATGAACTGTCCGCCCACGGTTTGTCTGCAGTGCACGGCGACAACATTTTTACCAGTTTGAAGCACATCAGCACTTTCACGGCTAATGTCATGTGTCTGATACTTGGATACATGGCCGGTATTTTGAAAAACGAGTTTACCATTCAAGTAAACTTCCACATCCTCATCGTGATGAAGGGTCATCCGTAAGGTTTTCGGGATGGCTGCGAGCCGGAAGGTGGTACGCAACCATATATCTTTGCTTTTCCAAACGGTGCGAACTTGAGAACCGGGTGTTCCCTTAGTCCCAAAACCACCAATGCCACTTTCCCATTCTCTATCATCAAACCCTACTTCAATCCAGTCAGGACTTGGTTTCCTTTCCAGATAACTCCATTGGTTGCCTTTACCTGTTGCGTCTTGTAACAAAATGACTGGTTTGGCCCGTGTTTTTTCTGTCTTAAGAATGGACTCATCACTATTGTATTTGGTGAGAAATTTCTTTTCAAAATCAACAATTTGCTTCTGCAAATGATTTCTTTGCTTGTTCCATACCTCGATTTCATTTTGGTAAGTGATATTCCCAATAGAATCTTTGACCTCAACTAAATTTTCCTCTCTTTTGCCATGTGGTGTGATGTTGGCAAAAAAGGCCAGCATGGAGTAATAGTCCTTAGTCGGGATTGGATCAATTTTATGATCGTGGCATCTTGCACACCCGACAGTCATTCCTAGAAAAACTTCCGTGGTGGTCCGCACAATGTCATCCAAGTAATCATATCGGGCAAGCACCCGGTCGGCGGGTTCATCGTCCCATATGCCCAGTCGGTGAAATCCGGTTGCGGTGATTGCTGCAGCACTTGGGTTTTCAATTTCATCCCCTGCAAGTTGCTCCAAAATAAACTGATCGTAAGGTTTGTTTTGGTTAAACGAATTGATGACATAATCCCGGTACCGCCATACCTGAGGTTTATTTCCGTCCCGCTCATACCCATTGGTTTCGGCATACCGAACGAGATCAAGCCAATGTCTTCCCCATTTTTCCCCGTAGTGCGGGGAAGCTAATAATGTCTCTACAAGCTTATCAAATTTATTGGTATTATTGTCACTTAAATATTCTTCGACCAGTTCAATGGAGGGAGGGAGACCAACTAGATCGTAACTTGCCCGCCGCAGAATTTCATGGTCTGAAGCCAAAGGGTTGACAGGTAAGTTTTCTTTATCAAGTTTCTGGCGAATAAAACGATCAATTGGATGTTCACTATCCAGTCCACTGGGCACATCATGGTCAACGGGTGATTTAAATGCCCAGTGTGATTTTGTTACATCATTAACCTCCGTGGTACTTGCATGACTATGGGTATTTTTTGGTTCAATCTCATCTTCCTTGGGAAAAGGGAGCCCCATTTCAATCCACTTGGTTAAGTTATCAATTTTTTCCTGGGGCAATTTTCCGATGGGGGGCATTTGATGATCTTCATCCTTGTAGGAAACCATTTTGAGAATCAGGCTACTTGCCGGATCTTGCAAATTAACTGCCGGACCGACCTCTCCCCCTCTAAGAACGCCTTCCCTAGTGGTAAGGATTAATTCTGCACGCACTTTATCCGCTCCGTGGCATTTCCAGCAGTTCTCTTCAAGGAGTGGTTTGATTTCACTTTTCCAAAATGAAGGATTTTCAACCCCAAGTAATCCATTAGTTATCAGCCAAAAGCCAATAATGCTGAATCCTTTGATCATCAAGCGAAGATTGTAGGGTTGGAAGAAGAGTTTCATATTTTCATTTTAACAAAGATTCGATTAGGGACAATTTAGGACTAAGCAACTGCCAGAGAAAGATAACCTAAGCTGGTGGAAATTTGATCTGCCGATTGTTTGATTAAACGACCTGTTTGTTCTATTTTTTTTCCGTCCATTCTGCCTGAAGGAGCGACTAACCAAATTGCTCCTGCTACATTGTTCTGTCTGTTTTTTACAACCGATCCAATGCAGATTTGTCCCTCCATTTCTTCTTCCATATCCACACCAAAGCCGACTTTTTGAATTTGTTTAATCTCTTTTTTCAGTTTTGATATCGTTGTGATTGTCTTCGAAGTAAAGCGAGTAAGTTCAAGTTCTGAAATGATTTTATCTGTTTCTTTTTCAGTAAGGCTGGCTAGATAAGCTTTCCCAGGAGCTGAGGTGTGAAGAGGAAAACGAAGTCCAGGTTTAACTTTAAAACTAAAATTGTACAAACCGTCGATTTGTTCTAATACGATGCCTTCGTTTTTTACAAAAGTTCCTGCAAGTAAGCTTTCTTTTGTCTCGTCCCTTAATTGATAGAGAAGAGGGATCGCTAATTCAATAAAGGAGGGATCTCCGGTAACTGGAGTGGCTAACTTTAAAAGCTTTTCTGAAAGGATGAAACAGGGCCCTGCTTTGCTTTTTTTAACATATTTTCTACGCTCAAGCGTAGACATTATACGATATACGCTGTTAACCGGTAACTTGAGAATGGCAGCCACATCATTCACTGAAAGTCCTGTGGCGTTTTCGTTTAGCAACTCGATAATTGAAAGTGCACGGTCTAATCCAGGAACATTGTATTTCTGATCATTGGTGGATAGCATGAATTGATATATAAACTATGGTTTAAATATCAAAAAGCAAAAAAATTAGGACATTAAAATTTAGTATTTAATTTACTGTAAAGTGAATGACACGAAGGGCTTCCCCACCTTCTCGTATTCTTCCTTTACGGTTTTCGAGAATTTCAAGTTCTAACATGTGCTCATCGTCTTTTAATTCTCTGAAGAACATAACAGTCATGGGATAGTTAAATCCACTGTAGCGATGTAATGTATCAATCTCTTTGGTCATTTTGCCATCAATTGTGCAGCGTATAATTCCAGTATCCGGACCGGCGAGCATGTAAGCACCAATGGCGGTGCCATTAAATTTTATTTTCAATTTTGCATTTGCTTGATTGGCGTAAATGAGGGGCACATTAAGAAATCGGCTCCTTACTTTTCCTTTGTTCTCTTTGGACCAGTTGGGTATTCCTTTTTTCCAATATTTATCAGTCTCTACCTGTTCTGGGTTAAGAAATCTTCCGTTTACATAACTAAATGGGTCGATCTGGCTGACTGTCGGGTAAGGTTGTGCTCTTATGCTCGGGGAAAACTGTTTAGACCATGCATCAAGGAGTGCATTCGAAATCATTGAAGCACACATAGTGTTTCCATAGTTGTTTGGGTGAACTCCACCGTATTTTTTCCAGTCCATTTTTCCCGCTTTGATCAGATCGGATAATTCCTGTGCGATATTATTCACGGAGACACCATAGTGCTTGGCAACCTGAGAGTGAGCGTGAATAGATGGTGGTTTTTTCCCCTGATCCAGTTGAGAGAGCATATTTAGATTGGTAAAAAAGGTCATAACAATATCAACATATGGATTATGCTTTCTGGCTTGTGCAATCATTCCCTCCATTCCACGCAAGGCATCCTTGTAATCTAGCTGAGCGTCTTGATCATCATTGACTGCAAATTCCACAAAAAGAATATTCAGAGGACCTTGGCTAAGTACATCATTAGTAAAACGAAAGGCACCCGTGTCCGAGCAGGTTGAACTAATACCGGCTTGGGTAAAAGTGAAGTCTGTTTTGGGAAAGCGTTTTTTTAGCATAGAGCAGACCATGGGTCGGTAACCGTTCATTTCGGTAATGGATCCACCAATAAAGGCGACATGCCCCACTTTTTCCTGCTCAAACTGAATTCGGCTATTGATAAAACTTCCCCTTAGGATGAAGTTTTTACGCCCGACAATTTTTTCTGCTGGCAGATTTGCCGATCCCTGAGCTTGCTTAGTTATAAACTCCACGATCGGACTCGGATCCCTAAGAGAGTGAGGATGGTGTCCTACGCCTTCCTTACGAATCACCTTCATTCTGCCACCCAGTTTCTTATATCTTTGCTCAGCAATAAGGGTATTTTCGTTTGCCGGGACAACTTTGTCAGACATCCCCACAACATGAATAATGGGAATATTTGCCTTGGCTAACGGTGCCAAATTATCGACCGGGTTGTTTTTATATGCCTTGGCTTCCTGTTCGTTTTTAAAACCGTACACTTTCAGAATGTTTGGGTTGATTTTGGGCCAGCTTTTAAAATCGAGAACCGGTGCATCGGCATAAATGGCGGCAACTTTATCTGGATTGGCTGCAGCCCAATTGTAAACGATCAGTCCACCCCTCGACATTCCTTCAAGAATCACCCGGTCAGAAAATAGATGTTCAAAACGGAGGTAATTATAAAATTTATTCCATCTGCTAACTGCCTCGTTGTTTCCAAAGAGTCCGCTTACATCACAGTACACGACATGGTATCCTCGATTGAGCATGGCTAGGTCAAACTGTGGTTCATGTCCAAAAAACCTTGCCCGCCAAACCCAGGGTTTGCCGTCGGCAATTTTCTTGGGCACAACAACCCGGCAGCCAATACCCTCAAGAGGGAAGTTATACTGATCAAAGCCATGAAAAGAGGTTTTTTTCCCGTCCCAAACCTCATTGCTAGAGGTCAATTGCTTAGACTGTGCGTAAGATATCGATCCGGTAACAGATACAGATAGAATTATAGAAAAAATCGTAATGAAGACTTTCATATATAATTGATTTAAAACTTATGTTTTTGGCCAGCGGGTTGCGACTACATCTAACCAGTGCCTTGCAATTAATTCGTGACCTTGGGGTAGGGGATGAATACCGTCCCAAATCCAGTTTTCTGGACTGGTTGCCCTGGCAGCCTGATCAAATAGATCCTGGGTATGAAGATGGGCAGCTTTATAATCCATGGCAAGCTTTGCTACCACCTCTCTCATTTTATCAGTCTCTTTACGGCGGGTCGAGTAAGCCTGTTGGTTTTTGAGCCGGCCTGATTGGAGAACAAACGGATCGAGCAAAACGAGACGAAGTTTTGGATTAGCATTAAGGCTGGTCTCCAGAATATATCGGTAGTCTCTTTGGAAAGCATCAGGGGTAACTTTCTTATTCGGGTGACGAAATTTCATGGCCACATCATTGGTTCCCACTAAAATACTTAGAAGGTCGGGCTTCATATCAATAGCATCTTTTTGCCAGCGTGCTTTCAAATCGGATACTTTATTCCCACTGATTCCACGGTTGAAAAATTCAAGGTTTGCATCGGGCATATTCATTCCGAGACGGCCTGCAATCAGGAAGACATAACTATGCCCGAGGTAATGATTTCGATCAGCCTGGTTACGACCCCATTTCATATCAGTTATAGAATCACCCTGAAAGAGAAGTCGACTCCCTTTTGGGAAATCAGGAAGCTTAAAGTTATATCCCTTTCCTTGGAACGAAAGGGATGATTTTATTTCGGCGGAGGAGTTTGAATCCAGTAAGGCAACTCCAGTGGCAACTGCTCCGAAGGTAAGAAATTTGTTTCGACTAATAGTCATTTTCGCAAAGTAATGATAGATATTTTCATAGATTTAACCTGCAAAAATAAAGTCAGTGGGTGCCCGGAGGCACTTCCTCTATCGAAATCAAGTTTTTATTAGTTTTTGATCAATTTACGGGCAGCCAAATTATTAAGGCGATGGGCCACATCGATAATTCCGTCGGTAACTGTTTTGTTATAAGTTCGACCATCCGTGGTATCAACACCGTGGCCCTTTACTGCTTTGCGCAGAGGTGCGAGGGCTGGGTCCTGATGATGGAAGAGTTCGACAAAAACATGCTTGAGTTTGCCGGTAGGGGCATAGGCAGCAAGGAGGGCACCGATCCAGCCATCGTCGGTGGTCAGGCAACCTCGAGTCGTTTTTGCCGAAGCGTGAAAGATTCCAAGAGCATCCGCTTTTGCCAATTCCTTGATAACTTTTTCGTTTTCAGAAACCGATAAGTCCGAATCACCGCAATGGGCTGCGTCGATCATAACTTTGAAGAATTTTTTCTTAATTTTTTTATTAATTCCAGTAACCACTTTGGCAGCTTTTGCCGCATTGGTGAAATTCTGGAATTCAACACCTCGTAAAAATTCTAAGTGCCAGGCAACGACGGAGCTTTTTTCTAGGGCTGATTCTTTGTAGCATCGAGCGTGAAGTTTGATAACCTGTTTAATGGCGTTGTCAAATGCCTTGCCCTTGAGTTTTTTACCTGAGAGCCATTCCTCGAAGGATGTGGAGGATACATGTTTGACTTTGTATTTTTTGGCAACAGCAAGACCGGAATTTAACATCTCGACGACCGCATCTTCATCTTTTGGATTAAGCGGGTTGGCGCCACCGACCATCATAATCAAGTGAACCTGTAGCTTAAGGGACCGCAACCCTTTAAACATATCATCCAAGTCCTTACTATCAGTTCCAGGAAAGAGTGTGACTTGGACATTATTCAATTTTACCGGAGATGTCCGGCATAGTAGTCGCATTCCCGATACGATTTTTAAATCACCCGAGTTTGTACGGGGCAGTTTTCCGGATTCATCTGGTGCAAGTGCACCTACAAACATTAGGTGGGTGGGAACAACACCGATTTCAACTTTAGATTTATTTTTGATTTGTATGGCCATGATAAAACAGGAGTGAAGGATTTAGGTAAAAGAAGATGATTCATTGATAATTTCCAAGGATAATCAAGGAAAATTAGTGAATGGTCATTTATGAGCTGTATACGGAGAGTTATGTTTTAGCTAAATGAAATGACATTAGTAAGGACGAATGAAAGATGAGAGTTGTTCTTCCAAACGAAAAGTAAAATACGATAAAAGTCTAAAGTGCTTTAATTTGTGAAAACCTCTCTACTTAATCATCTAATTGCTTCCTTTTTAAACTCAGGAGATAGTGATGCGGCGGTGGAAATTTTAAGCGAAGCCCATGTACGGAAGGATTTTTACGACTTCGCTTACGAATCCATACTCTCAATACGGGAAGCACTAATTGCAATTGGGAGTCATCAGTGATTGCTAAATTTCATAGTATCCGATCAAAAAAATTTCTGGTATAAATAAATAGCTTTAGCGACACTAGATGAATAGAAATTATCTAATAAGAACTTTTCAAGCTAGCCAAATTTGAAAGTAGTGCCTGTACCTTTTCAGGAAATTACTGACGAGCGGAGGGCATTCGGTCGGATTTAATAAGGTTGGCAACATGATAGCTTGGGTCATCGGGAAGAACAATAATGTCCACCATACTGCCTGCTTTCTTAAGCAAATTGTGACAGTTGCTGCTTATGTGTTGTAATTTAACTGTTTTTCCAACCGCCTGATAACGTGCACCTAATTTATGAATTGCCTCCAATCCGGAATGATCCCAGACACGTGAATCCATCATGTCGACAATTACTTCTTCAGGATCCTCAGCCGGGTTAAATCCCTGGTTAAAATCTGTGATTGAACCAAAAAATAAAGGGCCATGGAGGAAATAAACTTTTGAGCCATCATCCTTAATTTCTGAATTTCTATGGATGTGTTGAGCTGATTTCCATGCAAATCCAAGAGCTGAAACAATAACCCCACTGATAACCGCGAGGGCTAGATTGTGAGTGATCACAGTAATTCCAGAAACCAGAATGATTACGAATGCATCCGTTTTGGGAATCTTACGAAGGATCCGCAAACTAGACCACTCGAAGGTGCCGATAACCACCATGAACATAACCCCGGTCAGGGCGGCTAACGGTATTCTTTCAATTAGAGAACTGGCAAAAAGAATAAAGCACAGTAAAAAAGTACCCGCGGCGATTCCGGATAACCGACCACGGCCTCCGGATCGAATATTAATGATACTTTGACCAATCATTGCACATCCTCCCATTCCTCCAAAGAATCCGGTGATCACATTCGCCGCTCCCTGGCCCAGGCATTCTCGCGTACTGTTTCCCCTGGTTTCGGTAAGTTCATCGATTAGGGTAAGGGTCATCAGGGATTCAATCAGTCCAACTGCAGCGAGAATAAATGCAAAGGGAGCAATGAACTGCAGGGTATCCCAGTTAAATGGTAGAGTGAATGAGACCAAGCTAGGTAACTCTCCCCCGATCGATGCCATATCTCGAACCACCAGTGTGTCTAAATTCAAACCGATTACAAGACAGCTGATAGATACAATTGCAACAAGGGAGGATGGGATTTGTGTGGTCAGTTTAGGCAGGAAATGAATGATTCCCATGGTTAGAAAGACTAGGCCGAGCATGAGGTATAAGTCGTTACCCTCCAGCCAGGACGAACTAGGCGTGGTCGGACTTTCAGTAAACATGGGGAATTGGGCTTCGAAAATTACGATGGCCAGTCCGTTAACAAATCCAAACATCACTGGCTGGGGAATGAGTCTGACAAATCGTCCAAGCTTAAGAATACCGCATCCAATTTGAATGATTCCCATTAGGATGACTGTGGCAAATAAGTACTGGGTGCCCATATCCGGGCCCAGCCCCAGGGCTTCTCCTTTTTCATTTCCCAGAATGACCAATGAAACCATGATTACTGCCAGTGCACCGGTGGCTCCCGAGATCATTCCTGGTCTGCCACCAAGAACTGCAGTGACTAAGCAGATGATAAAGGCGGCATATAATCCAATAATTGGAGTAACTCCGGCAATGATGGCAAACGCAACCGCTTCAGGAACCAACGCAAGGGCAACGGTCAGTCCGGAAAGAACATCGTCTTTCGCATGAATTCGATTTCCGAATTTTCTGTAAATTAATTTAAACACGATTGAATGAATTGTTGGATCACGATAAAAAGTTTTGAAACACACCTGCGATATCAGAAGGTCCCACGCATTCATAGTTATGAAAACAATTGAACCACCTACCACCACAGCTTAGGTCGCATTGCGACCAAAAGATTACCATAGAGCAAGCTCTGTAATTGGACAAGGAGATCTTTCTTTGAATCTTAAAAATTGAAAAGTTCCCAATTTTGATTTTTCGATTCGACATTCCATGCCTGATCGACACCGTTCATCCCTATGATTTCATCTATCATTACACACCCTGGAGGTGCCCATAAAGACGATTTTCTCGCCTGTTCCGTTCTTCTGTACAAAAGCCCGGTTTCTATTTTTAGAAGAGAGCCCAGCAGTTCAGATCTGGATGATTTAAGTATTGCGGTACTGGATGTCGGTGGAGAGCACAAGCCAGAAAAACTTAATTTCGATCATCATCAGTTTCCCCGAGATTATGTACCCACCTGTGCCTTGTCTCTGGTTCTTCAATACCTGGAGATTTACGAGGATGCACGCGAGTTCTGCCCCTGGCTTGAAGTGGCTGAATGGTTCGACTGTCGTGGTCCGAAAGATACCGCCGAGTGGCTTGATATGGATCGTGATACATTGGCAAAATTAAACTCTCCTCTGGACATTACATTGCTCAAGAATTTCGCCGCTCAGACTGAGCATCATCCAGGGGAACCAGTTTGGGAAGTGATGAGAATGATTGGTTCAGACTTGGTTAAATTTATAACCAATCTGCGTTCAAAACTAAACGAAGTTTCCAAATTTACTGAAGTCTGGAATTTAAAGAAAGGAGGGGATGCGTTTAAAATACTATTTTTACCCCGCAATGATTCGCTTCCGGAAGATGCATCTGATGTGTTGGGCTACCAGGTCCGTTCTCTTGGATTGGAGGAAGAGATTATTGCAATTCTATCCCCTGATAGCCGGGGAGAGGGATACGGAATGAGAAGATATAATGATGATGGGCGGATGGATTTCTGTAAGTTGGAAAATGAGTCCGATGTTCATTTTGCACATGCCCGTGGTTTTATCGCCAAGACCTCAGCGGTCGATAAAGAGCGTTTGCAGGAGATGCTGATTCAATCTTTTCATGCCTAATACCAAAGCTGTGAGCTTTCTTTTTGTAATGAGTAAAAAACCGGTTCTTTTTCTAACACTGCTTTTGCTTTGCTTAGCTAATACTTTACTTTCGCTGGAAACTTCATCGAGTGATAAACAAGGTGAAATCATTCGGGCACCACAAGTTTCCTGGCATTATTCATATAACGGCAGCGGCGAGGAGAGCCATCCTCATTATGTTATTCAAACTAGTGACCTTGGTTTTTTAATGGTTGGTGAAACCGGTTTTGTGGAAGACCGAACTGCAAGGATTTTTCTGGTTAAAACTGATCGGTTTGGAAAATTAATTTGGAAAAAAGAATTTGGTAAAAAAGGGTACAACTTGGGTAATTGTGTAATGGAAACAAGTGATGGACATTATTTAGTGGCTGGAAGCTTGGAATTGGATGCAGCATTAATCAAAGTTGATGCACGATCGGGAAATACCATTTGGAAACGCACATGGAATCTCGGAAAGGAAGATGCATTCGAGGGCGTGACCCAGGCCGAAAATGGAGATATCTGGGCGACAGGATACCGGGATGGATTAGCCGAGGGAACTTTTTTGAACTGGGGTAAGGGAATATTAATTAAAACGAATATGGATGGAAATGATCAATGGAAAAAGGATTTATCAGCTTACACATCCTCGGGATACAGAATTGAACAGTCGGGCTCTCATTTTCTTTTGGCCTGTCATCCTAAAGATGAGGAGGCTAAGGATTACAATCTTTTGCAAATTGATCAGACAGGAAAAATTAACTGGGCTAAAAGTTACAACACTATTTATTGGGGATTGGATACCGGATTCAATCAGGAGATTCTTCTTGCCGGTCACACACGCAAAGGCAACTTGAGTAAAAATTGGGACATTGAGCTTACTTCACTTAATCATAAAGGGGAAGTCCTCTGGACCCGGTTTTTTGGCCAACCCCGTGGTTATGATGGTAAATGGATTCACGATGAAGTATGGGGAGTCCGTTCAACTCCGGATGGAGGATGGCTGGCCGTTGCCGGAACCGGAGATGAAACCCAGCGGTATGAAAAAAGAGGACATATTTCCGGCCCGTCCGGACAATGGAAGATTTATCTAATCAAAGTGGATCGTGGAGGGACATTACAATGGGAGGGTATTTATGGATCGAGCGAATCAGATTGGGCAGGGGAGGATGTTTGTATAACCAAAGACGGAGGTGCGTTGATTGCAAATGATTGCGGTGCTTTTGGATTTACTAAGGTTGCCAGTTTTTTAAATTCTCAAAAAGTTAGATGAGTGGACTGGAATAAGGGTCCTGTGGCCAAAAAAGCTATTAAGTAGAATCGGTCTGCAGATTGCTCAATTTTTCAGCCTCGATTTCCCACTCGTAATTTCTTTCGTTCAATCTGCGGGCAATCCGTGAAGCATGTTCGTTAAGTGCTTTTCCTTTTTCCGGATCGTTATAGGAATCCGGGTCGGCGAGTTGTTCATTTACCACCGATTGTTCTTCCTCGAGAGCAAGGATTTCTTTTTCTAATTTCGCCACCAATTCTTGCATTCGTTTTTTTTCGCGGTTTGCTTTTTTATTGGCTTCCGCTTTTAACCGCCTTCTTTCCTTTGCACTCAGCACCTTGGCTTTGCCTGAATCTGCTGAATGTTCATTTGGTCTGGCATCCCGCAAGCCTTCCACCAACCCTTCTTTTTCGGATGCTGCCCCTGATTTCCATAAATAATAATCATAATCGCCGGCAAAGTTGGTGGTCTTCCCAGCTTCTATTCTAATTGTTCGCTTTGCCAATGCCCGAATGAAATGCAGGTCGTGACTAACAAAGATCAAGGTGCCCGTATAATCTTTAAGGGCTTGAATAACTGCATCAATACTTGGCATGTCCAAGTGGGTGGTGGGTTCGTCAAGCAGCATGAGGTTGGGCGGGGAGAGCAAAAGCTTGACCAGGGCAAGTCTGCTTTTTTCCCCTCCACTTAGTACTTTCACTTTTTTAAAAACATCATCGCCACGGAAAAGAAAAGTTCCAAGCATACCTCTGACGTCTTGAGTGTGAACCTGTGTTTTAACTTTTTGCATCGCTTCATCGAGGACCGTGTTTTCAATATTCAACAAGTCAACTCGTTGCTGTGAAAAATACCCAACATTTACTTGGTGTCCTAATTCCCTTATGCCCGATTCTATTGGGACTAAATTAGTAAGTATTTTGAGCAGGGTGGATTTACCTGCGCCGTTTGGACCGACCAACACAATTCGTTCGTTTTTTTCAACCTCAAGATTTAGGCCTTCGTAAACCACATGTTCACCGTAGGCTTGCTTTACATTCTTCAGGGTTGCCACCCGTTGGCCACTTCTTTCCGGTTGGGGGAAGCGAAAAGATAGGGTCTCTGCTTCAGTTTCCGGTGCCGGGATCCGTTCCATTTTCTCAAGCTGTTTAATACGGGCCTGTGCCTGGGACGCTTTGGATGCTTTTGCACGGAATCTACGAATAAAGTCTTCATGATGTGCAATTTCGCGCTGTTGATTTCGGTAGGCGGCGAGGTGCTGGGCTTCCCGTTCTGCTTTTTGGGTGAGGTAGCGTTCGTAATTACCTTGATAACGATGCAGGCGCCCGTGTGCAATTTCTAGGATCCCGTTACAAATTCCGTTAAGAAAGGCTCGATCATGGGAAATGGTCAGTATAGCACCCGAATATCTTTTAAGTTGGTTCTGAAACCAGCTTAATGTCTCTAAATCAAGATGGTTTGTTGGCTCGTCCAACATTAAAAGATCGGGTTCCATAACAAGAAGGCGGGCCAGATGTGCCCGCATTATCCACCCGCCACTCAGTGTTCGTGCGGTTTTATCAAAATCACTCTGTCCGAAAGCGAGTCCGGATAGAATTTTTTTGGCTTTTGCTTCCAGTGTGAAACCTTCAAGTTCTGCAAATTCTTCAAGGGCATGAATTCTGATTGGATCCTCTGCCTCAGGATGGAGTCTTAAATTCTTTTGAATTTCTGAAAGTTCAGGAGAAACTGCAGTAGCTAATTCAAGCACGCTTTCATCTGCAGTTGGAGCACTTTCCTGGGGGAGAAATCCAATCGACTTTCCTCTTTCCAGTTCGACTTTTCCGTTATCCGCATCCAGTTCTCCAAGAATAATTGAAAACAGAGTGGTCTTGCCTGCACCATTGGGACCGACCAAACCAAGTTTTTCCCCCTTGAGTAAACGAAGAGAAACATCTGAAAAAAGGCTTTTGGGCCCGTAGGCTTTGCTGATATTGGAAAGGATGATCATTGTGGAGAAGATCAGATTCCCGAATCCTAAGATTTTGGCAAAGAAATAAGTAAATATTTTATAGAAAATTAAGTATTTATTATTGATATGATCCTAAAAACCTCAATGAATAGACTGATGGAAAAAATCTTAAATCGTCGTTCTTTTTTGGATAAAAGTGGCAAACTTGTATTGGCTGGCTCTGCGTGTTCGCTTTCCTTGCATGGCAAGCATCATAAAAAAAATAGATTTACGCTGGGACTTTCACAATATTCTCTTCGGGCATTACTCAAAAATGGATCATTGGATGCTCTTGACTTCCCACAGTTCACGATCGATCAGTTTGGGATAAAGGCTATTGATCTTTGGGAAGGTGGACTGCCAAAGGATAAGCTGGATGATTCTAGGTATCTAGCATTGATGCGCAAAAAAGCTGATCAGGCAGGTACGGATTTATTTCTTTTGATGTCAGGTGCACTTGATGCATCAGAAAACAAATTTGAAGCAAGTTCTAAAAGAATTAAAGCGTCATTTAATCGTGCCGTTCAGTTGGGAGCACCCTTGGTTAGGGTTTTCTTGAAAGCTCCTGGTACGGATCCAGTAAATGGTCTGAAGCGAAGTGTTGAGGCTTTGAAACCTCTCGCAGATGAAGCGGCTAAAAAGAATCTTATCATAGCTATTGAACCAGGAGCTTCTCCTCTGGGTGAAAGGGGAGCCTTTCTAGCGAAAGTGGCGACTAAATTAAATCATCCTGCTCTTCAACTGATGCCTGATTTCGGTAAACTTAAGAATAATGTTTATGATGGAACACAAGCCATGCTTCCACACACGGTTAGTGTTTCATGTAAGATGCACAGCTTTGATAAAAGTGGAAATCAACCGGACTTTGATTATCCGCGGCTTATGAAAATGATTAAGCAATCAGGGTATAAGGGGATTCTTGCGATTGAATGGGAGGGGAGTGCCCTGGAACCGATTCCTGGAGTGCTTGCATCGAAGAAATTGATCGAAAGGTCATTGGCTGGGTAGCATAATCTCTTGCTTCTCCGGGAGTGAAAGTTCGAAAATTACTGGAAGGAAAAGCAAATATATACCGCCCCAAAACGAATTGCCGGTGGTCGGCATATGGTTATGAAAATATCCTGCAATGGGTAGGTGATGAAAAATGGGACTTGATTCATTTTAACTTCGGGCTTTGGGATTGGTATGGTTGGAAACAGGAAAATAAAGCGACACCCGAATCTTATGCGAAGAATTTGGAGAGTATTGTTGAAAAGTTTAAATCAACCGGTAGCAAACTAGTTTTTGCGGTGACTACGCCCCCCTGCATTCGTTCGGAAAAAAGGTTAAGTTTATGGTCACAAGAGAACAGGCAGAGAAATTTAACCAGTCTGCCCACGCGGTCATGAAAAAGCACGGGGTGGTAATCAATAATCTTTATTCATTGGTTGGTAAAGACCGGGCAAAATTCCAGCTTGGAAAAAATGATGTTCATTACAACGACGCCGGCCGGGATCTTCTTGCTAAGGAGGTGGCCAAATTAATTGATATGGAATTAGCCAAATGAAAAAACAAATTGTGGCCATGGGGGATGGACTATGGGATTTGTTTCCCGATGGTCCCCGATTTGGAGGAGCCACTGCGAATTATGCATGCCATTGTTCCATACTTGGTGCCAATGTACATATGGTCAGCGGAGTGGGGCAGGATGAGCGTGGTGACGCTCTTTTAAAGGTTTACCGAAAACATGGAGTGAACACCGATTTGATTCAGGTTTTAAACGATTATCCCACTGGGATCGTTCATGTGGAACTTACTAAAAATGGACTACCCACCTTTACAATTGTGGAGAATGCTGCCTGGGATCATTGGGAATGGAATGAAGAGATTGAAAGAATAGTGACCAAAGCAGATGCACTTTATTTTGGTACCCTCGGTCAACGTGGAAGTTCGGCCTGTGCAGGAATCCGCAAAGCTCTCGCGATCGCCCAAGATCAACAAATACCCCGTATTCTGGATATTAACTTACGGGCACCCTTTTATAATGACTCCCTGATCCGGGATTCGATATCTCTTTGCTCGGTCTTAAAGCTTAGCGATGAGGAACTCAACCGGGCCTGCCAAGCCTGTGAAATAGATGTATCCATAAGTGATAAAAATGTCGTCAGGGAATTAAGGACTAAATTTGAATTAGATGTCGTGGTGATGACGCGGGGAGCGGATGGTGCGATTCTCTCTGTCCCTGAAGGATTTGTTGAACATTCAGGTGTACCTGCGTCCGTGGTTGATACAGTTGGTGCTGGGGATTCGTTTACCGCATCTATGACACTTGGTTTGCTTGAAGGAAAAGGTTACCCTCAAATTATTGGGGATGCCTGTAAAATCGCCGCTGAAGTATGTTCGCACGCCGGTGCGGTACCTGAGTAGTCAGAGCAACCCTGTTCTAATGCATACCAATCCTGTCATCGCGAAGGCTGAAAGCCCGTGGCGATCCGCTGACCCTCAGTAAGCGAACAGACAAACCCGTCCACATCTCCCGAGACACGACGGATTGCCGCGTCGGTCGCTTGCGCTCTCTCCTCGCAATGACAAAGAGCGTGTTGTAACGATGCCACTGACTGCATTCCTTCCCCCCCACCTTGTCATCGCGAGGGCGTAGCCCGTGGCGATCCACTGGTCCACAAAAAGCGAACTGGAATCTCTTTATACTTCACCTGATTACCCGTTTGACAATCCGCCTAAATATTTAGTGTAATTCTCTAGTACCTTTGATTTCTGTTATGAAAAACCTACCTGTTCTGATTTTTTTTCTTTTTTTCACGCTTTTCCTTTGGTCTGCCCAACCCGTTCCTTATTCTGGCAAAGTTGCGATTAACGGGATTAATTTTGACGGAGAAGCCCGCTTTACATTTGCCCTGCAGGATAAGGAGGGAAAGACCCGCTGGCGGAATGGGAAAAGTAAGGAGGATACGATTCGTGTACCCGTAACCATTGGGCGATACAATGTACTTCTGGGTGGTCAGGGAATGAATGCTTTGCCCCCACAACTGTTTCTGGATTATGAGGAACTTTATTTAAAGGTGCGTTTTGATAATGGGGATGGCAAGGGATTGCGCCACCTGGCTCCTGATCAACGGATCACCGCTACTCCCCGGGCACTGGTTGCAGAAGTTGCCAAGACCGCTAAGACTGCAGATGTTGCCCAAACTGCCAATTCGGTGAAATCAGGTGGAGTGACCGCTTCGCAGATAAAAAATAACACCATCACCACCGCTCAATTAAATGAACAGATCCTTAAATATTTGAAGCCTGAGATTACTTTCGCTCCACAGGCTCCCGGTCTGATTTTTAACGGGCAGACCATCACCTTACATTCCCGTGCGGAGGGAAAGTATTTGAATTATCAATGGTACAAGAATGGTCAGCCCATCGGAGGGGCGACGGGTGACCGTTATGTGATCGAGGATGTAAATGGCACCCTGCACGATGGGAATTATACCCTCGTGGTGAGTAATGATTTTGGAACGGTCACCACCCAACCCACTCAACTTGTGGTGGATGGTACCCCGACAAGCCACACCGTGGCTTCGATCAGTATGGATATGATCTTCTGCCCGCCGGGCACTTTTACCATGGGCAGTCCCGCCAATGAAGCCGGTCGGGGGTCGGACGAGACTCAGCATCAGGTCACCCTGATCAATGGATTTTACTTGGGTA